>JBKCTK010000332.1:0-15407 GCA_046319055.1 Synechococcaceae cyanobacterium
GTGGGGCCCGCTGGCTGGTGCCTCCATTTCGACACCGGTCGCCACCGCGCTGCCTTCCGTTCTCATCGCCCGCTCCGGATGACCTCCACCCTGGCGCTGCTCGCCTCCACCTTTGTGACCGTGTTCCTGGCGGAACTGGGCGACAAAACCCAGCTGGCAATCGTCAGCATCAGCGGCACCAGCAACCGGCCAGGGGCTGTGTTCGCCGGCAGCGCCGCGGCGCTAGTGCTGGCCAGTTTGGTGGGGGCGGCGGCGGGCGGGTCCCTCTCCAGCCTGATCCCCACGAATGCGCTGGAGCTTGCCGCCGCCGCCGGCTTTCTGATCATCGGCACGCGCCTGATCCTGGCGTCGCGCCGGCAACCGGCCGAGCAGGACGAGGGGACTGCCACTTCGTAGAGTGCCAAAGCTGGACCAACGGCCTCAGGATTGCTGCCGTTGTCGTCCTGCCGTTCCGGTCTGCGTCGATCCACTTGGCACGGCATTGCCCCTTGCTCACGGCCACTCCGAAGCTGGAGCACCAGCGAAGCGCCGCACGGCGGCCTCCAGGTTCAGGGATCTGTGCTGCCGTGGCCCACACCGCTACCGGCCCGTGCCTCCCGTCTCATCGCCCCGGGCTCCTCACCGAAACGCCGGCGTCGACACGCCGCCGTCAGCAGCCATCTGCCGCCAATCCTCCGTGGTGGGCGCCAGCGGGCGACTCGGGCCGCCGCCGGACGGAGTGCCGTGCCGTTCCGGCCGATCCGCTGGGCAGACCGCAGCTCTGATTCCTCTCGCTCGCGGCATCGCCCCGTTCCACCGCCCCTTTCGCTTCCCCCGCGCTCCCATTCCCCGATGAAGTTCACGGTCGCCGCCCTGCTCGACCAGCTCTCCCCCGAGGAGAGCGTGCCCCAGGCCAACCTGGAGAAAGCCTTCGGCCTCAGCGGCGCCAGCGAGTGCGAGCAGCTGCGTATCGGTCTGGAGGCCCTGGTCCGGCTGGAGCTGATCGAGAGCGATGCGGCTGGGCTGCGCCGCCGCGACACCCCGGAATTGATCCCCGCCCGGCTGCGCTGCTCCAGCAAGGGCTTCTGTTTCGCCCTGCGGGACGATGGAGGCGAGGACATCTACATCCGCGAGCACCAGCTCAACCACGCTTGGAACGGCGATCGCGTGCTGGTGCGCCTCACCCGGGAGGGTGGGCGCCGTCGCTCCCCGGAGGGCAATGTGCAATGCATCCTCGAACGGGCCACCCCCAGCCTGCTGGCCCAGCTGGAGCAGCAGGAGGGGCGCCTGCTGGCGGTGCCGCTGGACGACCGGCTGCTGACCGCCGTGGAGCTGCCGGAGTGCGACGCCGGCTATCTCGAAAACGCCGCGGATTCGGTCGTTGAGGTGCGGGTCGACCGATTCCCTGTGGCGCAGTTCGCCCCCCAGGGGCATGTGGCCCGCAGCCTTTCGGTGCAAGGCGGCGAGGCGGCGGACCTGGATCTGCTGCTGACCAAGCACCGTTTGCACGAACGGCCGGCGCCGCCGCGCGCCACTTCACGGGCGCCCCAGGCCTCCCGCCAGGATCTCAGCGCTCTGCCCACCGTGTTGTTCGCCCCCTGGAGCGGCTCGGAGGCGCCGCCGCTGCCGGCCCTGTCCCTTGAGCCGCGGGAGGAGGGCTGGCGCCTCTGGGTGCATGCCCCGGCGGTGAGCGAGCGGGTCGGCTTCGGCCAGGCCCTGGAGGCCTGGATCCAAGACCAGGGCAACGCGCTCTGCGTCGGGCGCCGCTGGTTGCCGCTGCTGCCCGCCGCCATGGCCAGGGCCGCGGCCTTCCAGCCCGGCAGCAGCGAAGCGGCGGTCTCCGTCGCCCTCGACCTGGATGCCGAAGGCAACCTGCTCCACTACCGCTTCTGCCTCAGCGAGATCAAACCGCTGGCGGTCGTCACGGCGGAGACCCTGACGGCGCTGGCGGAGCGCAAGCCCAAGGCGCGCACTTTGCCGCCGGCACTGAAGCCCCTCAAGGATCATCTACCCCTGCTCGAGCGGTTGATCGGGCTGACCGGTCTGCTGCGCCAACGGCGCTTGGCAGCGGGCTCGCTCGATCTCAACCTGCCCACGCCCGAGCTGGAGAGCTTGGGCGACCTGCGCACGCCGGCGCCCGATGACAGCTACCGCGGCTGGTTGGTGCAGCTGCCGGACGACCATCCCACCGCCGTGTTGCGAGAGGCGGTGTTGCTGGCCCACCGCGCCCTCGGACGGCATCTTGCGGCCCTGGCTCTGCCCGGTGTCTACGCCCTCAACCCGTTGCCGGATCCAGCGGAGATCAACGACGTGGCCAGAACAGCCCTGGCCTTGGAGATTCCCTTGGAGCTTGGTGACGAGGGCAACGCCAGCGCCGCCGACCTGGCGGCGGCGTTCGCCCGCAGCGAGCGGTCGCGGGTGCTGCAACAGCTGCTGAAAGACAGCCTGGCTCCGGTGCTGCTCAGCGACCAGCCCGGGGTGCATGCCATCAGCGGCGAGACCTGCTCGGCCCAGCGGAGCCCCAGCGGCGAGGAGATCCTGGGCTTCGCCCCCTGGTGCCTGCCAACGCTCCACGCGGCCGATCTCTGGAACCAGCATCTCTTGGTCACGCTGCTGGTGGATGGCAAGGACCGTCCAACGGTGCGCCACAAGACCTGCGTGGAGCTCGCCAGCGACAGCTGCCACGGCACCATCGATTGGCCCCTGTTCCCCCCCTCCCTGGCCAGCGCCCTGGAGGCACCCCTGCGGCATGGCCTGGTGCAGCGCCTCAACAGCCGCCGCCGCTTCCTGCAGGATCTTCAGGCCGACGCCCTGGCGATGGCCCAAGCCCGCTACGGCGAATCCCTGGTGGGGCAGGTGGTGCAGGGCCAGATCAGCGGCATTCAGAGCTACGGCTTCTTCGTTGAGGTCCCCCCCTCCCAGTTGGAGGGATTGGTGCATGTGAGCTCGCTCAAGGACGATTGGTATGAATACCGCTCCCGACAGAACCGGTTGGTAGGGCGCAAGTTCCGGCGCACCTACCTGCTCGGCGACCCGGTGGACGTGGAGATCCTCAAGGTGGATGCGCTGCGCCATCAGATCGATCTGGCGGTGCTCCAACCGGAGCTGGGCCCGCAAGACCTTTCGGGCGCGGCGGATGCCACCGCTGGCGACCAGCCTCCCGCACACCCCGATCCCCTGGACGCCGACGAGGAGGCGTCTGGGTTGGACGGCGAGGATCAGACCCCGGACGGGGCCTTCTGAGCCCGGCGATGGTCGCGATGGCACGGCCGGTGGTGCTGGGCGTCTCCGGAGCCTCTGGTCAGCCCTTGGCCGAGCGGGCCCTGGGCTTGCTACTGGCGGCGGAGGTGCCGGTGGAACTGGTCACCAGCCGTGGCGCCCTGCGCGTCTGGCAAGCCGAGTTGGGCCTCCGCGTGCCGCTGGACCCCCGCGACCAGGAGGCTTTCTGGCGCCAACGCTGCGGCTGCGCCAGCGGCTGGCTGCGTTGCCATCGCTGGGATGACCAAGCGGCGGCGATCGCCAGCGGCAGCCATCTCACCCGCGGGATGGTGATCTTGCCGGCCAGCATGGGCTGCGTCGGCCGTATCGCCGCGGGCGTGGCCACGGATCTGATCGAACGGGCGGCGGATGTGCATCTCAAGGAGGGCCGGCCCCTGGTGATCGCACCGCGGGAGCTGCCCTGGAACCTCGTGCACCTTCGCAATCTCACCGCCTTGGCGGAGGCGGGCGCGCGCATCGCCCCTCCCGTACCCGCTTGGTACCACCAACCGCGCAACCTGGAGGAAATGGTGGATTTCCTGGTGATCCGCATCCTCGATGCCCTGGGGATCGAGGTGGGTGAGCTGCGGCGCTGGCAGGGGCCCCAGCCCCCGTCCCAACGCTCCTCCACAGGCGGCCCCCAGCCATGACGCCAGCGCGGCGCCTGCTCCTGGCCCCCCTGCTGGCGCCGCTGCTGGCGCTGCTGCTGCTGGCGGCCCTCAATCCGGCGCCGCGGCTGTCGTTGCGGCTGCTCACCTGGCGTTCGGCTCCCCTGCCCCTGGGGGCTTGGCTGGCGATGGCGGCCTCCGGCGGCGCGCTTGTGAGCGCCTCGGCCGTGGGCCTCGCCCTCGGACAGGCTGGGCGGCTGCCATGGAGCGAGCGGCGCCGCAGCGGCAGCGCCGCGACGCTGTCGGGCGACAGCAACGGCGACGATCGCTGGCGGCCATCCAGCCGGGAACCCTGGGAGGCGGAGCCCCCCCCGCCCCGGGCCGCGCAGGCCGCCGCGCGGAACGCAGCGAGCGGATTTTCCGCCGGCCCGAGCCGCGCCGTGGGCGAGCCGGCCCCAACCGTCGCCGTGCCGTTCCGGGTGATCCAACGACCGGGGGAACGGGTCGCGGCCACCGCAACGACCACGACCACGACCGCAGCCACAGCCACAGCCGCTCCAACCCAGCCCGCCAGGGCCGCAACTCCTGCCCGGAGCCAGCCGGAACCAGCCGGGCCCAGCTCCGACGGGCAGGAGGGATGGGGCTCCCCCCTGCTGGAGGACTGGTAGCCCGCGCATCCCCAGCGCTGGGCCGGGCCCGCTGGGGATGCCGGCCGGGTTGCAGGGAGCCGGGGCCGGCCAAGCCGAACTGGGCCGTACGGCGCGAGCCGGGCAGGGTTGCCTCAAAGCCCTCTCCACCGGCCTGGTCCCACGGCCTCGGTACCACCAAAACTTGCGTCAGACCCTGCTGGATCACCCTGAACGCAGCCGAACCCGAGCCTTTGCGAGCTCACAAGCGAAACTTTCAGGCAGCCCTGGCGAGCCGGACGAGCCGCGTCAAGCCCACGGGCAGCGCTTCCGGCAGCCATGCCGGCCGGCACCCGACTCCAAACCATCCCACTCCTGGCGCCCCCCGGGAGGCCTGGAGAGACCTCCAGCGGCGGCCGCATCGTGCGGCAAAGCGAACCAGCGCGGCCCGAGCACTGGCTCCGGTCAGGAGGGTTGGGGAACCTGTGATCAAGCCCCTTGCCGGACGAGGCGCCTCGTCGCGACCTCGCGTGCTTCGAGTTCCCCCTAAGCGGCGGGTGCCCCGGGGTTGTTGCGAGGTTCCGGAGCGATCGCCACGCCAGTGCGCGGACCCCAGATCAGGCGTCCTCGGCGATCCCTAGCCAGGCGCCCTCGGGTCGCGGAACCACGTCCGCCAGGCACTGCCTAGAGTCCGCACAGCATTTGGAGGTTGTGGCCTGGAGACCGACAGCGCAGCCCCCGCCCCCACCCCCTCCAAAGCCAAGGCGGAGGCGCCGGCGGCGGCCAAGGCCAAGCCCCCAGCCCCGGAGGACACCCCCTTCGAGCAATTCCTGCCCCAGCTATTGCTGCCGGCAATCCTCAAGGAGGTTCAGGCCTATGGGGGACCGGCACCAGACCTGGAGGTGGTGGAGGGGGCGATGCCGGTGGTCGGCAGCCCCTGTTGGATGGTGCGCGGCAGCCTGCCCGAGGAACGCCGCTTCTGGCTTTGCTTCAGTGCCAAGGACCTCAACGCCACCAAAACGGTGGCTCTGGCCGAAGGCGATGCCGACCCCAGCCTGCTGGAGTCGTTCCTGATCGACGAACGCAAGACCACCTTGGCGCTGCTGGTGTCGCGGCTGGTGCAACGGCTCAACGGCCAGAAGTGGCTCGGGCCCAACTAGGAACCTCTCGCGTCCAGCCCGATCCCCCCGAAGGCTCTGCACGGAGATCCTCGATTCACGCCATCCTGCCGACGGGGTCTCGCAAGGATGAAGCCAACAGGGCTCCAGCCAGCCTGCTCAGCGTCGCTGCATGAATGGCCGCCAGGCGCGCCAAACGCCGAGGGCTGACCTGTTCCTTCCCCACAAGGCACCGCCTGGGAAGGCTCACGCCGATCCTGCTTGGATGCCGGGCGACGGTGGCGGTGATGGGCAACAGGCTCCTCGCGCGCCCCGGCGCCGCTCCCGGTTGCAGCGATACCGCAGCCTGAAACCTGCCTTCACCGCGAGCTGGTTGGCGAATCGATCACCAGGCTGGGCCGCTGCTTGTGACCAACCGGTTCACAACCCAGCAACCGCCGGGCGGCAGATGCCTACGATGGCGCCACTCCCTGTGCTTCCGCGCGATGGTGCCTCCCGCCACGGCCACCGCCCCCAGCTCCACCGCAGGCCTGTCCGTTGCCGCGGTCGAAGGCCCGGCCATCAAGGATCCCGCCAAGGACACCATCCTCACGCCCCGCTTTTACACCACCGATTTCGAGGCGATGGCGGCGATGGACCTGCGCCCCAACGAGGCGGAGTTGGAGGCGATCTGCGAGGAGTTTCGCAAGGATTACAACCGCCACCACTTCGTGCGCAACGAGGAGTTTGAGGGGGCGGCCGACAAGCTAGACCCCGACACCCGCCGGGTGTTCGTGGAATTTTTGGAGCAGAGCTGCACCTCGGAGTTTTCGGGATTTCTGCTCTACAAAGAACTCTCCCGCCGCATCAAGGAAAAGAATCCCCTGCTAGCCGAGTGCTTTGCCCACATGGCCCGCGATGAAGCCCGCCATGCTGGCTTCCTCAACAAGGCGATGACCGACTTCGGCATGCAGCTCGACCTCGGCTTCCTGACCGCTAACAAGAGCTATACCAAGTTCAGCCCCGATCACATCTTCTACGCCACCTATCTCTCGGAGAAGATTGGTTACTGGCGATACATCGCAATCTATCGTCATTTGGAGAAAAATCCCGACTGCAAGATCTTCCCGATCTTCAACTTCTTCGAGAACTGGTGCCAAGATGAAAATCGCCATGGTGACTTCTTTGACGCCCTAATGAAATCTCAGCCCAGCACCGTCCGCGGTTGGCGGGCTCGGCTGTGGTGTCGCTTCTTCCTGCTAGCGGTGTTTGCCACCATGTATGTGCGCGATGTGGCCCGCAAGGAGTTCTACGAAGCCCTCGGCCTCGACGCCCGCGCCTACGACCGCTACGTGATCAGCAAGACCAACGAAACCTCCGCCCGCATCTTCCCGGTGGTGCTGAATGTGGACAGCCCGAAGTTCTGGGAGCGGCTGGAGCGGATGGTGGGCAACAACGCCGCCCTCAGCCAGGCCGATACCAGCAACCTGCCCGGGCCGCTCAAGGCCCTGCGCAAGCTACCGCTCTGGGCCGCCAATGCCTTGGAGATGGCCCAGCTGTTCCTGATGGCCCCGATCCGCAGCGAGGCCTTCCAACCGGCGGTGCGCTGAGCCCAGCGATCCACACCCAGCAGCCAACGCCAAAGCCGCGACGGGCCGGCGGCCACAATCGAGGGTCTCTCACATTGAGGTGGCCCTTGAGCGTGGCTTGAGTAGCCCACGGCATGGACGGCAGTGCGGTGCGGCAACCGCCTGCCCACCGCCCCCCTGCTGCAGCAATGCCAGCGACCTCTTTAGAGTCATGCCATGGCCTAGGAAGCATGCCTCTGAGATGGAACGTTGTTGGTGATCAGGAGCTCTGATGCCCGAGAAGAGTGGCGGCCGGCAAGCCCAGTCCAGCCCTGAGCTTCTCCCAGGCCCCGATCCACGAGGGCTCCACACCCGCGACCCCTCAGCTCCGCCGATGGCGGCCTTCTGGAAGCCCCATCTCCACCTACGGCGGGCAGACCTGGTGGGGGAGCGCCCGTGAGCCAAGGCTGGCGAGCAGGGCTTCGCAAGCGTTGCTGGTGAGGCTGCAACAGAAGGTCAGGGCCTGGGTCGATACCCTTCCAGACCAGACCTCTGTTCAGGTTCCCCCCTTAATCCTGTGGGTGCTGGGCTTGGGGACGTTGCCTGAGGGAGAGGAGCGTTGGTGCTGATCAGGAGAACATGTGAAGACAGCGATCTCCGAGCGCGATTGGCTAGGCGTGGGGGCCTTGTGTTGCGGACGTATCGGAAGGCCCCTGGGCTTGGGCGAACTTATTGTCGAATCGCCCAGGCTGGCACCTGGATTCGGCGGTTGCTAGCAGCGGATCCGTGGCTGATCGCAGCTGTTGAACTCAGGAATGCTCCGGCATCTCCGAGGTGCGCAGCATCGCCACGAACCAGAGCGTGCCGATCAGCACGGCGGCGATCACACCGGCTGAGATGCTGACCCGCACCATCAGCAACGGCACCACGATCGGGAAGATCACGGCACCGAGCATGGGGGTGATGGCCACCACCAGCTTGAGGGCGGTGGCGGGAGCTGCAGGGGAAGGGGAGGTGGACATCAGAACCACTCAGAGACGGCTTGGTGGGCGGGATTGCTGTTGTCTTCCGGGGTGGAGCGGCGGAACTCCAGGGTGATGCTGCGCTTCTGTTCCCCATCAGCGGCCACAGCCTCAATCGGATAGACCTGCAGTCCGTCGCGGAAGGGCACCTGCACCCGGAAGGTGCCGTCAGCGGAGAGGGGCACCTCCTCACCGCCGATCAGCAAGCGCGCCGAAGGATCGGTGGCGCCATAGACGATCAGCTCGGCGTCGGCCACCAGCCAAAAGGAGCGCTGCCGGGGAAGCAGGCCCGCACCGGATTCGTTGCGACCGGAAGCCCAGCCCGCTCCCGAGGCCGACAGGGCTGGGTGATCGCCCTCAGCGGCGTCGAAATCGTGGAAGGCCTCCGAACCTCGACCCAAGCGCCGCCAACGGGAGGTGGCCGTTTGATACAACCGCTCGTGCAGGCCGGAATCGGCCGGTGGCGCACCACTGGGCAGATGGGTGGCCGTGGTCGGAGCCTCCAGGGAAAAGGGCACAAACTGGTCGAGGATCTGCTCGGAGGGGTGCAGAGCGGGCACCCGGGCCACGGCCGAAAACGCCAACGAAATCCACCCGCCGCCAGCGGTGCGAAAGCCCAGTTCCACCCGGTAATCGCGATCGGACAGGGGAACGGGCAGGTACCACTCCGAGGCATGGGCATCGACCACCACCTCCTGGAGGGTATGGGGGTGGACGGAACCGCCCGAAAGACCGGTCACGTCGGCCACCCGCAAGGCGAGCTGGGTGGCTCCGGCGCTGAGGGCGTGGTCGCGATCGTCATCGCAGATCTCCCAAAACACGTAGGCCCATTGGGGATCGCGGGGCAGAAACACGATCCGGGTCTCAGGATCGGGACGGGGGGCATGATCGAGCTGGGCCTCGAGGGCCTCCAGGGACAGCCCCTCCTCCTGCTGGCGCTGGCTGATCGCCTCCACCAACTCCTCCTTCGACTTGCGGCTGTAGAGGGTCACACCCAGCTCACTGGCCACATGACGCAGCTGTCGCAGAGTCTTGGAGGCCAGGGAGGTCAGGGCGTTCTGGCTCACAGCAACAGATTTCGTTTGGGATCAGTCTGATGCACGATTCCGTGCGAACGGGACCCTAAGACAAAGCCGTCAGTGGTTGCTGACGGCTGGAGGCCAGGAGGGCCGATCTGGAGCCCCCGCCCAAGGGCGAGGGCTCGGTGGACGATCGCAGGCGCCGATGGCAGCGGTCTCAGCCGCCTCAGCGGCCGATGCTGCGGTAGGGCACCTTGGCCAGGTAGTCCATGCCCGTGTTGCTGCCGGCGCTGCCGACACCGCGCAAAGCGGGGAGGGTGCGCACCCAGGGCAGGTAATCCTCGGGGAAGCCGCCGCGGCGCTGCTGGGCACGGGCCGGCAGGCTCTTGGGGGTGCCGGTGTAAACGATCTGGGGGAAGCCGAGGATGCTGCGGTAGTAGGCCTCGTAGCGGGGCGAGGTGATGTTGAACGGCGTCTCACCCACCTCGCGGGAACCAACCACACGGTTGCGGTGATAGGGAACGGTGTCGTAGCCGAAGTTGTCGAGATACTCCTGGGAATTGAGGATCTCGTCGACAGCGCCCTTGATGCCGCGGGTCATGATCACGGCCGACCAGGCGATCTCCTCAGAGCGGCCATGGACAGGCCGGCCGAGCAGCTTCTCCACCAGGTGGCGGGCCACCCGGTAGTTGCTGTTGAGGTTGTAGAAGCTGCGGGTGAAGGTGTCGGACAGGCACAGCGAGCGGATGAAGTCGCGCACGGTGATCTGTCCATCGCGCAACTGGGATTCCAGGGTGCGGTCGCGGTCGACCTTGAAGGCGTGGAAAAAGATCTGGCGATAGGCGGCCTCGATCACGAAGTTCTGGTCTTCGCGATTCATGGGCTTGTCCATGGCCACGGCCTTGGGATCTTCGTCGTTGCCCACGCGAAGGGGATTCACCCGAGAGTTCTGGGTGGTGGGGGCGTACTTCAGAAGAGGAAGGGCCACGCGAGATCAGGCATCCGTCGCTGGCGATCGTAGAAGTGCGTCCATGGCACCCCCGTGGCCGGAGCGGCAGGGCTCACAGTCCGTAACGTTGCGCAAGTTCCATCCTGGGGGGCGCCCCTCACCACCCTTGGGCCTGCCCCGGGGGGGCACGGCGCTTGCCGGGAAGGCCCTGCGTGGCCCCAGGCCCGGCGCTGGCTGGCCTGGGGCCCTCACCAGCCCAGCAGCGAGACGCTGGGGCGCCGACTGGGAGCGCCCCCTGGCGGCTGCGGCAGCTCCTCGACCTTGGCGCCAGGGCTGGATCGGGCCGGGTCCGCCACGGCCCCAGTGATCCGCGTTTCGATGCAAAACGAGGCCGTGTTCGACAGGCCTTCCACCGTGCTGGTGCGCAGGCGCACGTCGGGGCCGGCGAAGCTGAAGCGCTCCAAGCTGTCCATGGTCTCGTAACTGGTCGTCAGCAGCAGACCATCGCGCTCATCCATCGCGAACCGCCCCGCCACCGGACTGGTTTCGGCATAGCCCCGATCCCGCAGCAACAGCCCCTCGCGGCCCCGCTCATCGCTGGGAATCAGCCCGAAGACGCTGTCTCCCTCAGGGGCCTCGCCGTCCTTGTCCCATGCCATCGTGCCGCTCCAGGTAACGCGGCAGCCCCCCACCAACCGCTCGGGATCGCAGCCATGCAGGCTGGCGATGGCGATCAGCCGCCCGTCGTGCGGCTCCAGCTCCACCACTTCGATGAACGAGCCACCGGGTTCAGCCCGGCGGTGCAGCAGATGGTGGCTGCTGCGTTGGGAGCGCCAGCGGCCGCAGCTGAGCCGAAAAAAGCTGATGGCATCGGCGATGGAGCCGCTCATGGGGGACAAACAGGCTTGCAGCGATGATCGCAGCCGCCGAAGCGCTCCGCGGAACCGCCAGCGGCCGACGCCGGGGCGGACATTCCCCGCGTTGGAGCATCGGCGCTGGGCCCGTGGCGGGTGCCGGGGGCAGGCGCCGCAACGGAGGGGACCCCATGTGGCGGTTCATTCAAGCGCCGTAAGGCCGGCATTCGGTGTGGCGGTGGCCTGGCGCCGCGCCAGGCGAACGGCCGACACAACCCGCTGAGACGCCCTGCGGGCCGCCAGCCTGGGCGCTGCCGACCTGTGCCACCGCGGCCTTGCCCCTCGCCATCCCCGCCGCTCCCAGCCCCGCCCTGGCCACCGCCGCGGCGCTGACGGCCGCGTTCTGCTGGACCCTGGCCAGCCTGCTGTGGCGACGGCTGCCCAGCTCCCTGCCGGCCCCCCACCTGAATCTGCTGAAGAACCTCCTGGCCCTGGCCCTGCAGCTGCCGCTTGCGCTGGCGCAGCTGCCATCTCTAGCCGGGGCTCTGAGCGGGCCCTCTGCCGGGGACATGGTCCGCCGTCTGGTCCTGCTTGCCGCCAGCGGCGTGCTGGGGATCGCCCTGGGCGACAGCTTCCACTTCGCGGCCTTGCGCCGTCTCGGCACGCGGCGCTGCCTGACGCTGGAGGCGGGCGGTCCGGCCCTCACCACCCTGGCCGGCGTGGTGCTGCTGGGGGAGGTGCCGCGGGCTGGACAGTGGCTCGGGGTGGGGCTGATCAGCCTGGCAGTGGTGCTGGTGGCGCGGCAGCGCCCTCCCAGCCAAGGTCCCCCAGCCTCCGACCTGCAGGCGGAGGCGAACGGCGACAGCGCGGCAAACCTGGCTTTGGAGGGCCCGCCAGCACCACGCCCAGACGGGCAGTGGGAGCGCTTGGGCCTGGGCTTTGCTGTGGTGGCTCTGGTGTGTGGCTGCGCCGGCGCCCTGCTGGCCCGGGGGGCGTTGCTGGGCGGGCCCTTCAACCCGCTGCAGGCGGCAACCCTGCGCCTGGGAGCCGCCAGCCTGGTGATGGCACCGCTGCTGGGGGGATTGCCGGGGCCAAGGCGTTGGCGTGGGCTGGCCAGCCGCCACTGGCCGCTGGTGGTCACAGCCACCCTGCTCGGCACCAGCATTGGCATCGTGCTGCAGCAAACCGCCTTAGCGGGGTTGCCCGGCGGCCTGGCGGTGGCCCTGCTGGCCACCGCGCCGCTGATGGGGGTGGTGATCGCACCTCTGGAGGGGGATTCACCGGGCTGGCCGGGCGTGCTGGCGGCCCTGGCCGGCCTGGTGGGCGTCAGCTTGGTGGTGGGGCTGCCGCTGCCGGGGCTGGAGTGACCGGGCTCAAACGTTGATTGGCCTGGGCCTGGGCCCAGGAGCGCAGCTGCTCCAACTCCAGCGCCAGGGGGCTGACGCCAGCCGCCGCCGCGATGGCGGCCAACTGGCCCCCCAGCTCCTCCAGCTGGGGCAGGAAGGCGGCGGCGAACTGGCGGTCGGCGGCGAGGGCGGGCTGGGCCGCGGCCCAGGTCTCCAACTGACTCCGATCCGGCAGGGAACCGTGACGCCGTCCAGCGGCGGCCTGCAAGCTGCGCAGGCCGTGGGCCAGCAGGCGCAGATGATGGCGCGCCAGGCTGGGCAGCAGGGTGCTGTCCAGCAGGGTCAGCTCCTCGGGTTCAAGCACGGGCTGCGGAGGGAAGACCCGCTGCCCGATCCCGGCGGCCTGCCTGGGAGCGAACAGAAGCCTGGGCGGCTGGCGTGGGGACCGGGGGATCGGGACTGTGGCCGGGGATGGATGGCCCGGGCAAGGCGTCGGCGGTCATCAACGGACGCGCCTCGGCCTCGCCCGATCCGAGCTGCCGCGGAGCGATTCGGAAACCGCAGCTGTGGCCCTCCTCCAGACGCCAGTGCACACGCTCCACCTGGCAATCGGGAAACGTGTGGCGCATCAGCTGCAACTCTTGGTCGCAGACCAGCGGAAACTCCTCGGCGATGCGCATCACCGAGCAGTGAAACTCGCTGAGCAACCAGGCCTCGCCAGCGGCGCTGGCGGGGCCTGGCGCGGAGGGATGGTCCAGGGCGAGGCTGCCGTGATCCGGGCGGCATTCCGCCACATAGCCTTCAAAACGTCGCAGCTCCACCAGGCGCTCCAGTCGCTCCCGCAGCGGCCCAGGCCCCAAGCGATGGCGGTAGTCCTCGGCTTTGGCGATGGCCTGCTGGTGCATCAACCCCTGCAGTTGCTCCGGCGGCATCGTCTGTCGCAGGGACTGGAGCAGGCCGAGGGCGAAGGCCTCGCTGCCATCGGGGAAGCGGTCGTGACCGGCGCTGGTGAGGCCCCAGCGGTTGCTGGGACGGCCGAGCCCCTCGTGGGCGGCGCTGGCCTGGACGAGACCATCGTCTTCAAGGCTGCGCAGGTGGCGCCGCATCACTTGAACCGAGACGCCCAGCTGCTGGGCCAGCTCGGCGGCGGTGGCTTCACCCTGCCGCATCAGGACCACCAAAACCGCGTCACGGGTGGCGGATCCGGGCTGGGTGTCGCTGCAGGGGGGCCGGGCGTCCATGGCAGGCGCTGGTTGCAGTCACCATGCCACGCTGGCGTCAGGTTTGGGGATCGGAGTCGGCGAGGCCGCATGGTGAGAGGCCACAATGACGACGAACCCAACCGAAGCCCCGGTGTTCTAAGGTCGCTATTACGAAACCACCAGGTTTCCTAATAGCGACATCGCTGTCGCCGACCCCGTACCCCCAGCGGGCGTTGCCTGCCCACAGCCACCGGTCTCCTCCCCCATTTGAGTGCCGTGACCGTTACCGACAGTTCCGCCAGTGCCAGCTCCGCCGCCCCAGGTCCCAACAGCCTGGAGGTGATCCGTCGCTTCGCCGAAACCTACGCCCAGCGCACCGGCACCTACTTCTGCAGCGATTTGGGCGTGACCGCCGTGGTGCTCGAGGGCCTGGCCCGCCATAAGGATGAGCTGGGAGGCGCCCTATGCCCTTGCCGCCACTACGAGGACAAGCAAGCGGAGGTATCCCAGGCCTTTTGGAACTGCCCCTGCGTGCCGATGCGGGAGCGCAAGGAGTGCCACTGCATGTTGTTCCTGACGGACGACAACCCTTTCCGGGGTGAACAACAGACGATCACCATGGATGAGATCAAGGCCTACGCCGCTGGCTGAACCCAGCTGCCGTTCCCCCCACACCTGCCCATGACCACCGCCAGCCGCGTCAGCGATCTTGTTAGCCAGCCCTATCGCTACGGTTTCGTCACTGACATCGAAACCGAGAAGATCGCCAAGGGGCTCAGCGAGGATGTGGTTCGGCTGATCTCGGCAAAGAAGAACGAACCGGAGTTCTTGCTGAACTTCCGCCTGCGAGCCTGGCGCCAGTGGCAAGAGCTCCAGGAGCCTGATTGGGCGGCCCTGGGCTACCCCCCGATCGACTATCAGGACATTGTTTATTATGCCGCGCCGCGCCAACAAGCCAAGAAAGCGAGTCTTGACGAAGTCGACCCCAAGCTGCTTGAAACCTTCGATCGCCTCGGCATACCCCTAAGCGAGCAGAAGCGCCTCTCTAACGTTGCGGTGGATGCGGTGTTCGACAGCGTTTCGATCGCCACCACCTTCAAGGAGAAACTGGCCGAGCATGGTGTGATCTTTTGCCCAATCAGCGAGGCGATGCTCGAACATCCCGACCTGGTTGAACGCTATCTCGGCACGGTGGTTCCGAGCAACGATAATTATTTCGCCGCCCTTAATTCTGCCGTATTCAGTGATGGTTCTTTCGTTTTCATCCCCAAGGGCGTGCAGTGCCCAATGGAACTCTCCACCTACTTCCGCATCAACTCAGGCGACACCGGCCAGTTCGAGCGCACCTTGATCATCGCCGAGGAGGGCGCCTCGGTGAGCTACCTGGAGGGTTGCACGGCTCCCATGTTTGACACCAACCAGCTGCACGCGGCCGTTGTCGAACTGGTGGCCCTCGATGACGCCACAATTAAATACTCCACCGTGCAGAACTGGTATGCCGGTGACGAGAATGGCAAGGGGGGCATCTACAACTTCGTCACCAAACGAGGTCAGTGCCGCGGTGACCGCAGTCGCATCAGCTGGACCCAGGTGGAAACCGGCTCGGCGATCACCTGGAAATATCCCAGCTGCGTGTTGCTGGGGGCCGACAGCGTTGGTGAGTTCTACTCCGTGGCCCTCACCAACAATCGCCAGCAGGCCGACACCGGCACGAAGATGGTGCACGTGGGGGCGCGCACCCGCCCCCCGCGGGCGGCCCGCCCCCCCGCGGCCCCGCGCCCCGCCGGCAGCGCACTCGCCCGCGGCGCGGCTCTGCGGGCCCTGGAGCCCGCGCAGCGCGCCCGCCTCGGTCTGTTCCTCGGGGGCCAAGCCCCGATCG
>JBKCTK010000333.1:0-8013 GCA_046319055.1 Synechococcaceae cyanobacterium
ACCTGCCTGCTTCGCAGGATCGAGCTGACTGCTTCAACCGGAACGCTTGGGCTGGCCTCATCGAAGCCCGCCCCCCGCGCCCTAAATGTCTTGAACCGGAACAGCGCGCCAACCAGAAAAGCATTGGCGGGCATGCAAGGAGACAACGCGATGTGCTGCCCACGGCTTGATGGGAAATGCTCAACCGTTGCTTGCGTCTGCCTCGGCCCGTTGCCATGGTTTTCCCGGGTCTCGAGCGGGCTGCCAGGCTGCCCGGCACGCCTGTGTGCCTCTGCAACCCAGCGGCTCAGTAATCAACCCCCCGCTTGAGGTCAACCCCCCGTTCGGCGTAGTGTTTGTGGCACACCATTTCGGAATGTACCGACGCTAGATCGAAATAGGCGGGGCGGCTCTTGCAGCGGCCTGTGATGATCACTTCGGTTTCTGTTGGTTTGCGCAGCAGGGTCTGCACGATCGGCTCCACCGGCAGCAGCTCCAGATCAACCGTGGGATTGAGCTCATCGAGGATCACCGTTTTGTAGAGGCCGCTGGAGATGGCGGCGCGGGCAATCTCCCAGGCCCGTTCCGCTTCCACGTAATCGATCGGTTGTTGCTGCCCCCGCCAGACGATCGCATCCCGTCCCGAGCGCAGGTGATCCACCAGATGGGGATAGATCTCCCGCAATGCGGCGATCGCCGCGTCCTCCGTGTAGCCGGTCCCCCCCTTCAGCCATTGCAGGATCAGAACCCGATGGCTTTTGTCTTGGCTGATGCCGCGGCCAATCGCCTGCAGCGCCTTGCCGAGGGCGCTGGTGCTCTTGCCCTTGCCCTCGCCGGTGTAGATCTCCAGGCCGTCGAGGCCGCGGCGCTGCGGATCGGCCTGCTCCAGATCTGGGCCCTCCGCCGCGCTCCCGGCAGAGGGCAAACGCCGATGGGCCCGCATCTCCGAATGCAGATCCGCCAGTTGCACCAACTCCGGCGGCGCTCCGCGTCCGGTGCAGATCACCTCCATGCCGGCGGGCTTGGTGGCCAGCACCCGCACCACCTCCTGGCGATCGAGCAGCCCCAGATCCAGCACGGGATTGAGTTCATCGAGCACCACCACGGAATACAGCTGGCTGGCGATGGCTCCACGGGCGATGTCCCAGCCGCGCTGGGCTTCCTGGCGATCGAAGCGGGTGGCCTCCGCAGCGGTGAAAAACTCCCCCCGACCGGTGCGCACCTGGTCGATCAGATGGGGGAAGCCCTGCTGCAGAGCCTCGATCGCCGCGTCTTCGTCGTAGGCGCGGCCTGGACCCTTGAGAAAGCGCAGCAGCAGCACCCGGGTTCCCTTGCGCTCGCAGATGCCCAAGCCGATGGTGCGCAACACCACCCCAAGGGCGGCCTGACTTTTGCCCTTGCCATTGCCGTCATAGACATGCACCTGGCCATGCAGGCGCTCTTCGCTGCGGGCGGCGGTGCGGATGCCGATGCCGCGACCCGTCTGGGGCGTCTGGGTGGAGCGAACAGGCATCGCGCGGATTCGGGAGCGGCGGGACGGCAAATGGTCCCGGACCCGGATGCTACCCAGCCCTGCCAGGATCTTCGCCATGGACAGCGACTGGTCGCCCCGGCCACCCCTTACGCCCCTAGAGCCGTTGCCGCCGGCCTTGACGCTCGCCTTGGAGCGGCTCGAGGCCCAACTGCGGCAGCTGCGGACGGTGGTGGTGGCCTATTCCGGGGGGGTGGACAGCAGCCTGGTGGCAGCCCTTGCGGTGGAGCAGCTGGGGCCCGGGGCGTTGGCGATCACGGCCGTGTCCCCTGCCCTGGCGCCCCATCTGCGCCGGGAGGCCCGGGACCAGGCCCGCTGGCTCGGCCTGCGCCATCGCGAGATCGCCACCGCCGAACTGGCTGATCCCGCCTACAGCGCCAATCCGGAAGACCGCTGCTACGCCTGCAAGCGGGAGCTGCACAGCCGTCTGGCGCCGATCGCGGCGGCCGCTGGTGCCGCCGTGGTGCTCGATGGTGTGAACCACGACGACCTCAGCGACCACCGACCCGGCCTGCGGGCAGCGCGGGAATGGCGGGTGTGCTCGCCCCTGGCGGAGGTCGGCCTGGACAAGGCCGGTGTCAGGCAGCTGTCGCGGGCGTTGGGGTTGCCCTGGTGGGACAAGCCGGCCCAGCCCTGCCTGGCCTCGCGCTTCCCGTACGGCGAACCGATCACAGCGGTGCGCCTGCAGCGTCTGGCCGCCGCCGAAGATTGGCTGCGGCAGCGGGGCTTCCTTGAGCTGCGGGTCCGCTGCCAAGGTCAGACCGCCCGCATCGAGTTGCCGGAGCCCGCCCTGGTGAGCGCGTTGCCGCGGCTGGCGGCCGGGCCCCTGCGCCAGGAGCTGGTGCGGGCCTTTTTGGAGCTGGGCTTCAGTGCCGTCAGTCTGGATCTGGAGGGGTTGGTGAGCGGCAAGCTGAACCGCGAGCGGGGCGGAGGCCATGCGGCAGCCACGCAGCCCGGCAATCCGAGCGCCCTCCAAGCTTCTTCATAGATCTCTGGGAGGGAATCCCGCGCCAGCCTGGTGCTCCGATGATGGTGTCCAGGGCGTTGGTCCCGCGATGCACGCTGAAAACAGGCCTGCCAAAAAGGAGGCCATCCACCAATGTCGCCGCGGGAAGCGGCGTTGGCGCTGGCGTCTGATGCCATGGCGGTGGCGCCGCCTGTGGCCTCAGACGCCGCACTCAGGCAACGGCCAGCTGGGGTTCTCGTTCACTCTCCAGGATGGAAGCGGGCGTTTCGCGGCGGAAACTGGTCAACTTGTGGCGACCAGCCCGCAGTTCGTCGCAGAGCACCTGGCAGGCCCGCTCCGGCATGGTGTGGTCACCACAGGTGAACACATCGACGGCGGCGTAGCCCGCTTCCGGCCAGGTATGAATCGAGATGTGCGATTCGGCCAACAGGGCAAGGCCTGTAACCCCCTGGGGTTCAAACCGGTGGGTCATCAGGTTGAGCAGGGTGGCATCGGCACGTTTCGCTGCGTCCGTGATGGTGTCCCTGAGGAAAGCTTCGTCGTTGAGCTTCGAGCTGTCGCAGTCGTAGAGCTCTAAAATGCAGTGTTTTCCCACCATGATATCGCTGGTGGCGGCGGCGGCGTTGAGCAGCTGGGGCGCTCGTCCGTCCCATCCCGGGTTGGGATGGAGGCATGACAGGCTCTGGTTCATCGAATCCAGGAGAACAGCTTCCCACCATAGGGGCTGCTGATCAATCCGGCCACGTTGCGTTGCCACAGGCGCTGGTCAGGGATTTTGCAGGCATCCCGCTCGCATCGTCACCACCTGGGCACGGCTGCGCCAGCCCCCTTCAAAGGCCCCCAGGTGGGTGGCGCTCACCAGGCACTGATGCCCCTCCCCCACGGACTCCAGCAGCAGCCCCTGCCGCCGTGGATCCAGCTCCGCCAGCACGTCGTCCAGCAGCAACAGCGGCGGCTGCCCCACCACCTCCCCCACCAGCTCCAGCTCCGCCAGCTTCAAGGCCAGCACCAACGTGCGCTGCTGCCCCGCCGAGCCATAGCGCCGGGCCGGTTGCTGCGCCAGCCGCAGCTCCACCTCATCCCGCTGCGGGCCCACCTGACAGCTGCCCAGCCGTTCCTCCTCCGCCCGTTGCAACCGCAACTGCTCCTCCATCAGCGTCCGCCACGCCTCCTCCTGGTCGGGCACCCCCCCCTCGGGCAGGGGCGTCCCGCTGCGGTAGGCCAGCTCCAGGGTCTCCTGCCCGCCGCCCAGCTGTTGCTGCCAGGCGCTGGCCAGGGGTTCCAGGCGTCGCAGGGCCCGCAGCCGGCGCCGGTGCAGCCGTGTGCCCACGAGCGCCATCTGGGCATCGAAGCTGGCCAGCAGCGCCGGCAGCTCGCCGCCCCCCAAGCCGCGGCGCAGCAGCTGGCTGCGCTGGCGCAGCAGCCGGCCATACCGGCTCAGCAGCGCTCCATAGACGGGCTCCAGCTGTTGCACCACCCGATCCAGCCAGCTGCGACGACCGGCCGGTTCGCCGCGCACCAGCTCCAGATCCAAGGCGCTGAAGCCCACGCAGCGCAGGTCGCCGGGCAGATCCAGCAGGCGCTCCAGCGGCCGGCCATTGCGGCGGGCCTGACGGCCGCCGTCGCGCCGCAGCAGCAGCTGCAACACATCTCCCTCCCGGAGGGTGGCCTCGAGGAGGCTGCTGGGTTCCTGGTGGCGGATCAGATCCCGGTCGCTGGCGGCGCGATGGGAGCGCAGGCTGGCCAGCAGCTCCACCGCCTCCAGCAGGTTCGACTTGCCCTCGCCGTTCGCGCCGATCACCAGCAGGCGCGGTGCCGTGAGTTCGAGTCGCAGTTCGACGATGTTGCGGAACTGGCGCAGCGCCAGGTGTTGCAGGCGGATGGGTCCGGGGCAGTCTGCAGCTAAGGTAAGGGAGTCAGGAGCCCATCCTGAACCTGGTTCGCCTCACCCCAGGCCCCTGCGGGCTTGATGGCGTGTTGCACTCCATGGGCATGTAGCTCAGTTGGATAGAGCGTCAGATTCCGGTTCTGAATGTCGGGGGTTCGAGTCCCTCCATGCTCGTTGAAACCGCCGGATCCCTTCCCCCCGGCACTCGTGTCGTTCCAGGCGCAGCCGCTCCATCGGGGAAGGGTGCAGGGCTGCCTGAAACTTTCGCTGCTGAGCTCGAAAGCCTGGGGTTCGGCTGCGTTCGGAGACGATTCAGCAGGGGCTGACGTGAGTCCTGCGCGGCGCCGCACCCGTGAGGCCAGGCCCCTGGGGAGGACTTTGAGGCAACCCTGGGGAAGGGTGGGTCTTGGCATGGACATGCCGCTGGTGGGGGGCGCATGGAGGGGAGCCGGCGCTGGCCCTCGCCTCGCGACCCCTTTGGAGGGGGCTGCCGAGATGGGCGGCTGGTAGTGCTCTTGCCCTGGTAGGGCTCTGGAGGGGCGGTGCGCTGCATACTGCCCCCTCTCGTGGTGCTCCAAGCGGTCACGGTGGTGTCCAGCCGTTGCCGCCACCAGTCGTCGCGGTGCCCAAGCGCCGCCGGCTGCTCCGCCCGAGGGTGCACAGCGAGCCATCAGCGGGTGCCATCCAGGCCAACACCCTGGCGTGGAGGAGCCGCGAGGCCGCCCGGTTCAGGACCGCCCCAGGCTCAGTCCCATGGCCCGGATGCCGCCGGGGTCGACCACAAAGCCGGCACGGGTGAGGGCCTGGATCGCTTCCGGTGGCGCCGCCAGCGAAACACTGCAGCCCGCCATCTCCCGCCGCAGCCGCGCCAGGGCGGTCTGCACCAGGGCCGTCATCACCTCCTCCCAGGCCGGGTCGTCCAGATCCACCAGCAGATCCCAGATGTTGGCATTGAGGGCCAGGTCGCTGGTCACCCGTACGAAGCCCACCAGCACCCCGTCCTCGCGGCAGATGCCGAGGTGCCAGTTGCTGCGTTCCAGGGCTAAGCGCCAGCGCTCTTCGGGCCGGGGACGGTCACCGTTGCGCTCCAGCAACTGGTTCAGTCGCTCCCAGCGGAGTTCCGGCTGCGTCTGCAACCCATAGCCGGGCCGCAGCCTCGGGGCCGACGTCGGGGTTCGAAACGGCATCAGCAGTGATGTGAAGGGCGGCACCGGCTCAGCCCGTGTTGCGCATGCCGGCGGCAATGCCATTGATCGTGAGCAGGGCGCCACGCAATAGCTCGCTGCGGCTGTAGGTGCGGCCGTCGCCGTCGCGCCCCTCACTCATGGGCGGCTGGCGGTTTTGATCCCGCAGGCGCCGCAACAGCGCCACTTGCAGGAACCCCAGCGGGATGATCGTGCGGTTGCGCAGATCCACCGAAAGCTGCAGGGCGGGGTCGCCATCCAGCAGGCGGCTGTGGCCGGTGATGCGCAGCACCAGATCGCAGGTGAGCCCGAACTCCTTGGCGATGGCGTTGTAGATGCCGCTGAAGGCCTCGCGGTTCTCGGGCCGGCCGAGGGAGGTGACGTAGTGGCGCGCCAGCTCAAGATCCACCTTGGAGAGGGTCATCTCCACCTTGGAGATCAACATGCGGAAGAATGGCCAGCGCTGGTACAGCAGCTGCAGCAGCTCCATTTGATCAGGATCCTGTTCGAGCTCCTCCTGCAGCGCCGCCCCAACGCCATACCAGCTGGGCAAGAGGAAACGACTCTGGGTCCAGCCGAACACCCAGGGGATCGCCCTCAGGCCGGACAGGTCCCGGTTGCCGGTGCGCCGCCGGGCCGGCCGGCTGGAAATTTGCAGTTTGCTGATCTCCTCGATCGGCGTGCACTGCTGGAAGAAGGCCACCAGGTCAGGGTTGTCGTGCACCAAAGCGCGGTAGTGCTCCCGAGAGCGGCTGGCCAAACGCGCCATCAACTCATTCCAGCTGGGGGTGTCGTCCACTGGCGTGGTCACCATGCTGTTCTGTAGCACCGCCGTGGTGACGGTTTCGAGGTTGTAGAGGGCCAGCTCCAGCAGGGAGTATTTCGAGGCCAAGACCTCTCCTTGCTCGGTGATCTTGATGCGACCCTTCAGGGTGCCGCTGGGCTGAGCCAGGATGGCCTGGTACGCGGGCCCACCACCACGACCGACCGATCCGCCGCGGCCGTGGAAGATGCGCAGGGCCACGCCGTGCTGATCGGCCAAGCGCTGCAGCGCAATCTGGGCCCGATGAATCTCCCAATTGCTGGACAGGAACCCCGAATCCTTGTTGCTATCCGAATAGCCGAGCATGACCTCCTGCAGGGGCTGGCCGGAGTCGCTGGTGCTGAGCAGCAGTTGGCGATAGAGGTCATCGGCGAACAGTCGGTCCATCACCGCTGGGGCCCGCTGCAGGTCTTCCACCGTCTCGAACAGGGGGATCACCAGCAGGGAGGCCCGCTGGGCCAGGGGATCCACCAAGCCGGCCTCTTTGGCCAGCAGCATGACCTCCAGCAGATCGGACACCGTATGGCTCATCGAGATCACATAGGTGCGGCAAACCTTCTCTCCGAACTCGCCATGGAGGCGCTGCAGCATGCGGAACACGGCAAAGGTCTCGGCCGTGGCATCGCTCCAGCGGGCTGCTGGCGGGAGCAGTGGTCGCCGGGTTTGCAGTTCCGCCAGCAGCCAATTGACCCGCTGATCTTCATCCATCTCGCCATAGGGCACGGGCAGCAGCAGATAGCGGCTGAGTTCGTCTAGGGCATCGCTGTGGCGGGTGCTCTCTTGGCGGATGTCGAGGCTGGCCAGGGTGAAGCCAAAGATCTGCACCTGGCACAGCAGGTCGTTGAGCGGTTCACAGCTCAGACCGGTGGACTGGAGGCTGGCATTGATGAGCTCCAGGTCAGCCCGGAACTCATCCTCCGCGGCGTAGTGGAGATCGGGGCTGGCGTTGGCGGGCACCGGCACCAGGCCGCCGCGGGGCTCCGGCGCGAGAGGGGCGGGTGCGGTGTCGCAAGGGGCTTCCCATCCGCCAGCGGCGAGCTGCTGGTTGCGCTCCCGGGTGAGCCGCAGCCGCTCGTGCACGTAACTGAGCTTGAGCCGGTAGGGCTCCAGCCGATACCGCGCCGCCCGCTCGTCGTAGATGTCGGGGAAGCGCAAGCGATCCATCTCCAGAGACTCCAACAGTTCCGGTCCCACCTGGCTCCACTGCATCGAGATGCTCAGTTGATCGCGCAGGGCCGACACGGCACGCAAGTAGCGCTCCAGCATCAGCTGCCGCTGGTAGCAGGCGGTGCGCCAGGTGATCTCCGGGGTGACCGAGGGGTTGCCATCGCGGTCGGCCCCCACCCAAGACCCAAAGGTGCAAAAGGCCGAGGGGGGTGGCATCACATCGGGGTAGCTGGCCCGCAGAGCCGAGCGCAGACGCTGCTGCAGTTGGGGCATGGCGTCGAACAGCACCTGCTGGAAGTAGTGCAGGGCATAGTCGACTTCGTCCAACACCGAGGGCTTGAATTGATGCAACTCATCGGTGCGCCACCACAGCCGGATCTCCTCCTCCAGCTGTTGCCGCAGCCGCGAGCGATCGTCAGGATTAACGTTGGAGTCTTGCAGTTTCTGGATCAGGTTGGCGACGCGGCGCTGCTT
>JBKCTK010000334.1:0-14152 GCA_046319055.1 Synechococcaceae cyanobacterium
GGGGATCGTGCGTTCGCCGCTGGCCTCCACGAAGGTGATGCCCCGTCGGGTGGGTGCATCGCGCCAGGCCACGTGCAGCTCCAGCCCCAGGGCCTCCAGCCGCTCCGCCGCCTCCTGGCCGCAGCGGTCGCGCCCCAGGGCTGTGAAGAAGGGCACCCGCTGGCCGGTGAGCCGCGCCATCTGCACCGCCACCACGGCTCCGCCACCGGCAGGATGGTCGTGGAAGTCGCTGGCGTGGCTGATGCGGCCCGCCTCGGGCAGCCGTTCCACCGTCACGAAGCTCACCACCTCCACATGGCCGACGACCGCCAGCCGCAGGGGCGGCAGGGCGGGCAGGCTGGCCAGGGTCAGCGGAGTCCAGGGGACATCGGGGTGGGGGGCCGGGGCGCTGGTCATGGCTGGGGTACCGGAACCGGGATTGTCGCCGCGGCCCACGCTCGAGGGGGCTGCGGTTGGGCCGCGACGGGGCCCGGTGGGGCTACGCCTCGCCGCGGAACCTGGCGCTGCGGCGTTGATCGCGGGCCCGATCGTTGCCGCGCGTGCGACCTGCCATGGCCAAGGGGGACGCGGAACCTGGCGCCACAGCGCAGGCCCCGCCGTGGTGAGACTGCGCCACCGCCCTGGCCTGGCGGAGCGCAGGCGCCACGGGCCGTGCCGCCGGGCGTTGCCGCCGGGCGGGAAGCCGGACGCGGATCAAGGGGCCGCGGCAAGGGCGTCCCGCAGGAAGCGACACCAGCCGGCCGGCAGACCATGGCCCACGGCACCGGCCAACAGACCCCGACGCAAGGCCTGGGCGTCCTCGGCACCTGGCCCTGGCGCCGGGAGCGCCGGGAGCGCCTGGAGCGCCGTGGCCTGGCCCGCCGCCTCGGGCCACCACACCCGGGCGACCGCCCCCACGGGAGCGCCGAAGTGATCGTGGTGCCAAGGCTCCAGCCGCAGCCCCACGTTGCGCCAACCCGCAGCGGCGCCATCGCCCCATCGCCCCGGCGCCTGTCCAGCCCCGCGGCGCTCATGCACAACCACCCCCCAGCACCAGGCCCGCGGGTCGGGCCGAAGCAGCGCCGCCACGCCCCGTTCGCACAAGACATCGCCAGTTGCCTGCCAGCGCCATCCCGGTAGGCGGGCCAGCCAGGCTGAGCCATCCCAGTGGGGAAGGCGGCGCCTCAGCCGCAGCGGATCGAGGTCGCTGCCGTAGCAAAACACGGGGGTGGACTCCCAGTCGTCGTAGGGCACCCGCGGCGCTCGCCTCACCTGGCCGGCGCTGCCCAGGTAGACCCAGCCGTGGCGGCCATCCGCGAGGCGGCAGACCAGGCGCCGGTACTCATTCGGCACGTCCTCCAGCCGGTCGAGGCGCTCCAGGGTCGCCCCATCCACCGCGTAGAGCTCGCCATGGACGACGCCTCGACCGGGAACGGCCATCGGATAGTCGCCGAGGCTGTGCAGCTGGTGGCCTGGGAGCCGGGCCCGCCCCTGCCAGGGCGCCCCCGCCAGCCAGGGATGGTTGGAGCCGCCGCGCTTGAGGGTGCCGTACACGAACAGCACCGGGGGTTGCGAGGAGTTCATGGTCCAGCCGCGGGGACGCGTGCAGAGCGGCTTGCGCCGCCCGAGGTGCCAGCCGCGCTCGATCCCCAGCCGCTGCGGGAGCAGATCAGCGCAGGATTCTGCGTCGGCTCGATCAAGATCAACGAACCAGGGTTTTCAACTCCAGGAGCTCGGGATCGATCCACCAGGCGACCCCAGGCCGATGGGGCGCCGCGGTGGCGGCTAAGGGCTGAGATCCCGGCCCAGGGGACCAGTGTCGCCATCCAGCAACCGCCGCAGGTTCACGCCGGCGCTGTGGGCGGCCTGCAGCAGATCCCGCTGCTGGTCGCCGTCCAGGCCATCCCAAACCGCATGGAACAGATCCAGGGAGGCCTTGCCCACTCCCACCAACCCCAGCAGCGACAGCGGCGCCGCCAACCAAGGGAAGAGCAGGATCACCAGACCCAGAGCGGCACTCATGGCAGCGCCCTGGGGCAGGCTCTCCAGCACGCTGTCGCGGACCAGGGCGATCTGCTCGCGGCGATCGATCACACCGCGACGCCGCAGGGTCTCGCTGCGCAAGGCGCTGAGCAACAACTGATAGCCGCCGTACACCACCACCGCCGCCAATCCGGTCTGGCCGAGCCGCGTCAACGGTGCCCGTGCGCTGAGGGGCTGGCACCAGGCGGCGGCCAGGGGGGCCAGCTCAACTCCAGCCCGGGGCATCTGCCGGGGATGGCGGGCGCGAGCCATCGGATCAGCGCAAACGGGACCTCGATCCTGAAGCAAGGGGCCCAGATCCGCCAGAGGCCAGCCCCCGGACCGGATCATCCAGCGGCGCTGATCCAGCGTTGAACCACCGCCTGCTCCGCCCGGGGGAGGGGGCCGCCGCGAGGATCCGAGCTTCAGGGCGTGGCCTGGGGCCGTGGGCGACCCAGCAGCGCCAGCACCCTGTCATCGCGCAACTGTTCGAAGTTCCGATAAAACTGCCCAACCGATTGCAAACCATCGATCACCGACAGCACCTCCAGCCGATCGACCAGATTGCTGAATTGGTCAAGCACCCGTCGATCCAGCACCGGCACCGCCAAGGTGAGCGAACTGGGCTGGAGCTGGCGCAAAGACTGAAGGGCTGCCCGGGCGGTCAGTCCGGTGGCGATGCCATCGTCCACCAGGATCAGAGGGCGATGGCGCAGGTCGGCGGGATCGGGATCACCGAACAGCCGCTGACGCCGCTGCAGCTCCTCGGCTTGTCGGGCCAGCAGCCGTTGGCGTTGGTCGGCCGAGGGCCAGGGCACCCCCGGGGGCAACTCCCACAGCACCACGCCGCCGGGGGCGATGGCGCCGATGGCGAACTCCGGCTGGGCCGGATCCGCCAGCTTGCGGGCGGACCAGGTGGCCAGGGGCAGCCGCAGGCGTTGGGCCATGGCGGCCGCCACCGGCACGCCGCCGCGGGGCATGGCCAGCAGCAGCGCATCGGCTGGCGGCTGGGCTCGCTGCAGCAGCTGCTCGGCCAGGGCGCGGCCCGCCGCCTCCCGATCGGGCCAGCGCCAGGGCGACGGGGGATCGGAGCTGATCTGGGTGGTGGGTTGCATCGGCGGCCTCCGGACCCCTGGCTCATCATGGGTTCGCCTGGAGGGGCTGAGGCGGCGAGCCACCAGCGCTTGGGGACCGCCTAACCGCTGACCGCCGTGCAGCCGGAACCAAGCCATCGGCCACCCAGCAGCTGATCGCCAAGTGGACGGCCACCAAGCAGCCGCCCCCCAAGTTGGCGGCCCGTGAACGGACGGCCAGCCAACGGAGGACCGCCTCCTCGCGCCTCAGGGCCGGCCAGCTCAGCCGGCTCGGAGGACGCCCATGGAGCGGGCTGGCCTGCGGGGTAGGGCCTCGACGGGGAAGCAGCCGGCCAACAGCCTCAGCGCAGCACCCCTTGGGTTAGGCGAGATCGCGCCGTAGAACGACGCAAAGGTAGTCGGGCGATTTGTATCGCGTGGGTAAACAGGTGTGCAGTTGTTCAAGGCGGCTCCAGCAGAGGGTGCGTTGGATCGCCTCCAAGCTGCGGCCTTCCTTAAGCAGGCGGCGCATCGCTTCGCAATAGAGCGAATACTTGGCTTCCAATTCACCGATCGTGGGGGCGCTGACGGCGGCAGCGGGTTTGTCCGGCCGAGCGGAGCTGGTGGCTGCGGACTGACCTTCGGCCTTCGGCATGAGAAAGCGTGGCGCCCGGGAGTTGCGGGGGCGCGGTGACAGCCTACGAGCTGGCCCGCTCCAGCATTTGGGCCTGGCCGGCGTCGAGGCGACCGGCTTGACGCAAAACGCTCGTGATCCGCGCGATGTCAACCACCGCATGGCAGCGGTAGCCGGCGAGCTCCAGGCGGCGCCGACCGCCACGATCCTCCAGCTGCACCCTGTCGCCGCCGTGGTCGAGGAACACCACCACATCGCGCACCACCAGACCGGAGCTCTCCAGCTTGGCGATGCCCTCCAGCACACTGCCGCCGCTGATCAGGATGTCGTCGACCACGGCCACCCGGTCACCCTCCTCAAAATCGCCCTCAATCAAGCGACGGGCACCATGGGCCTTCACTTCCTTGCGGGGGTAAATCAAGGGCTTGTGCAACTGCAGCGAGAGGCCGGTGGCTGTGGGCAGAGAGCCGTAGGGAATGCCCGCGATACGCTCGAATTCCAGGCCTTCAAGCTTGGCGGCATAGGTGTGCAAGACGCGATGGAAGAGGTTGGGATCGGAAATGATCTGGCGCAGGTCGATGTAGTACTTGAACACCGCACCTGAAGCTTGCACATACTCACCAAACAGCAGACAGCCGATATCGAACAAGTCAACAATCAGGTCCGCCAGGCCATCACGGCTCCCCGCCACTGCGCTCCCCGCCAGAGTGTTGCTCGCCACTGCGTTCCCCACCGCTGCGTTCCCCACCGCTGTAGCTCCTGCCGCTGGAGTTCCCGCCACGGCGGGGCCTGGCCCCGCGCCATCCTCGGCCAACGGATCGGCGGCGCCGCCCTGGGTGCCGACCGCGCCGCTGGCCGCCTGGCCCGGCAGCCACAGGGAGCAGCGGTCCTGCACGGTCCGGCCGCTGGCCTGGAGCCAACGCTCGCGGCGATCGCTGATGCGCCGATTGAGCCGTTCGGCCCGCTCGGCGATGTCGTCCTCCACCAGCAGGTTTTGGGGCAGGGGGAGCAGCAGGCCATCGGCGGCGGCGCTGAGGCCCGCCTCCAGAAGCGCGTCGAGTCGATCCTCTTCGGCCCAGAGGCTGCGCAGGATCAGAAACCGTTCCGGAGCCTCCAGCCGCACCCGCTCCAAGATGGCCGGGTCGCTGGTTCCCACCTCCAGGAGCAGCAATTCCGGCGTGGCCCAGAGCTGGGCCTCCCGCACAATGCGCAAGTACAGCGGATTGTCTTCACTGGGGAAGTGCTGCAGCACCCGTGAGGCGGGATTGGAGCTGTGGCAGGTCACCACCACAGCCTTGTCCGGGTACAGCAAAAACGGCGCGGCGATGTCCTGGCCGGCCAGGGGCGACAGGGTGACAGCGTCGGCGCCGAGATTGCGGAACAGGTAGGCGGCCAGGGCCGAGGAGCTGTTCAGGTCGCCGTGTTTGGCGTCCACGATCAAGGGGATATCCAGCGGAACCAACTCCCGCACCTCCCGCAGCAGCTCCAGACCCACCGGCCCCAGGGCCTGGTAGAAGCCCAGGCTGGGTTTATAGGCACAGACATGGGGCGCGGTGGCCTCGATCACCGTCTTGATCCAGTGGCGAGCCTGGGAGAGGAACGAGCGTCCCGCCATGCCGCGCCGGTAGGCCCAGGCCTGCAGCATCTCCGGGTTGGGATCGAGGCCCGTAACCAGGAGCGACTGACGGGACGCGATGGCCTCGGTGAGCCGGAGGAAGAATCCCAAGGGGGCACCCAGTGATGGCTCGGTGTTAAGCCGAACCGGATGGCTGACGCGAGTCAGCGAAACAGGTCTTAGCAACAGAGGCCCGCCGCGGCGACCTGGAGGACACCGCCACCAGCCGCGGACGGCATGGCCTGTTGGATCTTCAGCCCGCCAGGATCGCGGCACAGGCCACGCCACTGGTGCCCTGGATGTCGTCATTGAAGCTGGCGATGGCCTGGCGATGGGCCTCCAGCACCCGACGGGCGTTATCGGCGCCGAAGTCCTCCCATTGCAGCAACGCCCCGGGACAGAGGGCGATCGCGGCCTCGACGAATTCCGCCACAAAGGCGTCGTAGCGCTCCCCCCGCAGCCGCGGTTGGCGCACGCCGGGATAGGTGGGGTCGTCCAGCAGCTCCTGGCGGTCGGTGCCCACATCCAGCATCAGCGGCAGGGTGGTGGCAGGGTCGACGCCGGCGCAGAGGGTGTAAACGGCGAGCTTGCCCTGGCAGATGTGGATGCCGCCGGCCCCCTGGTCGCCGATGCCCAAGATGCCTTCGGCGTCGGTGACCAGCAGCAGCTCCGGCCGCCAGCCGGGGCCCGAGGGGCTCCAGGCGGCGATCGCCGCCGCCAACACCTGCCGCAGCCGCCCCTGCTGGGGGGCCGAGAGGAACACGCCCTCGATCGGGGTGCGGTAGGTGCGCGCGAAGCTTTGGATCGCCTGGCCCACGGTGGGGGTGTACACCAGCGGCATGACGCGCTCCACCTGATCCGCCAGCAGCCGGTGAAACAGGGTGAGATTGCGTTCGCGCAGGTCCTGGAGCCAGCCGTAGCGCTCCAGATCGCTGCCCATCGCCTCCAGCGCCAACCGGCAGCGCTCCACTTGTTCTTCGATCGTTTCCACCTGCCACGGAAGGAGACCTTCGAGCTGCAGGGCCTGGCGCTCCTGGTGGCTGAAGGCGGTGCCCTTGTTCAGGCGCGGGTCGGCTAACAGGGCGGCGCCGCGCACGGGGGTGCTCACGCTGGCGGGGGGGGAGACGGCCAAGGGGCGTTGGGTGGCAGCCGTTCCGGTCTAGGCCAGGCCGTGGCGGCAAACGGTGTCGCCGGCCTCGCTGGGGGCGGGTAGCCAACGCCAGGCCAAGCGCTCGCCGGCGTGGACGGGCACCAGATCCACGGCGCTGCCGGCGGCGTCATTGCCGTGCAGCCGCAGGGGCACCTCCTGGGGCTGCCGCACCAAAGTGATGCGCGTTGTGTTCACCGGCAGGCCGTAGAAGGCGGGGCCATGCAGGCTGGCAAAACCCTCCAGCCGCTCCAGCGCTCCCTCCTCCTCAAACACCTGGGCATAGCTCTCGAGGGCAAACGGCGCGTTGTAGATGCCGGCGCAGCCGCAGGCGCTCTCCTTGGCGTGGCGGGGATGGGGGGCGGAATCGGTGCCGAGGAAAAACTTGGGGTTGCCGGAGGTGGCGGCCGCCCGCAGCGCCAGGCGATGGAGCTCCCGCTTCGCCACTGGCAGGCAATAAAAATCAGGCCGCAATCCCCCCTGGAACATCGCATTACGGTTGATATGCAGGTGATGGGGGGTGATCGTGGCGGCCAGATTCGGCCCCGCGGCGGTCACAAAATCCACGGCGTCAGCGGTGGTGATGTGCTCCAGCACCACCTTCAGCCCCGGGTGGCGTCGCAGCAGCGGCTGCAGCACCCGATCCAGGAAGACCGCCTCGCGCTCGAAGATGTCGATCGCCGCATCGGTGACCTCCCCGTGGAGCAGCAGCGGCATGCCGATCCGCTCCAGGGTCTCCAACACCGGCGTGATCCGCAGGATGTCGGTGACGCCAGCGGCGGAGTTGGTGGTGGCATGGGCCGGGTAGAGCTTGCAGGCGGTGAACACGCCCTGCCGCTGTCCGGCCTCGATCTCAGCGGCATCGATGCTGTCGGTGAGGTAGGCGGTCATCAACGGCGTGAAGGCGCTGCCGTCGGGCAAGGCCTCCAGGATGCGCTCGCGGTAGGCGCGGGCCGCCGCCACGGTGGTGACCGGGGGATTCAGGTTGGGCATCACGATCGCCCGGGCGAAGCTGCGGGCCGTGAACGGCGCCACCGCCTGTAGCAGGGCCCCATCCCGCAAGTGCACATGCCAATCGTCTGGGCGGCGCAGCACCAGAGTTTGGGTGGGGTCTGGGGGCTTCGGCGACGACTGGGGCTCCGGGGGGAGCGGCATGGAGAGCGTTGGGGCAGCGGCTGCCTTGGGATCGGCCTGGGGATCGCTGTTCACGAGTCCTGCCGATGGAACAGCAGATCTCCGGTCACCAGCACGCCGCTGAGGGCCAGCATGAACACGCCGAAACAGAACCACCCGAGCGAGGGGCCGTCTTGGATCGGCAGCGCCAACATCGCCTTGAACGCCGACACGATCAGGGCCACCACCAACACCTTCACCAGCTTTTCCTTGAGCTGATCGAGGTTGCGGATGTCCAGCAGGCCGCTGCCACCCATGTTGTGGCGTGCGGGCTCGATCGGTGAAATCAGCAGTTCATAGATACCGTAGCCGAAGATCAGCAGAGCAATGCCAATCAGATAAAAATCAATATCCGTTACCATGCCGCCCAACGTCTCAGACAGCAGATCCTTGTGCTTGGCGAGGCTGTAGCGCAGCAGGGTGGGCAAGTTGCCCAAGGCGCGGCCGATCTCCAACGTGCCGATCAGAAACAGCACCGTGCTGCTGACCAGGCTCATCACCACCGGCAGGAAGGCGATCAAGCGCACGCGCCAGAGCAGGGCTTCGAGCGATTGCTCGAAACGGCGTCGCAACCGCCCCCAGCTCCGCTCACGTCCGGGCTGGGAGGAGGGGGGCATCGAGAGCGCACGCTGGCGATGGCCTGACCCTACGCAACCGACCTGGCATCGGGGCCAGGCTGAGGCCGGCTGAGGCCGCCTCCCGGCAGCAAGCGCCGGGCTTGCGGCAGCGCAACCGATGCACCGGAGCCCGACGCCCACGGTCTTGCCGATCTGCCAGCGACCGCTCCAGCTGCCAGACCCGTGGCACCGGCCGCCCAGGCGGGAACGCTCCGAGGCTGGAACACTCCAAGGCTGTGACGCGCCAAGGCTGTGACGAGCCAAGGCTTGGACGCTCCAAGGCATGGACGGGCCAACGCTGTGACGCTCCAAGGCTGTGACGCTCCAGGGCTGGGACGCTCCGCCCTCTGCCCCGCCGCGGTGGCTGCTGGCGTGGAGCTGGCTATTCAGGCACAGCTTCCGCGTTTCCATGCAGCCTCGCGCCTCACTCAACCTTGCGGCGACGCTGTCCCTGGCCCTCTGGGCCCAGGGGGCGTTAGGCGCTGTGGCACCCCCAGGATCCAGCCTCGGCCTGCGTTTCATGGAGCCAGGCCGGATGACGCTGCAGCGCACCGCCCGGCTGCTGCCGGGCACGGGAGATCCGATCTGGCAGCTGCGGCTTGAGATCCCCGGAGAGAAACCGCGGGCGTTTGAGGCCCTGGTAGGCCGGGCCGCGCGTCAGCGGGGCGATCGCAACAGCCTCGGCAGCCAGGCGCCCCTGCCACCGGGCGCTTACCACGTGTCAGAAATCGTGTCCCTGGGGCAGGAGAAGGATCTCAACCCGGAGCTAGGCCAGCTGTTTTGGATCGGCCTGGAGCCGGATTTCCCCACCGGCCGCAAGGGCTTGGGCATCCATCTCGACCCCAGTGCCGGCAAGCCGGAAAACAGCGGCACCGATGGCTGTATCGGCCTGATCCATCCCCAGGAGCTGCTGGCATTGCAAGACCTGCTGCAGCGCAGCGGCACCACCAGCCTGCGGGTGGTGCATTGAGATCGGTCCCATGGGCCACCGGCCGTGGCGCCTCCTCACCTTGAGGAAGCCACTGGGCTGTGGAGATGCCCGCCAGCGCCGCTGCCACCTGCCAGCCTGGTGCGCGTGCAATGCCCCTGAGCGGCTGGCCTGTCCGTCACGCCCAGCTCCCAGTTCCCAGCTCCCTGAGCCCCCTGTGTTTCGGCTCCCGCCGTGCCGCCGCCATGCCCGCCCCGTTCCCCAGCCTGCGGCGCGACCGCCTCACGACCCTGCAGGTCAACCTCGGCTATCGCTGCAATCAAGCCTGCAGCCATTGCCATGTGGAAGCCAGCCCGACGCGCCGCGAAATGATGGACCGCGCCACGGTGGAGCTGATCCCCGCGGTGTTGCGGGCCCGCGGGCTGGAGCGGCTGGATCTCACCGGTGGCGCGCCGGAGCTCCACCCCGATTTCCGCTGGTTGGTGCGCCAGGCCCGGGCGCTGGGGGTGGCGGTCACCGACCGCTGCAACCTCACGATCCTCCAGGAGCCCGACCAGTTGGATCTGGCCGAATTTCTCGCCAGCGAGGGCGTGTGCGTGGTGGCCTCGCTGCCCTGTTACAGCGAAGAGAGGGTCGACCGGCAGCGGGGCCCAGGCGTGTTTCGCCGCAGCATCGCCGGCCTGCGCGAGCTCAACCGCCGTGGCTACGGCCAGCCCGGAAGCGGTTTGATCCTGGATCTGGTGTTCAATCCCCAGGGCCCCAGTCTGCCCCCCTCCCAGGTGGAACTGGAGGCCGACTATCGCCAGGCCCTGCTCAACCACCACGGTGTGGTGTTTAACCGGCTGCTGGCCCTGGCCAATCTGCCGGTGGGCCGCTGGGCGACCTGGCTGGAGCGCCAGGGGCAGCTGGAGCCCTACAAGAGCTTGCTGCGCCAAGCGCACCAAGCCGCCAATCTCGAGCGGGTGATGTGCCGGCAATTGGTCAGCGTCGACTGGCGAGGGCGGCTGCACGACTGCGACTTCAACCAGCAGCTGCAGCTGGGGCTGGATCCCCAGCGGCTTCCCGGCGGCGGCGTGCTCCAAGACCTGCTCCAGCAGGATCTCCAGGGCGCGCCGATCCGGGTGGCGGACCATTGCTACGGCTGCACGGCGGGGAGCGGCTCCAGCTGCGGCGGTGCCCTCAGCTAAGGCGGGGTTGGCTGGCTCTCAACCCAGAGGGTCTTGCACCGGTCGCTGGGGGCCGATCAGGCGGCAGCCGATCTGAATCACGCCCTCATCAAGCAGGCGCCCGAGGCGCAGCGCCTTCGCTTCTTCATCGCGGTTGAAGCAGGTTTGCTGCAGGGTGAGCCAGTCGATTTCCGCCTGGGTGATGATGCCGGTCGCCATCGTTTCCAGGAAAACTTCCCCCAACTGAAAGCCGGGGCAATCGCGTCGGCCATCGGCCGGGGAGGATGCAAGGCTGGGCTTGGCCTGGAGCGGCGGCTGGGTCATCACGACAACCAAAGCCCGTGGACTCTATGGGCAGATTCGGCAGCTGTCAGGCCTGAGCTGGTAATCGCAAAGTTTCGCGGCTGGCCTGTCAGCAATCCCTGGCCTGGGTTCCGCGGACTTGCGCGGCGGTGTCTCCGGGCATTTCTGTGTGGCACGATTTCGCGGTCTGGTGGCGGAAATCCTCCCGACCGGCCCCATCTCCTCCCTGCGCCTGGCCCCATGTCGACCAACACCGAACCACGGTCTGAGAACGACTTCGCCTCGCTCGATGCCTGGTGGCGAGCCGCTAACTATCTGGCGGTGGGCATGATCTATCTCCAGGAGAATCCGCTGCTGCACGAGCCACTGCGACCGGAGCACATCAAGAACCGATTGCTGGGGCACTGGGGCTCCACTCCGGGGCAGTCCTTCATCTGGGCCCATGCCAACCGGCTGATCCGCCAGCGTGATCTGGACATGATCTATCTGTCAGGCCCCGGCCATGGCGCCCCCGGGGTGTTGGGTCCCTCCTATTTGGATGGAAGCTACAGCGAGATCTATCCCGATAAGAGCCGTGACCGTGAAGGGATGCGGCGATTCTTCAAGCAGTTCTCCTTCCCTGGCCATATCGGCTCCCACTGCACCCCGGAAACCCCCGGTTCAATCCACGAAGGTGGGGAGTTGGGCTATGTGCTCTCGCATGCCTGTGGAGCGGTGTTCGACAACCCGGATCTGATCGCGCTGGCCTGCGTGGGCGATGGAGAGGCCGAAACGGGCCCCCTGGCAACCAGCTGGCACATCAACAAGTTTCTGAATCCGATCAGCGATGGGGCGGTGCTGCCCGTCTTGCATCTGAACGGTTACAAGATCGCCAATCCCACCCTGCTGGCGCGCATTCCCCACGGCGAACTGGAGAGCTTGATGCGGGGCTACGGCTGGGATCCCCTGTTCGTGGAAGGCCATGAGCCGGCCCTGATGCATCCCGCGATGGCCCAGGCGATGGACACGGCATTGGATCGGATCCAGGCGATCCAGGCGGAGGCCCGCCGCTCGGGGGAAGCCGAGCGGCCCGCTTGGCCGATGATCGTGCTGCGCTCCCCCAAGGGATGGACGGGGCCCGCCGCCTTCGGGGAGAAGAAGTTGGAGGGCTTCTGGCGCGCCCACCAGGTGCCCCTCGGCGACCCCCGCCACGATCCGGAGCAGCTGCGGCTGCTGGAGGCGTGGCTGCGCAGCTACCGCCCGTGGGAGTTGTTTGATGACCAGGGAACCCTGCGCCCGGAACTGCAAACGCTCTCCCCCCGAGGGGCTCGGCGCATGGGATCCAATCCCCACGCCAACGGAGGCTTGCTACGCCGCAAGTTGCGGTTGCCTGAGATCAGCCACTATGCCGTTGATGTTGCCAGTCCAGGCCGTGTGGAATACGAGAACACCTATGCCCTCGGGTTGTTGTTGCGTGACACCATCGAGCTCAATCCCGATAGCCTACGGGTGTTCGGTCCGGATGAAACGGCTTCCAATCGCCTGCAAGCCATTTACGAGCGCAGCAAGAAAGTGTGGATGGCGGAGTTCTTGCCGGAAGATCTCAACGGTAGTGAACTCAGCCGCAATGGTCGCGTTGTGGAGATGCTGAGCGAGCACACCCTGGTGGGGATGATGGAGGGTTACTTGCTCACGGGTCGCTATGGCCTGTTCCACACCTATGAAGCCTTTGCCCATGTGGTGGCTTCGATGTTCAACCAGCACGCCAAATGGTTGGAATCCTGCATCCATCACGCACCCTGGCGGGCACCGATTGGTGCCTGGAATTGCTTGATCAGTTCCACCGTCTGGAGGCAGGATCACAATGGCTTCACCCATCAGGATCCGGGCTTCATTGATCTGGCCGGCAACAAGAGTGGCGACGTGGTTAGGGTTTACCTGCCGGCCGATGCCAATTGCTTGCTGGCGGTTTCAGAAGAGGCCTTTCGTGAGACCAATGTCTGCAACATTATCGTGAGCGATAAGCAACACCATCTGCAATACCTTAACCTCGAGCAAGCCAGGGCCCATGTGGCCAAAGGCATTGGCCTGTGGGGGTGGGCCAGCAACGATGACTGCGACATCGAACCCGATGAGCCCGATGTGGTGATGGCCTGCGCTGGCGATATTCCCACCAAGGAAACCTTGGCGGCGGTGGAAATCTTACGGCTGCAGATTCCCCATCTCAAGGTGCGGGTGATCAATGTGGTGAAACTGTTTGCATTAACGGATCCTGTCGAGCACCCCCATGGTCTCAGCGACCGCGACTTTGACAGCCTGTTCACCACCGACAAGCCGGTGATCTTTAACTTCCACGGCTATCCCTGGCTAATCCATCGCCTCACCTATCGCCGTACAAACCACGCTAACTTCCATGTTCGAGGCTACAAAGAGAAGGGCAACATCAACACGCCTTTGGAGCTGGCGATCAACAACCAGATCGACCGCTTCTCCCTCGTGATCGATGTGATCGACCGGGTGCCCCAGTTGGGATCCCGCGCCGCCCATGTGAAGGAGCGGATGAAGGAGGCGATCCTGCGCCACCAGGCCTATGCCCACATCCATGGCATGGATTCGCCGGAGATCACCAACTGGCGTTGGAGCCTGCCCAGCGAAACGGCATGAGCGGTGGTTCCGTGCTGGTGCTCAATGCCGGCAGTTCAAGCCTCAAGGCCTGCGTCTTCGATTCGCAGGGGGCCTGCCTCTGGCGTGATCAACGCCCCTGGCATGCGGAGCGCAGCGTTGGCGCCCATCAGGTTGATGCCCATCAGGTTGGCGCTCCACAGATTGGCGCTCTCCAGGCTGACGCTCTCCAGATTGGCGCTTACCAGGTTGGCGCTTACCAGGTTGGCGCACACCAGGCCGGAGACGTCCAGGAGGCGGATGGCGCCCTGGAGGCGGTGCTGGCCGACTGGCTGCCGTCCGCCCTGGAGCCCTGGCTGGATCAGCTGGGGCTGGTGGGCCATCGCATCGTGCACGGTGGCGAGCGATTCGTCGCCCCCACCCGCCTCACAGCCAGCGTGTTGGCGGAGCTGGACGCGCTCCTGCCGCTGGCGCCCCTGCACAACGGCCCTGCCCTGCGGGCCATCCGCTGGCTCAGCGAGCGCTGGCCCCAGCTGGAGCCCTGGGGCTGCTTTGACACCGCCTTCCACGCCCACCTGCCGGAGGCCGCCCACACCTACGCCCTGCCCCAGGCCTGGCGGGCCAACGGCCAGCGGCGCTACGGATTCCATGGGCTGAACCATCAGCACATCAGCGCGGTGGTGGCGGCCCAGCCCTGGGCGCCAGCGTGCCGGCCCTTGCGGTTGATCAGCTGCCACCTGGGGGCCGGTTGTTCCGTCGCGGCGATCCTGGATGGCCGCAGCATCGCCACCACGATGGGCTTCACGCCGCTGGAGGGGGTGGTGATGGCCAGCCGCAGCGGCAGTGTGGATCCTGGGTTGTTGCTGCATCTGCTGCGCCACAACGTCAGCGCTG
>JBKCTK010000335.1:0-11413 GCA_046319055.1 Synechococcaceae cyanobacterium
AGCGTAACGGTGCAGGACTACTTCGGTTCCAGCGCTCTGCGCATCGAGCAGTTTCGCTTCTCGGATGGCGTGCTCTGGGACCATGCCGCCTTGGTGGATCAGCTGCAGCTGGGCGGCGCTACCGCCGGCAATGACCAGCTCGGTGGCTACAACGACACCCCCAATCGGGTCGATGGCCTGGAGGGCCACGACAGGTTGTTCGGCGGTGACTTAAACGATCTGCTGCGCGGTGGTGCCGGCAACGACATGCTCCTCAGCGGCGCCGGGGATGATCTACTCGATGGTGGAATCGGCAACGATATTTTGCGCGGTGCTGCCGGACGCGACACCTTGATCGGTGCTCCGGGTGATGATCTACTCGAAGGCAGCATCGGCGCCGATCTCTACCGCATCGCCCGCGGCGACGGCCAAGACCGCATCTACGACGAAGACTCCAACCTCAACAACGTCGACGAGGTGCTGTTCAGCGGGTTGAGTTCTGCCGAGGTCTCCGGGGTGCTACGCCAGTACAATGAGCTACGGCTGAATTTCAGCAGCGGCGATAGCGTAACGGTGCAGGACTACTTCGTTTCCAGCGCTCTGCGCATCGAGCAGTTTCGCTTCTCGGATGGCGTGCTCTGGGACCACCCAGAGCTGATGGCCCGGCTCACGACACTCGCTTAGCTCTGTCGTGATGGTGGTGCTGCACCGCCGCAGCCGATCCAGGCAGCGCTGCTACCACCACACTGATGGCCCAAGGTATGCGCTGCAAGGTGAGCTGGCCAAGCTGGGGCAGTGGCCGAGCACAACGCTCCAGCGATCACATCGGCAACCGCTCGTTGACCGATCCCGCACCCCTGGCTGGCGCAGTCAGCCAGGGCCGAGAGCACCCATCCGCTGTGCGATCCCTGCGCGATTCGGCAATCGGTTGCGCTGCTACCTGCCGCCAACCGAAACGCTCCAAAGCACCGCCCACCCCGCCTGGATTCCCTCGGCCGCTCATTCATCAACGCCCACCCCAGATCCTGCACCGTCGGATCCTGCACCGTCGGATCCTCCACCTCCAACCTTGCCACCACCAACCTTGCCGCCACCAAACTTGCCGCCTCAAAACTTGCCGCCTCCAACCTCGGCCCCCACCCCCAACGGCAGCCCAAACCCCGTCGCCTGCCGATACAGCCAATCCACCGTCCCCCGATCCCGCGCGGTCAACACCAACACGGGCCGGGCGCCGGGCCGCACCGCCATCACGTCGTTGGCGTCGTCGCTGTGGCCCCACAGCCCGATGGCATGGCCCAGCTCATGCAACGCCGTGGCCTGCAACGCCTCGGCCCGTTGCTCCGGGCTCAAATCCACCTCCACCAACGGCTCCAGCCGCAGCCCCAGACCCCGGTCCACCTGGGCCAGGCTCAGCACCGCCCGGCCGTGGCTTGCCCGCAGCCGGCCATCGGCGCCGGGTTGGCGCGGCGGTCGCCGCCGCCACAGGCGGATCTGGGCCGCGTCGGCGTTCTCCACCCGCTGAAGCGGCAACATCTGGGCCCACTGGCTCAGCGCCTGGTCCACCGCCTCGCTCCAACGCTGCTGCCAGCGGTCGGGCGCTTGGCCCTCGGCGGGCGGCTCCACCCACACGCACCACCTCTGCAGGATCGGCCAGCCATAGGCCGTCGGCCGCAAGCGATCGCGGTAGTCCGGCCGCTGGGGCGCTGTGCCGGTGGCCGCCGCCACGCCAGCTGGCGTGGTCTGGTCTGGCGACCCACCAGGAACTGGGATCTGGCCTGACGCCAAGCCGGTCGGCGTGCTCACGGTTGGCGCCAAGCCAGGAGATGCGGTCCGGGCAGGCGCCAAGCCGGGGGACGTGACCAGGATGGGTGCCGTGGTGGTTGGCGAGAGCTTGGGCCCAGGCTCCGGCACCGGCTCGCGGCGCAAGGCCAATGGGCAGCGATTCGCCGCAGTGAAATCTTTGGCGCTGGCTGGGCTCAGGGTTGCTTGGGCTTGATCGCCGGATCCCGCGGCGGCCTCCCAGCCCGTGCAGGACCCAACCATCACCCAACCTGCCGTCAGCCCCAAAAGCCAAGACCGACGCCGGTTCAAAACAACCGGAGCGCCCAAGACAGCAAGTCCGTGCAGAGCAGTAGGCCCACGGAAGACTGCTGACCTGCTCAAGGCAGCAGCCCCACGCAAGATCGCCCGACGACGCGAGACGCTTCTCCCATTCAAGACGGCAGGCCGACTCCGCGAGCCATCAAGGTGGCCATGAACGGAATCGCCGCGAAGCCCAGCAGTTCCACATTCAGGATCCACGACAGGCGGGTGGCTAGCGCTTCGCTCACCTGCGGTGCTTCACCACGCCGCAACGGCAGGGCCCAGAGGATGTAGGTGATGGTGGGATACAGAGACAGCGCCCCCACGGAGAGATACAGCCCCACCTTCCACCAGAACAACGGGTTTTCGGTGTAGAACGCGCTGCCTTGGCCGAAATACAACACCCTGAAAATGCCGCTCACCAACAACCCCAATGCGGCGATGCCATACACGATGTCGGTGATCACCATCGCCGTGGCGGTCTTGCGATCGGGATTGGGGCGGATCAACCAGCGCTCCAGCACCAACGCGGCAAAGCAAAGCATGAAGCTCAGATAGTGCACATAGGCCACCGCCGCGTTGGGCAGGATCTGGGCGGGCAACAACGCGAAGCCGGGCATGAACACAGGTTTCTGGCGGGCGCAACCCTAGCGGCGGCGCCCCGGTTGGCGCCGAACGCCCTAGCCCCGCCCCGCCCCGCCTCAAGCGCAGCATCCAAGCTCCTACCGAGCCAGGAGCGATGCCCACCTCCCGCCGCCGACCTCCAAGACCCACGGCCAACACGCCACGCCCAACCGAACCCCATCCGCGTGGCTCGAGCGGCGCCAGCCCTGCGCGTATCCCACGCATACCTGGCCCATCGGCTGACCCCGGCATGGAGCCAGCCGGCATCGCTCCAAGAGCCCGGTTCTCCAGCTGAGCACCCAGCGGAAAAGGCAGCTGAACAGGGGGCTGACGCAGACGCATCAGCGGCGCCAAGGCTCACCGGGGCCGGATGGCTGTTTCCGCCCGCCTTGGTGGCCTTGACGGTCTGGCGGGCCCTGCCGTTCGGATGCCAGCCTCCGGCGACCCAGGACGCCGTGGTTGCGGGGCGGCGCGATGGCCGACAACCCGTGGCCTCAGCAGAACAACCGCCCTAGGTTGGCGGGATTGCCACGACCCAGCCATGGCCGAGAAACCCAATATTCTCTTCATCCTTGTCGACCAGATGCGCATACCGCCCGACCAGGCGAACATCACGCCCAGGCTGGAGCAACTCAATCAAGTGCTGCGGTTTGATCCTGAGCTGCAAGAAGATAACCCGTTTCTGCCCTTCTTCCCCGCATTTCAGCGTCTGAGACGCCACAGCGTCAGGCTGGCCCGCCATCACATCGCCGCGGCGGCCTGCGTGCCCAGTCGGGCAACCTTGTACACCGGTCAATATCCAAGCCGCCATCTGGTCACCCAAACGGCAGGCCTGTTCAAACAAGCCGACGACCACGGCTTCCCCTGGCTCCCCAACAACCAGGTGCCCACGATCGGTGACTGGTTTCGGGCTGCCGGCTACACCACCCACTACTTCGGGCGACACGACTTCACAGCACCGCCGGCGCCAAGCCTAGAGGAATGGGGATTCAGCAGCTGGTCCAGCTCGTGGCCCAGCAGTCAGGGTGGCGGGCCTGGCAATCTCGGTGTTTTCCGCGATATCGGCTTCGCGGATCAAGCCATCACCGCCTTCAACCGCAATGCCCTGGGCTACGAAACAAATGTTCGCAACATCTACAACAACACCAACGCCACCGACAAACGCACTCCTTGGATGGCGGTGGCGGCCTTCGTCAACCCCCATGACATCACCGGTTGGCCGCTGCCGTGGTTGGGCGGCATCCAACAGCCTCCGCAGGCAGGTGATCACGACCGCGATGACGACATCTTCACCCGAATCGGCAAGCTGCTAGAGACGCCGGCCACCATCCCCCAACAGGGAGAACGCAGCGCTCCCCCTCCGGGAGGGACCTATCAGGTGGAGCTCAACCCCCAGGGCTTCCCGCAGGAAAACGCCATCCTTTCGCCGAGCTGGAACAGCGATCTCAGCACCAAACCCTCCTGCCAATACGAAGCCTCCTTCAAGATCAGCCAGGGTTTCCTCTCCGGCTATCCCAAGCAGCTCTGGAATGCGGCACCATTGCCCTACAAATCAACCCCCCGCCCTGAAGCCTGGCTGCGTTCTCACCTGCAGGCCTACATTTACTTTCAATACCTGATGAATCTGGAGGTCGACAGGCTTCTGGCCGCGATGGAACGCAACGGCCTGCTCGACAGCACGATCATCGTGTTCACCTCAGATCATGGAGAAATGGGTGGCGCCCACGGTGGGCAAATCGAGAAATGGCATAATGCCTACCGGGAATCGATCCACGTTCCGTTCATCATCTCCAGTCCTCTGGTGAACGCCTCTGCGGATCAGATGCGCACCCTTGACCTGGTGACCAGCCACATTGATCTGGTCCCAACACTGCTGGGCCTGGCGGGCTATCACAAACCGGAGCAAGCGATTCTTCAATCCCTGATCCTCGGCCACGAGGTGTATGCATTACCCGGCCGTGACCTCAGCCCCCTCATTCAGAAGACCAACAGCGATTTGAGTGAACAGATAAACCCCGATGGCGACAACAATGGTGTGCTATTTGTCACCCAAGACGACATCACCCTGCCGACCGATCGCAGCAACCTGCCCGCCAGCTTCGTCAACTATTTGAAGATCGTCAACGACGCCATTGCCCAGGGCAAGCAGCACACCACCGAGGGGCCCATCTGCGAGCCCAACCATGTCTACGCCTATTGCGAGCAGGGCTGGAAACTGGTGCGCTACATCGATGGCCGCCGTGCTGGCGCACCACCCACCAACCCAACAAGCGAGGGCGAAGCGTTTGAGCCGGATCAGTGGGAGCTCTACAACCTCGAAGAGGATCCGGAGGAGTGCATCAACCTCGTGGGCTGGCGCGATGGCGAACCGGTGCCGAAACCAGCGCGGATCCCACCCGGCTGGCGGCTCAGCGGCGAGGAGCTGGGGGTGCAGCTCGAACGTCTGCGCACTGAGCTGGCCGCCGCCATGGACCGGGTGGGCTATGGGCCCAACGGCGGCCCTGCCGTGAGGCCCGAGCTCACGGCAAGCCAAAGGCTGGCCTCCCACAACTTCAACATCCCCTGACCGGCATGACCCTTACCGGGGCGGCCCCCAGTGTTGCTGCGAACCAAAAGTGCCGCCCCGCTCGCCCTGCCCGGATCGTCGGCCGCCGCAGCCTGCTGCAGGCCGCCGCAGCCTGATGCAGGCCGTCGCAGGCTGATGCAGGCCGTCGCAGGCTGCAGCACCGGGTCGGCCGTGATCAACCCGACGCGCCCGTGGGCCGGCCCTCTAGCACACGGAGCGGTGTCGCCACCACGCTCCGAGCCGTGGCAGCGCCACAGCGCGGCCCCCATGCTGCGGCAATTTCCCTTGGGCGCTGGCTAAGCAGTGACCCGCGGCTGGCTGTGTTGAGCTCCGCACAACACATTTTGCCTCAAACAGTTGGAAGAAAGGCTGAAATCAGAAGCAATCAGGAACACTGAAGCTTTTCTGTGGGTTTTCAAAAAAACGGCAGATTTCTCTACTCTCAACAAAGACTCCTGCTTCCACGATGGCGAGTTCCCTTAGCGCGTTCCTTGGCGAGATCGGCCGCCATCAGCTGCTCACCCCGGAGCAGGAGCTGACGTTGGGACGCAAGGTCCAAGCCATGGTGGCCCTGCAGGAGCGCTGCTCCCATGCAGGGGGCAGCGGCCCCGCCTGCGACTACAACGACCTCGAACGCCGCACCCTGCGCACCGGCGAACGGGCCAAGCGCCAGATGATCACCGCCAATCTTCGCCTCGTGGTCAACCTCGCCAAGCGGTATCAGGGCAAGGGCCTCGATCTGCTGGATCTGATTCAGGAGGGCACCATCGGCCTTAACCGCGCTGTTGAGAAGTACGACCCCACCCGGGGGCATCGCTTCAGCACCTATGCGTACTGGTGGATTCGCCAGGGCCTCAACCGTGCCCTCTCCACCCAAAGCCGCACGATTCGCATTCCGGTGAACGTGAACGAAAAGCTCACCCGCCTGCGGGCGGCCAAGGCCCGCCACCTGCAAGCCCATGGCCAGGGCCCGTCCATCAGCCAGCTGGCCACCGCCCTCGGCCTGCCCCGCGAGGAGGTAGAAGAGCTCCTCGGCTGCGAGCTGCGCAGCATCACGGTCAGCCTGCAGGGGGCGGTGCGCTCCAAGTCCGACCCTTCAGAACTGGTGGATGTGCTGCCCAGCCCCGAGCCGGCGCCGATGGAACGGGCCGAGCAGGCCGAGCGCAACGACTCCGTCTGGACCCTGCTGGAAAAGGCCAGCCTGACCCCCAAGGAGCGCACGGTTGTGATGCTGCGCTTCGGCCTCGATGGCACCCATGAATGGCGCACGTTGGCCGAGGTGGCGCGCCACCTCTCCTGCAGTCGTGAATACTGCCGCCAGGTGGTGCAGCGCGCCCTGCGCAAGCTGCGTAAGGCCGGCATCGACAGCGGCTTGGTGGAGGCTTGAGCCCCGCGGTTGATCCCCGGCGCAGCTGGCTGCCCAGCGGGCGGTAACCCTCACCGACGCACACCCTCCGCTGCCGGACAACCGACCTTGGTGCTTCACGGCGAGTAGCCGTGAGAATGAAGCGGGCTCAAGCCTGACTCCCCCCGATTCCTCGACCATGAACGCCACCGAGCAGCCTCCCGCCGTGGATGCCGAGGTGTTGCACAGCTCCGTTGTTGATGAAAACCTGCTGCTGCGCCTGCTGCGGCGCGCCGGTCGCACCCTGGCTCGGCCGGCGCTGGAGTGCCTGGAGTTGCTGCTTGATGGCGACACCCCACCCCAGGCCCGCTTCACCGTGTTGGCGGCCCTCACCTACCTGGTGCTGCCCCTCGACATGATCCCGGATTTCATCCCCGCCGCCGGCTTCACCGATGATCTGGTGGCGCTCACGGCCCTGCTGGGCCTGTGCACGCGCCACATCACGCCAGAGATTCGCCTTCGCGCACAGCGCAGACTGGACACCTGGTTCCCCCCCACGCCCCGGTGACCTCCGCGGAGATCTCCTCCCCCACCAGCTCCCCCCTCAACGCGGATCAGCTGGACGAGCTTCAGGCCTTCCTCAAGGACTGGTTGCGCCATACCGGCCGCACCCAGGCGGATTTGAGGCGAGCCTTGCGGGCCGCTTCGATCCGCATGCCGGTGTTGCTCGATGCCTTGCAACACATCCACAAGGCCCAGGGCCTGGTGGCGATGGTTGATCGCCTCTGCGCCATTGAGGCGCTCTGGCAGGAGGAAGACCAGGGCGAGGGCGGCCCCCTACGCCATGAGTCCGATGAAGAGCCCGACCCCTTCGGCCAGTTGGATCTGCTGCTGCAGGAGATCCGCGAAGACCGGCAGGACTGACGATCAGCCGGCAGAGTGGGCTTAAACGGACCCGGCATTCGCCCGCCATGCCCCTTGCCAGCCCTGCCCTCTCGCCCCTCGCCTTGTCGCTGCTGGTGGCCGCCGGCAGCCTCGGCACCGGCGCCCCGCCCGTGCGGATCGCCCAGGTGCAGAAATTCATCCTCGGGCCGGGCAGCAGTGTGGGCGCCAAGACCCAGGTGGTGCCAACCAACTGCTTTCGGAGCCGCGATGGTTCGATCAGCTGCGACACCAAGCTGGTGAATCCCGTCGGCACCACCGAAGGCAAGCCGATCTATTCACCCTTCAACAACTGATGCCCAGGTCATTGGCGGGTCTGCGCTTCCTTCTGGATGATCAGGCATTTCTGAAGGGGTTCGATCGCGGCGAGCGCTTGCTGGCCAAGGTGCTGGCCCTGGTGCTGGCCATCGTCACCCTGGTGGCCGCCGCCCAGATCGGGGTCGACACCTTGAGCGCCGCCCTCAACCCCAACACCCGTTGGATCGACACACGGCTCACCGTCACCCTCGGCCACCTGCTCGATATCCTGATCGCCCTGGAGGTGCTGCAGAACATCACCGGCTACTTGCGCCGTGGTGTGGTGCAGATCGAGCTGGTGCTGGCCACAGCGATCACGGCGGTAGCCCGGAAGGTGATCGTGCTGCCACCGGGTTCGGAGAACAAACCCCAGCTGTTGATCAGCCTCGGCTTCACGGCCCTGTTTCTGACGGCGGCCTGGTGGTTGGTGAATCAGTCGTTGCTGCGACAGCAGCAGGCCAGAACAGCGTCAACCAGATCGTCCCTGGCTCCGGATCCGTTGCCTCCAGCCGATGCCGTTGATGCGGCGCGATCAGCAGGGCATCACCCCGATTGAGATCCCGGGGGACCGGCTCCGCCGCGAACCGCAACCTGGCGCTGCCGTGTAGCAGGCACAGCCATTCCCACTCCGGTTGGTCGTACCAAAAACCCTCTGGACTGGCCGCCGCGCAGGAGTGGATGCGCTCCAGGCGCAACCCCGGCAACTCCAGCAGCCGGGTCACCCGCTCCTCCCCCGCCGCTGGGCAAGCGCTGGCCAGCAGGTTGTCGGCCTCGGGTTCGCGGCCGGGCTGTTCGCCCCAGCGGCGGCCGATCTCGAACCCCCACCGCCGCGCCAACCCCACCACCTCCTGGTGGTGGCTGCACTCTCGCAACGCCTGGCGCAGCTCCGGCCGCTGTTCGCTCAGCGCCACGAAAGCGTTCAGCTGGGCGACCTTGGCCAGAAACTGCTGCAGATCGGCTTCGGCCATGGCCAGGGGGCAAGCATCCTGCGGCGACTCTGGTCCACAGGCGATCTCACCCCAGCGGCCGCGCCGAGGGGGCAACACTGGCTTGAGCATCCCCCAGTCGATCGGGGCGACTGCCAGGATCGATCGCAGCTGCGAACTCCTGTGTTGCTGTCGCGCTCGCCATCGGCCTGGTCTCGCCCCAAGGCGGGCCCCCTCGCCTGGGCCCTCGGCGCCGTTGTGGCCTTGCTGTGGCTCGGACCGTGGGCGGGGACGGCGGTGGCGGCAGACCTGGCCCATGGCGCCCAGTTGTTTGAGGCCCACTGCGTGGGGTGCCATGTGGGCGGCGGCAACATCATCCGCCGGGGTCGCACCCTCAAGCTCCAGGCCCTGCAGCGCCAAGGCCTCGACTCCGCCGCGGCCATTGCGGTGGTGGCGGCCCAAGGAAGGGGGCAGATGTCGGGCTATGGCGAGGCCCTCGGCGGCGAGGGCGGTGCTGAGGATGTGGCGGCCTGGGTGTGGGAACAGGCGCTGCAGGGCTGGAAGCCGAGCTGAATCGCTCCGCCGCCTCCCCCGAGCAGGGGTCGAAGGCCATCCGCACCGCGTTCACGTCGTGCGCGTTACCGTCGCCGCCCCCATCAGGGGTCGGAGCGCAGGAAGCGACACGCTCCGAGGTTCACGAAGTCATTGCCGGGTAACGGCAGGCTGAAGGCGCCGGTCTGGAAGTTCCACAGCGGCCGCTCAAAGGTCGACATCACTTGGCCTGTGGCACTATCGCAGCTGCCATTGATGCCCACGAAGGCACTGTTCTGGATGCGGCATTGACAAGTCCAGGGCCGATCAGGATTGTTGGGGTTTTTCTGGCAGGGCGCCGCCATGCAATCGGCCCAGGGCGCTTTGGCGGCCTCGCAGGCCACCGGCCGGAAGGTTTGGCACCAACCGCGGTAGGAAAAGGTGGACACGCCGGGATAAGTGACCTTGTCCACCCGGTAGTGCCCCTCGCGAATCACCCGGCAGACCGGAGCCTCCTCGAGGCCGCAGGGGCTACCTTGGGTGCAGCGCCGCTGGGTTTCCTGCCGCACCAGCGCATCCTGGATCTTGCTGGTCAGCACCAGGTGGGTTTCGTTGACATTCCAGCAGGGGCAGAGCGCCTTGTCCTTGCCCTGCCGCTGGCAATCGATCGAGGCATTGCAGAGCGCATGGGCGCCTTTGCACTGCACCACCGCCTGCGGGATCGCCGCGGATTCCAGCGGCGGCTCGGCCGGGGGTTGGGGTTGGGTTGGTGCCCCTGCCGGCGCTGCTGCCAGGCCCTCTCCTTGGGGAAACGCCTGCGCCGGCGGGGCCCAGGGCAGGGCAATCGCCAGCACCCCCGCCAGCAGCGGTGACGCTGACAGATCCCTCCGGCTGGGGCGGAGGCCTGAAAACGTGCGCGGGGAGGAAGACATGGGCATCGGCGCAACCCTGGTCCAACCCGGGCCAGCCCCGGGGGGCTGGCGCCACACCCTGCATCGCTGGTAACAGGCTGAAATCGACCGCTGCGCAACAGCGCGATGCCGATGGGTTCCGCACCAGGCTTCAGCAGCTTGGGGTCTGAATATGGATGGAGAGCCGGAGCCCAGCCGCCAGACTGGAATCTCTACCCCAAAGCCAGGCGCACCCTGGCGATGCTGATCAGCCTGGCCGCAGTGCTGTCGTTCAACAAACTGCCAGTCCAAGCCTTGGGGCCAGCTGAGGGCAAGCCTGCGACGGGCTACGTCTGACCAAAGGTGGGCAGGGACAAGGGTCAGTCGTCCATGATGCGTCGCTCCACCAGCAGCTCAGCACTTCAGAAGGCCTCGTTCTGCGACAAGGCGTGTGCCAAGCAACCATAACAACAGATCAGGAACAGAAGTCCGCTGCCAGAGTGGAGGGAAGGCCACATGTTGCGACGGCAGCCGCAGCTTCATCGAATTACTTTTAGGCCAAGAGCTGTAGAATATTTGTTGTTTCCAGTCAAAAGCGTCTACGGCAAGGGCTTGCGACTGGGACATACCTCCTTGCTTTGCTGCTCGGAATTCCACCACACATCTCATCAGGCGATCAGACAATTCGCAACAGGCGATGAACCCAGCTCGCAGCAGCGGATGACGCGGCGCCACAGGAGGTGATCAAGCGGCCCAGGGGAGGCGATAACTCCGATCACAGCTGTAAATGACCCGGATCACAGCTGGCGATGACCCAAATCACGCTGGAGCGGACCCAGATCACAGCTCCAGCAGGGGCTGGCCTCTTAGACAAGACACAAGTCCTGGTTGGTGAGGGGCTGGCTTGGAATTGCCGGCTGTTTGGATTAGCATCGAAAAGACAGGACGCAAATCCCCATCTCTTCCCAAGGTCATGATCCGGCTCATCAAGGAGATCTCTCTGACCTCCAGCTCCATTCCCACACACTTCACCGCTGTGGGGCCTTGGGTGTACTTCGCCGCCGACGATGGCTCCGGGGCCGGTTCGGGGAATCATGAGCTGTGGCGCTCGGATGGCAGCGAGGCTGGCACCACGCTGGTGTACGAGATCCCGTACCCCTTCGCCTCCAACCCGGGCCTGCAGGCCAGGGCCGCCTTCCAGGGCCATGTGTACCTGTCGCTCAGCGACGGC
>JBKCTK010000336.1:0-5403 GCA_046319055.1 Synechococcaceae cyanobacterium
TGTGAACCCCGCGCCACAGTGACGCGCCACGGCGAAGTACCACTGCACAGTGCCACTGCGCAGTGCCACTCTGGCCCGCCAATGTGCCGTGCCACTTGAACGCGCCACTTGACGCGCCACTGTGAACAGCGTGACGGCCGCGACCACAGCCGTCACGACTTGTGCTTACGATCTCCGCCGACGCTTTCGCTTTCGCTTGGAGTCCCTGCCCCGCCGCCAACAGGAGGTGCTCCGGGCCACCGTGCGGCATTACGTCGACACGGTCGAGCCGGTCGGCAGCAAGGTGTTGGTGCGGCGCTTCGGACTCCCGGCCAGCCCCGCCACCGTGCGGTCGGCCATGGGTGCATTGGAGCTGCGGGGTCTGCTCACCCAGCCGCACACATCGGCCGGCCGCATCCCCAGCCAACTGGGCTATCGCCACTATGTGGACCAGCTGCTGCCCTCCCCCGGGGCCGTTGCGCTCCAGCTGGATCGGGAACTCGCCGGCATCGCCTTGCAATGGGCCAGCCTGGACGAGTTGGTGCGCCAGCTGGCCCGCCGTCTGTCCGACCTGACGGGACTGCTCAGTTTGATCAGCCTGCCGCGACAGCCCTTGGAGCTGCTGCGGGAGATTCGGCTGGTGCCCAGTGGCGAGCGGTTGCTGGTGTTCCTGGTGCAAGGTGCCAGCCTGAGTTCCAGCCTGCAGCTGCGGCTTGGAGAGGGCTGGGAAACCCAGCTGCCAGTGCTGGAACGCTGGGCTAATGCCCAGTTGCGCGATAACCCCTCTGGGGGCTTGTGCTGGGAGCGCCTGCCCGAGGAGCTGCGGGCCAGCGGAGAACCCTTGCGGCAGGCCCTCCAGGCCCATGCTCGAGGCCATGGCCAGCCCCCGGCGGTGGTAGCGGCGGGGCTCGGCGGGCTGCTGGCCCAGCCGGAATTCAGCCAGACCGCCAGCCTCCTCCCCCTGGTGCAACTGGTGGAAACCGGCCCGGAAGCCCTGTTGGGCCCCCAGGATCCGATCACCGATACGGTGATCTGGATCGGCAACGAACATCCGCACGCCGCCCTGGATCGTTGTGCCGTGGTCCAGGCGAGCTACGGCAGCGCCGATGGCGGCCAAGGCCACGTGGCAGTGGTGGGGCCGATGCGCATGGCCTACGCCACGGTGAGAGCCGCCGTGCGCTCGGTCGCGGGCATCCTGCAGCGGCTTTTGGCCTGAGCTGCGATGACCTACTGCGTTGGTTTTCTGCTCGAGAGCGGGCTGGTCTTCGCCTCCGACTCTCGCACCAATGCTGGGGTGGACTACATCTCCACCTACAGCAAGTTGCATGTGTTCCAACCGGCGCCGGACCGGCTGTTCGTGTTGATGGCTGCCGGCAATCTGGCCACCACGCAAGCGGTGCTGAACCGCATCCGCCGGGATCTGGCCCCGCCATCTCCGGTGTCCGCTTCCCACAGCGCCGCAGCTCCAGCCGAAGCGCTCACTGATGCGGATCTAGGGCCGGATCTGCGCACGTCAGCGTATCTCTTTGAAGCCGCCGATTACATCGGCAAGTTGAGCGTGCAGGTGCAGCGCACCTTTTCGCCCTCCTTGCGTGAGGCAGGCGCCACCGGTGAGGCGAGCTTCATCCTTGGCGGCCAGATTGCTGGCCAGCCCCACGGCTTGTTTCTCATCTACCCCCAGGGCAATGCGGTGATGGCCACCCAGGACACACCATTCCTGCAGATTGGCGAGAGTAAGTATGGCAAGCCACCCTTGGATTTCGTTGGCAACGACGCCCTCAGCCTTGAGGATGCGGCTCGGCTTTGTTTGGTCTCCCAGATTGTGACGCGGCGCTCCAATCTCACCGTAGGCCCGCCGTTTGAGATCGCCATGGTGTCGAAGGATTCTTTGCAAGTGTCGCGGCGGCTGAAGTTCGGCATCGACTCGCCCGAGCTGAATCGCATCATGGAGGTATGGGCCACCGGCATGAAGGCGGCGCTGCAGCGCTTGCCACGCTTCAGCTGGGAGCAGGATCCGCTCTGAACGGTGGCTGACAAATCCAGCTCAGGCCAGTGCGATGGGGCTCAGCAGTCGGCCAGCGAGGCGGAGACTTAGAGAACTTCTGGATATCCCCCTCGGCCGCCTCGGAGCAGTCCACATGGCTAACTGAAAGTTTCTCTGGTGAGCTCGCAAGGCTCAGGGTCTGCTGCATTCAGGGTAATCCAGCAGCACCTGACGCAAGTTTTGGTGGTACCGAGGCCGTGAGACCAGGCCGGCGGAGATGACTTTGAGGCAACCCTGGAGGAATCCACGAACCGATCAGGCCCAAGACCTGATCGAGCAGATCGATTGTCTAGGGTTCTAATCAACAACAAAGCTCTACACGGTCAACCCAAAAGCCGAAGCTTCACGTCAACCCCATGTCAGCGTGACGATACAAAGACGCTGCGGTTGCTCCGAGGAGCGTTGCTACAAAGCAGGGCCAAGGTTGCTGAAGCAACCACCCAAGTCCCCTCAATCTGCGCGGAGGGATCTCGCAAGCCTGGCCAGGGCCTGCAGCGACGCACCCCGGAGCGAGGATCTTGGCATCGACCAGACGCCGCCCCGGTGCTTCTACGTCCCTGAGCACCGTCTCAGCCTTGCAGGGCATCTCCCAGCCGGTCCGCCACGGTGTTCACATCCTTGTCGCCCCGACCGGAGAGGTTGACCACCACCTCGGTGCCGGCAGCCAGGGTGGGGCAGAGCTTTTCCAGCCAGGCAAACGCGTGGGCCGTCTCCAGGGCTGGGATGATCCCCTCAAGCCGACACAACAGCTGCAGGGCCTCAAGGGCCTCCGCGTCGGTGACAGCGGCGTACTCAGCGCGACCGATCTGGCGCAAATAGCTGTGCTCCGGACCCACGCCCGGGTAGTCGAGGCCGGCGCTGATCGAGTGGGCCTCCTGCACCTGGCCTTCGCTGTCCTGCAGCAGCAGGCTCATCGCCCCGTGCAGCACGCCAACACGACCTTCGGTGAGCGTGGCGGCATGGCGGCCGCTGGCAATGCCCTCACCGGCGGCCTCGACGCCGATCAGGCGGATGGCCGTGTCCTCCACGAACGGGTGGAACAGCCCCATGGCATTGGAGCCGCCGCCGACGCAGGCCAGCAGCACATCGGGCAGGCGGCCGAAGGCGTCGAGGCTCTGCTGGCGCACCTCCTGGCCGATGACGGCGTGGAAATCCCGCACCAGCATCGGGAATGGGTGGGGCCCCGCCACCGAACCCAGGATGTAATGGGTGGTCTCCACATTGGTCACCCAATCGCGAATCGCTTCGCTAGTGGCATCCTTGAGGGTGGCGGTGCCGGCGGTGACCGGCTGCACGGTGGCGCCGAGCAAGCGCATGCGGAACACATTCAGGGACTGGCGGCGCATGTCTTCGGCGCCCATGTAAACAACGCACTCCAGCCCGAAGCGGGCGCAGACCGTGGCGGTGGCGACGCCGTGCTGGCCGGCTCCGGTTTCGGCGATCACCCGCTTCTTGCCCATGCGCAACGCCAGCAACGCCTGGCCGAGGGCATTGTTGATCTTGTGAGCGCCGGTGTGGTTGAGGTCTTCCCGCTTCAGCCAAATCCGCGGTCCGCCATCCGGGCGGCGGTAGTGCTCGCTGAGACGCTCGGCTTCATAGAGGGGCGAGGGCCGCCCGACGTAGTCGCGCAGGAGCTGGTTGAGGCGGCTGGTGAAGGCCGGATCAGCCCAGGCCGCGGCCGCCGCGGCCTCCAGCTCCGCCAAGGCCGGCATCAGGGTTTCGGGCACGTACTGGCCGCCATAGGGCCCAAAGCGGCCGAGGGCGTCGGGCCGCACGGCGGCTGCCAGGTTGGCCGGATCGGGCGTGGTGGCGGTGGAAACGGTGGCGGTCACCGGCGAAGACGAGGCTGACTTCAGCCTAGGCGGCACGTTTCAGCAGGCTCGTGTCTGGGGCTTGACGTGGAGCACGACGGCGAAGGGAGGTGGTCAAGGCCAGAATCCGCACAGCGATGCGGCGGCGATGGCCAAGAAAGGAGGCTGGCAGGAGTTCAGCCGGCCGGAGAGCAGCGCACGGCCAACGGCGCCCGCCACCGCCACGACCAAGGCCCAGCAGCGGGTGCGGGTGCAACGCACCAAGGCCGGCAAGGGCGGCAAGTTGGTGACGGCGATCACGGGGCTGGAGCTGCCGGAGGCGGAGGCCAAGCAACTGCTCAAGCAGCTCAAGGCCTCCTGCGGCACCGGCGGCACCCTCAAGGACGGGGTGATCGAACTGCAGGGAGATCAGGTGGCGCCAGCCTTGGCGGCGCTGGAAGCGGCGGGGTTCCGGCCGAAGCAGGCGGGGGGGTAAGGGGGTTGGGAGCGCAAGGGATGGCCGCCTTCGGGCTGGGCTGCGGACTTCGCGCTGGGCAGGGGCTTTGGCTTTGCAGCGGCCTTCGCCAAGGCACGGTCGCGAACGATGGCCTTTGTTCGCCCCAAAGGCTGGAAAGCCCCTGAAGCGGCCAATCAGGGAACATCCGCAAACGCTTAGGACAGCACACAGCAACAGGAGGCCAGACGCGCCGCTGAGCGACGCAGCCGGTAAGAACCTGCCGCAGATCAGGCATTCCGCACCAAATAGCCTGCAAAATCCGCTGGCAGGCCGCCGCCGGCTTGGTAGCGGAGGGGGGTGGTTGTCATCAGCCCTTCAGGCTTCGCCTCAGCTGCTGGAGGCTGTGCACCAGGGGTTGCAGGGCTGGAGGGAGCGGAAGCTTTGCTCTGCGAGGTGCGTGACCTGGTGGGGCTGACATCGTGGGTGGTACTGTCGCTCTGGCGCAGGCCGCTCGCGCTCTCTGGCTCACGCTGATCTGCTCAGGACTCGCGCCAATTCGCTTAGGGTCCACCAGTATCGGGTGATAGCGGATCCGCTCGCAGGCCAGGGCAAGCCAGCCCTCTGGTGAGGCTACCCATCGCCGTACCGTCGAGTCGTAACTGGCGCTGGCGATCGTGCGGCCATCGGGGCTGAACACCACCGAAGTGACGCCTCTCTCATGTCCCTTCAGTGGTGCGCCGATCGGACTCCCGCTCTTCACATCCCACAGCCGTAAGGTCCTGTCATCACTGGCGCTGGCGATCATGCGGCCGTCGGGGCTGAAAGCCACTGAACTCACCGCGACCCCTGGGCCTTTGAGGGGTGCGCCGATCGGACTCCCGCTCTTCGCGTCCCACAGCCTCACGGTCTCTTCGCCGCTGGCGTCGCCACCGGCACTAGCGATAGTGCGGCCATCCCGGCTGAATGCCACCGAAGTGACCGGTCTGTCATGGCCCTTGAGGGGTGCGCCGATCGGACTCCCGCTCTTCACCTCCCACAGCCGCACCGTCGTGTCAACGCTGGCGGTGGCGATGGTGCGGCCATCGGGGCTGAACGCAAGAGATCTGACATATGCACATAAAACCTTGACGTGT
>JBKCTK010000337.1:0-3881 GCA_046319055.1 Synechococcaceae cyanobacterium
TCTGGTTACCGCGCGATGCCTACCTGCAGGAGCGTTTCTGCCAACCGGTGGCGGTTCGAGCCGGCGTCACCCAGTTGCTGCGACCCGGCGACCTGATCTTCTTCGGCACGGCCCGGCGCTGCACCCATGTGGGCCTGCATCTGGGCGGGGGGAGCTACCTGCACAGCTCGGGGCGCGAACACGGCCGCAACGGCATCGGCATCGATGACCTCAACCCCCGTAATCCCGACCCGGTGGCGCGTCACTATCGGCGGGAGCTGCGCGGTGCCGGTCGTGTCACCCACAGCCATGACGGCAGTCCTCTGCCGGGCTGAGGGCGACCTGGCCTGGATGGAGGCCCAGGAAACCAACCCTTAAGGTCGGTTCGCCCTTTCCCGGCACTGACCATGCTGGAGACCCAACGGCTGCAGATTGCCGTCAGCGCGCCGGTGGTTCCCGATGGGCCGGAGCTGTCGGTAGTGGTGCCGCTCTACGACGAAGAAGCCAGCATCCCGAACCTGGTGGACCAGTTGCTGGCGGTGCTCCGGCCCCTCGGCCGCCCCTTTGAGCTGGTGCTCGTCGACGATGGCTCTCGGGATGGCACCGCCGCGGCCCTGCGGCACCTCAGCGGCTCCACGCCCGAACTGGTGGCCGTGTTGTTGCGCCGCAACTATGGCCAAACAGCGGCGATGGCGGCGGGCTTCGCCGCCAGCCGCGGCGCGGTGATCGTGTCGTTGGATGGCGATCTGCAGAACGATCCAGCCGACATCCCCCTGCTTCTGGCCCGGCTGGATGAGGGCTTCGATCTGGTGAGCGGCTGGCGCCATCAACGCCAGGACGACACCTTGAGCCGGCTGCTGCCCTCCCAGCTGGCGAACCGCCTGATCGCCAGCGTCACCGGCGTGGGCCTGCACGACTACGGCTGCTCGCTCAAGGCCTATCGCCGCGAACTGCTGCAAGATCTCAACCTCTACGGCGAACTGCACCGCTTCCTGCCAGCCCTCGCCTCGATCGAAGGAGCCCGCATCGCCGAGGTGAAGGTGCGCCACCATCCCCGCCGCCATGGCCAGAGCCATTACGGCATCGACCGCACGTTCCGGGTGCTGATGGATCTGCTCACGGTCTGGTTCATGAAACGCTTCCTGACCCGACCGATGCATGTCTTCGGCTTCGCCGGGTTGGTGAGCCTCAGCCTCGGCCTGGCGATCTGCCTGGGGTTGGTGGCGGAGAAGCTCCTGAGCGGTAGCGACATCGGCAACAGGCCACTGCTGCTGATGGGAGTTGTGGCGATCCTCAGCGGCGTGCAGCTGTTCGGCTTCGGTCTGCTGGCGGAACTGCAGATGCGCACCTACCACGAGAGCCAGGGTCGCCCGATCTATCGCGTGCGCGAAACCCTGCGCGGCATCGCCGCACCGCCGGGCTGAACCAGGCTGGGCCGACCCCGGAAGCGCTCCAGCGCGGCCGCGGCCTCCGCCACCACCCTTAGATCACCATCGCGCAGACCGCGCCGCAACAACGGCAGCATCGCGGGGTGGCCGCTGCGTCGGGCCGCTCGCACGGCCCGGAGACGCTGCTCGGGATCAGCCTCGGCCCAGTGGCGTAGCTGCCGCAGGGCGGTGCGGCGCTGCTCAGCGCTCTGCAGCCCGGGCTGCGGCTCGGCCTGCAGCTTGGCCAGCGGCTCGGGAGCGACCTGCTCTGGCGGGGGGATGGCGGCGGACGGGGGTTGGCTCGCCGCCGTCAGCCGCTCGGCCCCGGTCGCCAACCGGCCGACCAGCTGGGCCCGGTTGAGGGCCGCCACCGCCGAGGTGTCGGTGGAGCGCAGCAGGGCCCGGGGCTGGCGGCGGGTGATCAGCCAAAGAACCAGGGCCAGCAGCGAGGCGAAAGCGGCCCAGAAGGGCGTGGGCATGGGGCAGCTGAACTTTTATGTCGTCACCTCCAGGGCCGGGAAGCTGGGCCAGAGGCTCTCCTTACAGTACCGGCGGTTCTAACTGGCCCAAGCCATGACTGGTGATTTTGCTGCTGCCTGGTTGCCTTCCGTGTTCGTTCCCATCGTGGGAATCCTTGGCCCCGCGGTGGCCATGGCCCTGCTGTTCAACGTGATCGAAGCGCGCGACTGACCCGCGACGCTCCCTGCTCAGCTCCACGCCTTCCCTCGGCTTCCCCTCTCTCCATGACTGTCTCCCCTGTCGCTGACCCCACGGTCGGCAACCTGGCCACCCCCGTCAACAGCAGCTATTTCACCCGGTCGTTCCTGAACGCCCTGCCGGCCTACCGGCCCTCCCTGTCTCCCAACCGTCGGGGGCTGGAGGTTGGCATGGCCCATGGCTTCTTCCTCTATGGCCCGTTCGCCCTCACCGGCCCGCTGCGCCTCACGGAATACGCCAGCACCGCCGGCCTGCTGGCCACCATCGGACTGGTCTCGATCCTGACGGTCTGCCTCTCGATTTACGGCACCGCCGGCCAGGGGCCCAATCTGCAGCCCCCTGACGCCACCATCGACAACCCTCCCGCAGACCTGTTCACCAAGGCCGGCTGGGCCGAGTTCGCCAGCGGCTTCTGGCTGGGTGGCTGCGGCGGCGCCGCCTTCGCCTGGTTCCTGGCCAGCACCGCCCTTGTGGCTCCCCTGGTGAACATCGCCGGCGGCGTCTGGAGCGTGGGCTGAGTTAGCCCGGTTCGGTCGTTCAACGCTTCCGCCTGACCTGCTGGGCACCCGGCCAGAGCGGAGTTGCCTCGGATCCCCCATCGGCCCAGCTGATGGGGGATCTTTTGTTGGGCGGGTCGCAGGACAGCGGCGGCGATCCGTTGGTGGAGATCAACGCTCAGCTGACCTGCCGCGCCCTACGGTGCCCCCCTGATCCCTTCATCCTGCCCTAGGCCGCGTGACCCTGAGGCTCACCAACACCCTCACCCGCACCTGTGAGGACTTCGTTCCCCTCGAAGATCGGCGGGTGACGATCTACTGCTGTGGCGTCACCGTCTACGACCTGTGCCATGTTGGCCACGCCCGCAGCTATCTGGTCTGGGATGTGCTGCGTCGCTATCTGAGCTGGAGCGGCTACAACGTCACCTACATTCAAAACTTCACCGACATCGACGACAAGATCCTGGCCCGGGCCGCCCAGGAGGATGCCGCCATCGAAACAATCACCGAGCGCAATATCGCCGCCTATTTCCAAGACATGGATGCCCTCAACATCCTGCGTCCGGATCGCATGCCCCGCGCCACCCAGTGCCTCGACGGCATCCGCGCCATGATCGCGCAGCTCGAGGCCCGTGGTGCCGCCTATTCGGCGGATGGCGATGTGTATTTCGCGGTGCTGAAGCAAGCTGACTACGGCAAGCTATCGGGGCGCGATCTTTCCTCCCAGCGCGATGATGCCAGCGGTCGCCTGAGCGATGCGGAGGAAGCTCGCAAACGCAATCCATTTGATTTTGCCCTTTGGAAAGGTGCCAAGCCTGGTGAGCCCAGCTATCCCTCCCCCTGGGGCTCTGGCCGCCCCGGCTGGCATATCGAATGCTCGGCCATGGTGCGCCAGGAACTGGGCGACACGATCGACATCCACCTCGGTGGCGCCGATCTGATCTTCCCCCATCACGAGAACGAGATCGCCCAGTCGGAAGCCGCCACGGGCAAGCCGTTGGCGCGTTACTGGCTGCACAACGGCATGGTCAATGTCGGTGGCGAGAAGATGAGCAAATCCCTCGGCAACTTCACCACCATCCGAGCATTGCTGGAGTTAGGCATCACTCCGATGGCCTTGAGGCTTTTCGTGCTGCAGGCCCACTACCGAAAGCCTCTCGACTTCACTCGGGCGGGACTTGACGCAGCATCGGCAGGATGGGAGAGATTAAAAGCGGCGCTTAATGTAGGGAATCAACTGGGGTGGTCCACCTCGATAGTG
>JBKCTK010000338.1:0-13969 GCA_046319055.1 Synechococcaceae cyanobacterium
AAGATGCCCCAGACCGGCCAGGTGGTGCTCGAGGACGGCGTTGAGGTGGGGTGCGGCTCCATGGTGGATCGCCCGGCCGTCGGCGAGACCCGCATCGGCGCTGGATCCAAGCTCGACAATCTGGTGCACGTGGCCCACGGCGTCGTCATCGGCCGCGGCTGCGCCCTGGCGGGGCAGGTGGGCATCGCCGGCGGGGCGCGGATCGGCAACGGCGTGATCCTGGCCGGCCAGGTGGGGGTCGCCAACCGGGCCCGCATCGGCGATCGGGCGATCGTGTCCTCCCAGTCGGGGGTCCATGGGGTGATCGAGGCGGGCCAGGTGGTGAGTGGCAGCCCCGCCATCGACAACCGCCTCTGGCTGCGCTGCTCCGCCGCCTTCAGCCGCCTGCCGGACATGGCCCGCAGCCTGCGGCAGCTGCGCAAGGCCGAGGGCTGACCCGCGGGGATCAAGCCGGTAGCCTGGCCAATTGCGTCGTCTGCACCGGCCGATGTCCAGCTACCGCATCACGTTGCTGCCCGGCGATGGCATCGGGCCGGAGATCACCGCGGTGGCCCGGACGCTGCTCGACGCCGTCGCCGAGCGCCATGGCTTCAGCCTCCGCTTTGATGCCCAACCCATCGGTGCCGCCGCCCTCGACACCACCGGCGTGCCACTGCCGGACAGCACGCTGGAGGCCTGCCGCGCCAGCGATGCGGTGCTGCTGGCGGCGATCGGCGACCCCCGCTGCGACGCCCTGCCGCGGGAGCTGCGCCCGGAGACCGGCCTGCTGGCGCTGCGCGCCGGGCTCGGCCTGTTCGCCAACCTGCGGCCGGTGCGCATCCTGCCGGCCCTGATCGCCGCCAGCAGCCTCAAGCCCGAGGTGGTCGAAGGCGTTGACCTGCTGGTGGTGCGGGAACTGATCGGCGGGGTCTACTTCGGCCTGCCCAAGGGTCGCGTCGAAGTGGAGGGCCGGGTGCGGGCCTTCAACACCATGGCCTACTTCGATGACGAGATCGATCGCATCGCCCGGGTGGCGTTCGACCTGGCCGCCAGTCGTGGCGGGCGCCTCTGTTCGGTGGACAAGGCCAATGTGCTCGACGTGAGTCAGCTGTGGCGCGATCGGGTGGAGGCGATCCACGCCGAGTTCCCCGCCGTAACGCTGAGCCACATGTATGTGGACAACGCGGCGATGCAGCTGGTGCGCGATCCCCGCCAGTTCGATGTGTTGCTCACCAGCAACCTCTTCGGCGACATCCTCAGCGACGAGGCGGCGATGCTCACCGGATCGATCGGCATGTTGCCCTCAGCGTCGCTCGGATCCTCCGGGCCGGGGTTGTTTGAGCCGGTGCACGGCTCCGCCCCCGACATCGCCGGCCGGGACGTGGCCAATCCCCTGGCGATGGTGCTCTCGGCCGCGATGCTGCTGCGGGTCAGCCTGAAGCAGGAGGCCGCGGCCGCCAGCCTGGAGTCGGCTGTCGACCGGGTGCTGGACGCCGGCTACCGCACTGCGGATCTGATGGCCGAAGGCTGTGTGCGCTTGGGATGCAAGGCCATGGGCGAGCAACTGCTGGCCGCCCTGGCGGGCTGAGTGAGGCGCTTGGGCCGGCATGAGGGTTGACCCTGACCGGATGCCGGTGGGGGGCCGGATCCGTGATCTGCGAAACTCAGCTGGTTTCACTCCCCCTCAGCGTCGATGTCGAAGCGTCATCCGGTCGTGGCTGTTACCGGTTCCTCCGGCGCCGGAACGAGCACCGTCAAGCGCGCCTTCGAGCACATCTTCAAGCGCGAGGGGATCACGCCGGTGGTGGTGGAGGGCGACAGCTACCACCGCTACGAGCGCGGCCCGATGAAGGAGGCCATGGCTGCGGCCATGGCGAAGGGGGAGAACTTCTCCCACTTCGGGCCGGAGGCCAACATCTTCGACAAGCTGGAGGAGCTGTTCCGCACCTACGGCGAGTCTGGCAGCGGCGAGAAGCGGTATTACCTGCATTCGGTCGAGGAGGCTGCCGAGCACAATGCGCGGCTCGGCACCAACCTTGCACCAGGCCAGTTCACCCCCTGGGAGGTGATCCCCACCGGCACCGACCTGCTGTTTTACGAGGGATTACACGGCGGCGTCAAAGGGGATGGCTACGACGTTGCCAGCCTGGCCGACCTGCTGGTTGGCGTGGTGCCCGTGGTGAACTTGGAGTGGATCCAAAAAATCGCCCGCGACAATAAGGAACGCGGCTACTCAGCCGAGGCTACGGTAGACACGATCCTCCGCCGCATGCCGGACTACATCAATCACATCTGCCCACAATTCAGCCTGACAGATATCAACTTCCAGCGGGTTTCCACTGTGGATACTTCAAATCCATTCATGATTCGTGACATCCCCACTCCGGATGAGTCGTTCGTGATTATCCACTTCCGCAAAGGCGCTCGTGAAAAGTGGGATATTGATTTCCGCTACCTCCTCAGCATGATCCACGACTCCTTCATGTCGAGCCCCACCAGCATCGTCGTCAACGGCGGCAAGATGGGCTTCGCGATGGAGCTGATTCTCACCCCAATCATCCACCGCATGATCGAAGACAAAAAGACGCTCGCCTGAATCCAAGGCCCGTCGCGACGCGACCGCCAAGGCTCAACGCCAGATCAAGCTCCCTGCCGATACCCGCATCGACACTGACTGGAGCACTCCATCCCGTCAGCAGGTTCTGGCGACACGACAGGGGCTTGATCAGCTCAGGCACCAATCCGATTTCCGCCCAGCAGCCCTCTGTTCTGCCGCGGAAGCCTTTTTCCCTCTGCCGTCCTTCGCCACCTGAATTGGCATGTTGGCCGAGCTTGCGAGCACCGCTCCGCTGGCCCTGTTGCTCGCCCTGTTGGGGGGCTGCTTCGGCAGCTTTTTGAATCTGGTGGCCTGGCGATTGCCGCGGCAGGAGTCGATCGTGCGCCCGCCCAGCCACTGCCCGCACTGCGGCACCCGGCTCAGCTGGTTTGAGAATCTGCCGTTGTTGGGCTGGTTCCTGCTGCGGGGCCGTTGCCGCCACTGCCAAAGGCCCATTTCCAGTCGCTACGTGCTGGTGGAATGGCTGGTGGCCGGCCTGGGGGTCCTGACGCCGCTGGCGTGGCCCGGCAACCTCGGCCCCGACCCCAATCCCCTGCTGGTGCTAATCGCCAGCTGGGTCTTGATCGGCTGGTTGATCCCCCTGGTGTTGATCGACCTCGATCAGCTGTGGCTGCCGGAACCATTGTGTCGCTGGGGCCTGCTGTGCGGCCTTGGCGTCACCGCCCTGGTCGGCGGGCTCCAGGGCAGCGCCAGCGGCAGCCGCCTGCTGCTCGACCATCTGCTGGCCGTGGCCCTGGGCCTGGGGGACGCCAAGCTGGCGGCGCTGATCGGCGCCTGGTTGGGGCCCCTCGGGCTTGGCCTGGCGGTGGCTGTTGCCGTGTTTAGCGGCGCCCTGCTGGGGCTGCTGGGTCGCCTCAGCGGGCGCTTGGGCCGCCACCAGGCGATCCCCTTCGGGCCCTTTCTGGCCCTGGGAGCGCTCTGCCTTTGGTGGCTGGGGCCGGCGCCCCTGCTGCGGCTGCTGGCCTTGGGCTGAGGCGGCTGGCCCTGGGCTCAAGGTCAGGGGCTCCCTGGTGGTCAGGCCGATGCCGTCCCGGGCTGGAGACAGCCGCCGGGGGGCGCGACCCGGAGCCGCCGCCCGCGGCCGCCGGCGTTTAATGGAGCTCGCCGTCCGCAGCCCCGCGTCGCGGCAGGCCCGCTCTCCCGCCGCAGCCGTCCCGGAATGTCGCTGTTCGACTGGTTCGCCGACCGCCGCAAGGCCGCTCCGCCGCTGCGGTCCTCCCAAGGGCCTGACGAGGGCGACGGCCTCTGGAGCAAGTGTCCGGAATGCGCTCAGGTCGTGTACCGCAAGGACCTGATCGCCCATGCCAGCGTCTGCCGCAACTGCGGCTACCACCACCGCATCGACAGCGCCGAACGCATCCGGCTGCTAGCCGATCCCGGCAGCTTCGAGCCGCTCGACAGCCATCTCTCCCCCACCGATCCCCTGGCCTTCAAGGATCGCCGCAGTTACGCCGATCGCCTGCGCGACAGCCAAAAGGCCACGGGCCTGCGCGATGCCGTGGTCACCGGCTTCTGCCAGCTGGAGGGGCGGCCCCTGGCGCTGGGGGTGATGGATTTCCGCTTCATGGGCGGCTCCATGGGTTCGGTGGTGGGTGAAAAGCTCACCCGCCTCGTGGAGGAGGCCACGGCCCGGCGCCATCCGGTGTTGATCGTCTGCGCCTCCGGCGGCGCCCGCATGCAGGAAGGGATGCTGAGCCTGATGCAGATGGCGAAGGTGAGCGGGGCCCTGCAGCGCCATCGGCAAGCGGAGCTGCTTTACCTGCCCCTGCTCACCCACCCCACCACAGGCGGTGTTACCGCCAGCTTCGCCATGCTCGGCGATTTGATCCTGGCCGAACCCAAGGCGTTGATCGGCTTCGCCGGCCGCCGCGTGATCGAGCAGACCCTGCGCGAGAAGCTGCCCGACGACTTCCAGACCGCCGAATACCTGCGCGACCACGGCTTTGTCGACGCGATCGTGCCGCGCCCTGACCTTCGGGCCACCCTGAGCCTGCTGTTGGAGACCCATCAAGGGGCACGCCGCGGCGCGGTCTTGGCTCGATGACTGGCTTGCCGCACAGGATGGCGGCTGCCCTGCTGGGCCCCGCCCTGGCGCTGGTGCTCCTGCTGGGCTCGGCCCCTGCCCTGTGGAGCGCCCCGGTCGAGTGGCGCGAGGTGACCGCCAGCGAGGCTGGCCAGCAATGGTGGGATGCCGGCAGCCTGCGGCTGGACCGCAACGGCTATCTCTCCGTGCTGAGCCGTTTCCTGCCCGCGGCCGGGGCGGATCAAAAGCGCCAGCCCCTGGCCGATCTCTACGTCATGCAGCTCGACTGCGGCCAGGGCCTCTACCGCGACACCTCGGTAAATGGTCTGCCCCGCTGGAACGCCGAATGGCGCTCCGGCCTGGAGGATCCGTTAACGGCCGGCGTGCTTGCGGCCGCCTGCGAGGCCAGCGCCGACCTGCTGAACACCGCCTGAACGCCATGGCCGTTTCCTCCAGCCAGCCACTGCGGGTGGCGATCGCCGGCCTTGGCTTCGGGCAGGCGGTTCATCTCCCCGCCCTGCGCGACTGTCCCGCCACCGAGCCGGTCGCCCTCTGGCATCCGCGCCCCGAGCGCCTTGAGGCCGCCTCCAGGGCCACCGGTCTGCCCGGCGCCAGCGCCTTCGAGGCCCTGCTGGAGGATCCCGGCGTCGACGCCATCGTGATCGCCACCCCACCCGAGCCCCGCTTTGCGTTGGCCAGGGCGGCCCTGGAGGCCGGCAAGCATCTGCTGCTGGAAAAACCGGTGGCGCGGGAGGCGGCCCAGGTGGAGGAGCTGCAGCGTCTCGCCCTGACGCGGCACTGCTGTGTGGCCGTGGATTTCGAATATCGGGCGGTGCCGCAGTTCCAGCAGCTGGCGGGCCTGGTGCGGAGCGGCGTGCTTGGGGAGCCCTGGCTGGTCAAGGTGGATTGGCTGATGAGCAGCCGCGCCGATGGACGCCGGCCCCACAGCTGGTACTCCCGGGCGGAGGCCGGCGGTGGGGTGCTGGGGGCTTTGGGCACCCATGCCTTCGACACGCTGCATTGGTTGATCGGCCCCACCCTGAGGCTCCAGGCCAGGCTGGCCACGGCGATCAGCGAAAGGCCAGACCCCTCCAATCCCCATCGGATGCTGGCGGTGGATGCGGAAGACCTGGCCCTGATCCAGCTGGATCTGGAGGATGCCCAGGGTCGCTGCGTGCCAGGCCAGCTGAACCTGGCAGCGGTGACCCGCGCCGGCCGCGGCTACTGGATTGAGCTCTACGGCAGCGAGGCCACCCTGGTTCTGGGCTCCGCCAATCAGAGCGACTACGTGCACGGCTTCCGCCTGCAGCTGGCCACCCCCGGGGAGCCGCTGCGGACTGTGCCCCCCGATCCGGCCCTGGCCTTCCCTCGCACCTGGGAAGATGGCCGCATCGCCCCGGTGCGCCGGCTGCTGGAGTGGTGGGCCGAGGCGATCGCCACCGGCCGGCCCATGGTCCCCGGCTTGGCGGAGGCGGTGCTGAGCCAGCGCTGCTGCGACTGGGCCCGAGCGGGGGCGGGGGCCACCGGCTGGAGCTGATCGCGACAACCAGCGCTCCGGCCGAGCGGTAGAGCGCTGGCGCCTTGAGCTCACATGGGCCCGGATCGGCAGACCGCGACACCTGCGCTTTGCGCGGCCCTCCCGAGGGCACGCATCGCTTTCCACGTGGGCGGCAGCCCTGGTGAACGCTGGACGCGAGAGGCCGAGGGCAATGGCGGCCTGGATCGGAGCGCCCCCGCAGGAGCCTCCAGGATTGCCCTTCAGGCTGGGATGGGGCGAGTTGGGAATCTCTGAACAGCCCCCCCGCACACCACATTTCCGTAGCAACCACTACAGTTCAGCCATCGTTGACCACGACACGCGGCGGTTTCCGCCCGTGCCCGTCGTGGCGGAAGTAAGGCAGCGGAGGCTTTCGGTCTCGCTCTCTGAAGCAACGCGCCATCCCATCCCAGGAGGCACGTCCCATGTCCATCACCACGGCAAAACAAATGGTCCGCCAGGCCGAGCAGGTCCGCCGGGCCGAAAAGCAGAACGACTATGTCGTCCGCTCCCTGCGGCGCCATCAACTGATCGACTGAGCCCTTCGCTCGCTTCGGTTGCCGCCAGTCCGGCCCGGCATCCCAGACGCCGCCTAAGCCGCACCGCGCCGCCACGCCGGACACACCGTTCCGGCCGTGTCGGTTGCCAGCCCCGCTCCGCGGGGCTTTTTTTTGGAGGATCGCGGCGGACCAGCCACCAGCGGGGCCTTGCCATGGACCTAGAGCCGCGGCCCCCGGGAGGCGCTGGAGGGGTATCACCTAGACTCCGCCCAGCCACGGTCGGTGCTCCCCCCTGCCGTCGTCGCCCCCATACGCTTCAACCCAAGAGGTTTTCCAATGGCGCTCGTCCCGCTTCGGCTACTGCTCGATCACGCCGCCGAGAACGGCTATGGCATCCCGGCCTTCAATGTGAACAATCTCGAGCAGGTGCAGTCGATCATGGAGGCCGCCTACGAGACCGACTCTCCCGTGATTCTGCAGGCCTCCCGCGGCGCCCGCCAGTACGCCGGTGAGAGTTTCCTGCGCCACCTGATTCTGGCCGCCGTGGAAACCTACCCCGACATCCCGGTGGTGATGCACCAGGACCACGGCAACAGCCCCGCCACCTGCTACGGCGCCGCCGCCAATGGCTTCACATCCGTGATGATGGATGGCTCGCTGATGGCTGACGCCAAAACCCCGGCCAGCTACGAGTACAACGTGGCGGTGACCAAGGAAGTGGTGGATGTGGCCCACGCCATCGGGGTGAGCGTTGAAGGTGAGCTGGGCTGCCTGGGCTCCCTCGAGACCGGCATGGGTGAGGCGGAGGACGGCCACGGCTTCGACGGCAAGTTGGACCACAGCCAGCTGCTCACCGATCCCGCCGAGGCCGCCGACTTCGTGGCCAAGACCAAAGTGGATGCCCTGGCGATCGCCATCGGCACCAGCCACGGCGCCTACAAGTTCACCCGCAAGCCCACCGGTGAGGTGCTGGCCATTAGCCGCATCGCCGAGATCCACAAGGCCATCCCCAACACCCACCTGGTGATGCACGGCTCCTCCTCGGTTCCCCAGGAGTGGCTCGACATGATCAACAAGTACGGCGGCGCCATCCCCGAGACCTACGGCGTGCCCGTGGAAGAGATCCAGGAAGGCATCCGCAATGGTGTGCGCAAGGTGAACATCGACACCGACAATCGCCTGGCCTTCACCGCCGCCATCCGCGAAGCTGCCGCGAAGGATCCCGCCAACTTCGATCCTCGCCACTTCAACAAGCCTGCCCGGGCCTACATGAAGCAGGTTTGCCTCGATCGTTATCAGCAGTTCTGGTGTGCCGGCAACGCTAGCAAGATCAAGCAACGCGACATCAACTACTACGCCGCTCTCTACGCCAAGGGCGAACTGGATCCCAAAACGGCGGTAGCCGCCTGACTTCAGCGGCCAAGCTTGGGGACGGGGCGGCGTTCTAGCGCGGCCCCGCTTTCGTCCTCTCCCTGACTTCGCTTCTCGAACGTCCGTCTTGGGCCCGCAAGGGCCCCTTTTTGTTGGGCCGCATCTGGGGCATGCGGCCGGCCCCGCCTGGCAGCCAGCCTCAAGGCGTGAAGCCGGGCAGCTCGATCCCCTGGGGTGGCAGGCCCGCCGCAGCGGCCGGAAGGCTGACAGGCTCCGCAAGCTTGGTCCAAGGTGCCAGACCTGCATCAGCCTCCAAGCCCGTGGTCACCGCAGCTGACGGGGCGACGAGCCGGGCCAAGGCCTTGGCCAGATCCCGCTCCATCACGATGCGACGGCCGTCCGTCACCACCACGCGCACCAGAGTGGGCAGGTCGTTGCTCTTTGATTGCAGATAGATCGGCTCTACGTACAACAATCCCTTGCCCACCGGCAGGATCAGCATGTTGCCGCGGAAGAGGCGCGAGCCGAGCCGATTCCAAAGTCCAAACTGGAGACTAATCGTGGGATCCTGATCCACCAGGGCCGAGATCTGCTGGGGCCCCAGCAGAAGCCGTTGCTGCGGCAACCGCACCAGCACCAGCTCACCGTAATGGGGGGCGTCGTTGCGGGCCACCAGCCAAGCTACAAGATTGGTGCGCTTGAGCGGTGTGAATGGCAGCAGGAGCACAAATTCACTGGGATAGCCTTTCTGCAGCTGCAGGGTCACGTAATAGGGCTGAACCGGCACATTGGAATTGCCATAGATCTCTAGCGGCACCGCCCAGACATCATCTCCGTTATAGAAGGTGCGCACATCAGTAACGTGGTATCGCAGCAATCGCTCGGTTTGGATGGCAAACTGACTAATTGGCACGCGGATATGGCGCAGGAGGGGTTGGGGCATCGCCGCCAGGGGTTGAAACAGCTCTGGGAAAGCGCGCTGCCAGGTGCGAAGCAGCGGATCACGGGAGTCGCTGACATAGAGCCAAAGCCGGCCATCATGGGCATCAACCACCGCCTTGACAGGATTACGGAAATAACGCAAACCGGCGGGGTTCGGATCGCTATAAGGATAGCTACGGCTGTTGGTGAAGCCATCCAGCATCCAGTATTGATGTTGCTCTGAGCGATACCCGGGAGCAGGGCCCACCCTGGCTGTGACGAGGTAGGGCTCGCTCTCGAAGTGCAGGAAGGGCGCCAGGGCCGCGAGGCGCTGGTTCACCTGACGGCGAATCAGCAACAGCGATCGCGGCGTGATCGCTCCAGTGAACAGCAGCCGCGGCTCCGCAAGGTAGATGGCGGCGGCTAAGCGGTTCAAGGGCTGAGCCAGGGAAATGCCGCGCTCACCATTGTAGTGACGGTAGACATTCACATCGCCTTCCGGAAAGGCGAATTCGGGGATCTTCGTGGGCGCGATCGCATAAAGGGATGGCCCAGACGACACATACAAACTCGGGCGTCCCACCGGCAGAGCGGCCTGGGCCTTGGCATCGCTCACCCCCAACTGGGGAATCCCCTGAGCCCGGGTGCCGAGACCCAGGTTCTTGACGAAGAACAGCGGCAACCCATCCGATCCAGCCACATTCACGGGCGACACCGTGAACCCGTGACCGTTGGTGAATACCAGATGGCGGTTCAGCCAGGTGCGCGATTGGCGCGGCAGGGAACCGCTGTCGAGCTCCCGAGCTGAGATCAGCACCTGTTGGGTCTGGTCTTGGGGGCCGGCTCGCCCCTGCAGGGGATAACGATCGACCGCCGCGGAGGAGAACCGGTAGTAAAGGCGCAGCTGTTGCAACTGCCGGTTGGCGGCCAGCAGCGGCTGGTTGTCCCAGAGGCGAATGTTGTCGAGGGTTCCCGGGGCGCTGGCCAGGTCGGCGCCGGTGATGCGCTGCAGCGGGGTTTGGCGCACCGTGCGCAGGCGCTCCAGCCCAAAGGCCCGGCGCGTCGCTCGGATGCTGCGGGCCAGATAGGTGGATTCCAGGGCCAACTCCCGCGGCTGCACCATCAGCTTCTGGACGAGCGGCACCAGCAACAGCTCCCCGAAGGGCAGCAGCAGGGCCGTGGTCGCCAGCGGCACCAGCAGCCAGCGCCGCAACATGCCGCGGGGCACCGGCACCAGCAGGCCGAGGGCGCTGAGCAGCAGCAGCAGGGCCAGCAGCAGCCGCAGCGGCAGGCGCACATGCAGATCCACAAAGCCGGCCCCCGCGGCAACGCCGCTGCCCTGCACCATCAGGTCGAAGGGAGCCAAAGCGGCCCGCAGCGCCGCCACCGCGGCAAGGACAGCCAGCTGGGGCTGAAGCACCCGCTGCTGATCGCGACTGAGGCCCCGGAAGCGCAGATCCGAAAGGCTGGTGCCCTCGCTGATGGTGAGCAGCAGGCAGGCCGCGAAACCCACGATCGCCTGGGTGAGCAGCACGCTGAGCAGCAGCCGCAGGGCCGGCAGCCGCAGCACCGTGAAAGAGAGATCGAGGCCGGTGAGCGGGTCGCCTTCGCCGAAGGGAACCGCCAACAAGGCTGGCAGCCAAAGACTCCAGCCCCGGGCCAGGGCCGTGGCTGAGGCCGCCAGGGCGGCGGCCAGGGTGATCCGCAGGGTGGTGAGGGGCCGCAGCAGCAGGGGTGGCAACAGCACCGCGGCGATGCCGAGGAATAGGCCAGGCCGCAGCATTCCCGGCCCCCAGAGGCCGCTGATCACCTGTCCGCTGAAGGGGTTGGTGATCAGGTCGCCGGCCTGATGAATCAGGTAGCTGAGACCGGAGAGCAGCAGCAGCACCAGCGCCAACAGCAGCGCCACCAAGCGGCGCGGGCCCAGCGGCAGCAGCGGCGCGGGAGGCAGATCCTTGCGGGCGGCGTTCTGGCGCAAGCGCCAGCAGCGCTGCAGCTGCTTGAGCTGCAGCAGCGAACCCAGGCCAAACACCAGTGAGAAGGCCAGCAGCTGCAGCAGCCAGCGGCGCAGCAGGGCCGCCTCAAAGCCGAACTGGGCGAACCACTCCCACTCGACCCGCAGCCTGGCGGCGAAGAGCAGCAGCAACGGGCCCACAGCCAGGGCTGTCACGAGCAGCCCGCGGCGGAAGCGGAGTGGTGGGCGCGAGGCCCGTGGCATGGCGTGAACGGGCACGGCCTGAGCGTAGGCAGACCGCCACGCCGCACAACCGGAGCCGCGCGGGTTCCGCCCTGCCGGCCACCGCCAGAGCCACCGCCACCGTCACCGTCACCGCCACCGCCACCGCCCAGCGTGGACCCCAAGCCAAGGCGCATGGATGGCGCCCAGGGCGCCGCCGGGCCGCCGCGAAGCCCGACAGCCCGAGGCCCTCATTACCCGACTCACGAAGTCGGATTTTATCGTCGCAGCCGGACGGGGCTGATACGCTCCCTGTCATCCCGGGTCTCTGTCGTGACGGTTGCTCTGTCCCGCTCCACCTTCACGGGCCTGCGCTGCAAGGAATGCGGCCACCCCTATGAAGCAGGCGCCCGCCATGTCTGCGAAGACGTGTGTTTTGGGCCCCTGGAGGTCGTTTACGACTACGACGCCATCCGCGACCGGGTGAGCCGCGCCACGATTGAGGCCGGGCCGGTTTCCATCTGGCGCTATCGCGATTTCCTGCCGATTGAGGGCGATCCGATCGATGTGGGCACGGGATTTACGCCGTTGCTGCGGGCAGACCGACTGGCTCGCCGCCTCGGTCTGCGCTCTCTCTATATCAAGAATGACGGGGTCAACATGCCCACCCTGTCCTTTAAGGATCGGGTGGTGTCGGTCGCCCTCACCCGGGCCCGTGAGCTGGGCTTCACCACGGTGAGCTGCGCCTCCACCGGCAACCTTGCCAACTCCACCGCGGCGATCGCCGCCCATGCCGGCTTGGAGTGCTGCGTGTTCATCCCCAGCGATCTGGAGCTGGGCAAGGTGCTCGGCACCCTCGTGTACAACCCCACCTTGATGGCGGTGCGCGGCAACTATGACCAGGTGAATCGGCTCTGTTCCGAGGTGGCCAACACCTACGGCTGGGGCTTCGTGAACATCAACCTGCGGCCCTACTACTCCGAAGGCTCAAAAACCCTGGGCTATGAGGTAATTGAGCAACTCGGTTGGCAGCTTCCTGACCACATCGTGGCGCCGCTGGCCTCCGGTTCATTGTTTACCAAGATTCGCAAAGGATTTGATGAGTTCATCAAGGTTGGGCTGGTGGAGGCAAAGCCGGTGCGCTTCAGCGGTGCCCAGGCCGAGGGCTGCTCACCGATCGCCCAGGCATTCGCCGCCGGCCGCGACTTCATCACCCCGGTGAAGCCCCACACGATCGCCAAGTCGATCGCCATCGGCAACCCCGCCGATGGCCCCTATGCCATCGACATCGCCCGGTCCACCGGCGGGCAGATCGCCGCCGTGACCGATCAGGAGATCATCGAAGGCATCAAGCTGCTGGCGGAAACCGAAGGCGTGTTCACGGACACCGCCGGCGGCACCACTATCGCCGTACTCCGCAAGCTGGTGGAGCAGGGCCAGATCGATCCCGGCGAAACCACCGTGGCCTACATCACCGGCAACGGCTTGAAAACGACGGAAGCCGTGGCCGATGCCATCGGCGCACCGCTCACCATTGACCCTCAGCTGGCCAGCTTCAACGCAGCCTGGGAGCGGGCCCAGGCCCAGCACGGCCAGCAGGCCGCTGCGTCTCCAGCCTGAGCAGGGCATCGCGCCGGATCGCCCCCTCCCTGGGGCTCAGCGCGCTGCCGTCTCCCACCCGTCTCCTTGTTCCCAACTCCCGGCTCCGATGAGTGTTCAGGTTCTGATCCCCACCCCCCTGCAGAAATTCACCGCCAACGAGGCCATCCTTGAACTTCAGGCCACCAGTGTCGACGGGCTGCTTGAGGCGATGGAGGCGCGCTTCCCGGGCATCCTGGAGCGCCTCTGCGATGAGAAAGGGAAGTTGCGCCGGTTCCTCAATGTCTACGTCAACAGCGAAGATATCCGCTTCCTTGATCATCAGAACACGCCCCTGAAGGATGGCGATGAGGTGTCGATCGTTCCGGCGGTGGCCGGCGGCTGAAGCCGCGGGATCGCAACCTGGCTCACTAAGCTGGCTCACCCCGTGGAGCTGGTATGGATCCCTCACGTCACCCCGTGATGTTGGCGCGTGAGGGGGCCCTTGACCCCTCCAGCGTCCTACCCGGCGTTTGCAGCGAGGCGCCACTCCACGACTGGCAAGCCGACACCCGCATCTATCGCTACGCCGAAGCCGCCAATCCGGTGCGGCATGGCCTCACCGAGCCGATCCCGCTGCGCAGCTGGTCATCGCGCCTGCACGCCGATGGCCCCAGCGCCATCATTCCCCTGGATCTGAGCGCAGAACTCGGTTGTGCGTCGCCGGCCACCAGCCCAGCGTTGGCAGCCCATTTCTTGCGGCTCATGCCGGGGGAGCCCCTACGGACGGCGGCGGAGGCCACCAGCTCGCTCTACTACGTGCTGCGCGGTTCGGGGCGGCTGGAGCGCCCGGCAGGGCCGGGGCAAGCGCCGCTCAGCCTGGCCTGGGCCCAGGGTGACCTGTTCCTGCTTCCCGCCGGCGAGCCGCTGCAGCTGGAATCGCAGGAGGCGGCCGTTCTCTACTGGGTTCACGACGCGCCATTGCTGCACTACCTGGGGGTCATGCCCAAAGGGCCCCGGTTCAGCCCCATTCACTACCCCGCCCAGGCGCTTGAGCAGGCTCTGACCGCGTTGCAAGCCGATCCGGCGGCCTGCCGCGGCAACCGCCTCAGCATCCTGTTGGGCCACGCCGCGTTTCCCGCCAGCCGCACGATCAGCCACACGCTCTGGGCGATGGTCGGCCTGGTGCCCGATGGCGCCATCCAGCCGCCCCACCGCCATCAATCGGTGGCGCTGGATCTGATCATCGACTGCGATCCCGGCTGCT
>JBKCTK010000339.1:0-1719 GCA_046319055.1 Synechococcaceae cyanobacterium
CGGCTCCAGGCCCCCGGCTGGGGACCGCCGGGGAGGCGAGGATCGAGGTCAACGGCGGGGGGATGGGGGCCCGGGGCGACGGCGGTCATGGCTGGACCTCCAGCAGCCGCAACGCCAGGGCCACGAGTGAAAAACCCGCGCCGAGCAGGCCTGCCGCGCGTCGGCCCCAGCGGCGGATGCGCTCAGCGCTGGAGGGCTCCAACAGACCCAGGCTGCGATGGGCCGCCTCCACGCCCTGCAGCAGATGCAGGGCCAGGGCCAGGCCCACCAACCCGTAGAGCAGCAGTGAGGCGGGCTGGGCCAAGACGGCCTGAAGCGCCGGGAGTTCCTGGCCCGCCCCGGGGCGATGCCAGCGCAGCTGGGCGAGATGCACCACCAGGAACAGGAGCAGAACCGCGCCGCTCCAGCCTTGGCTGCGAGCGGCGAAGCTTGCCAGCGGCATGTCCTGACGGCGGCTACGCCGCAGCGGCTGCACCGAACCGACGGCCGCGGCCCCGGCCAGCAGGCGCCCCAGGGCCAGCAGGGGGTGGAGCAGAAACAGGGCTGCCAGGCCCAGCTCCAGCGGCGGCAACCAGGGGGCGCCATGCAGCTCGGCCGCCCAACGCTCGAACCGTTCAGGCGCCAGGGGCGCGAGGGAGAGGGCCCCCAGGTGAGCCACCAAGAAGAGAACCAGCAGCAGGCCAGCGGCGGCCGCCGCGCGCTGACGGCGCCATTGACCGGCGACATCGCTGGCCGCTGGGGCGGGCAGGGGAGCGGAGCTGGGGGGCAAGCGGAGCGTCGTAGGGCCGATCACGGTGACGGACTCGACCAGCGCTGGCTGGAACGACAAAGAGATCCCCCACTTTGACTGGAGGGGGCAGACCCCGCGGCGCCTGGCGCGGAAGACGACGGGCGCACCTGGCCTGCCCCATGGGAGGGTTGGGGATTCCTGCCCCGCTCGCATGGGTCTAGGTCGTCCCTCCCCCCAGCTGAGTGCCTTCCTGACCCTGCTCAACGACCGCATGGGCGAAAGCATGGTCTTCCCCTTGCTGCCCTTTCTGCTGGCGAACCTGGTGGGCGATGGGCGCCAGTTAGGCCTCGTGGTGGGGCTGCTGGGGGGCAGCTACGCCGTGGCCCAGTTCTGCTGCACCCCGTTGATTGGTGCCCTCAGCGACCGCTTCGGCCGCCGGCCGGTGATCAGCGTGTGTGTGGGGGGGTCCGTCGTTGGTTTGGCGCTGTTCTGCTTCACGATCCTGTTTCCCTGGACGCGGGTCTGGCCGGCGGCGGCGGCGGCGGGCCTGCCGCTGCTGCTGCTGTTCGCGGCCCGGTTGATCGATGGCATGAGCGGCGGCACCGCCGCCACCGCCGGAGCGGTGTTGGCGGACATCTCGCCGCCGGAGCAACGGGCCAAGGCCTTCGGCCTGATCGGCGTGGCCTTCGGGCTTGGCTTCATCCTCGGGCCCGGGCTGAGCGGCCTGCTGGCGGCCACCAGCGCGGCCTTGCCGCTGCTGGTGGCCCTGGGTTTCGCCGTGCTCAACCTGGTGGTGGTGCTGACGCTGCTGCCGGAGACCCACCCGATCGAGGCGCGGATTCCACTGCCGCGACGCCGGGAGCTGCTGCCCACAAGCCAGCTGGTCCGGGTGTTTGGCAGGCTCGAGGTGCGCCGCCTGTGCCTGGCGTTCTTTTTGTTCTTCCTGGCCTTCAGCGCCTTCACTTCAATCTTGGTGGTGTATTTAAAGC
>JBKCTK010000340.1:0-5616 GCA_046319055.1 Synechococcaceae cyanobacterium
TACGACCCGGTGATCGCCTAGGAACGCAACGGCAGGCCGTTCCGCATCGCCGCGCTCAGGCCGATCCAGATGTCCAATCCCAACGTGCTGGGGCTCCTGGCCAAGGGCCGTGCTGCCTTCACCACGCACGCGTGGCGTGACTTCCTGATCGGCTCGATCGGCCAGGAGCCCAACGCCCTCGATATGCGGGCCAAGATGGTGCTGCTGCTGCGCATCGCTCCCTTTGTGGAGCGCTACCTTCAACCTGGTGGAGCTCGGGCCGCGCGGCCCGGGCAGGAGCCAGGGCCGACTGAAAGTCTGTCACATGGTGGCTGCCATGGCGGCACTGGCAACAGGCAACACCTGTTTGGCGGAGGCCTCGTTTGAAGAGGAGCTGGCTACCAGCCAGCGCAGGCGGAAGTTGGCGGAGGAGCTGGCCGTCGTCGAACGGCGGCGAGAGGCGGAAGCGGCTCGCGGCTTGGCCAGTCTGGCGATGGTTCGAGGCGATCTCCCGAAGGCGGTCCGGAATCTCCGGATGGCGCTGCAGGCCGATCCCGATGATCTGGAAGCGGCCCAAGAATTGGGTCATGCCTGGATCCGGCGGGGCGATCTGACACAGGCCGAGGATGTGTTCATCACGTTGATCCACCAGGCCCACACACTGGCTGATCAACGCCAAGAAGGTCGCGCTCGGCGCGGTTTGGGAGACGTGTTAGCGCTTCAAGGCGATGCCGTGGGCGCGACTGCCGCCTACCAAGAGGCGTGCGCCATGGCACTCAGCCTTAGCCATCAGGATCCGGGATCTGCACGTCTGCAACGCGACCTGGCCATCAGCTACAACAAGCTGGGTGATCGCTGGATCGCCCAGGGGGATGCCAGCAAGGCCCTGGCCTCCTACCAGGCAGGCTTGGCGATCAGCGCAAGGCTCGCGCAGCAGGATCCGGCCAACCATCTGCGGCAACACGATCTCTCCGTGAGCCATGACCGCGTCGGCCTGGGCTGGAAGGCGCTTGGGGATAGCACCAAGGCATTGGCCTCCTTCCAGGCCAGCCTCCGAATCCGCGAAAGCCTCTGCCAGGTCGATCCGCAGAACACCGCCTGGCAGCGCGATCTGGCCGTCAGTCAAGAGCAAGTTGGTGATCGGCAGATGGCCGGCGGCGATGGGGCCAGAGCCTTGGCGTCTTACCGGGCCAGCCTAAGGATTCGGGCGGAACTGGTTCGCCTTGATCCCAGCAACAGCCAATGGCAACGCGACCTCTCCGTGAGCCATGACCGCATCGGCAATGGCTGCATGGCGCAGGGCGAGGCTGCCTCGGCTCTGGCGGCCTATCAGAGCGGGCTGAAGATTCGAGAGGATCTGGTTCGGCGTGACCCCAGCAATGCTCAGTGGCAGCGGGATTGCTTCGTCAGCCAAATCAAGACTGGCGATGCCTTGATGGCCTTGGGTGACAGCAGCATCGCTCTTGCTGCCTATCACAAGAGCCTGCAAGTTGCAGAGGGTTTATGGAGGCGCGATCCGACGAATCTCCAGGTGCTGCGGGATTGCTATGTAAGCAATATGAAAATCGGTGATGGATTATTGTCCCAGGATAAAGGTGCTGAAGCACTACTTGCTTATCAGGAGAGCCTGCGCATCGCCGATGAGCTTGTTGGCCATGATCCATCGCGCAGCGAATGGCAGCTCGACCGGGTGGCCTGTTGTGCCAGGCTCGGATCCATGGCTGCTTTCGTCCCGCTGGTCGACCGCAGAGACTATTGCGCTCGTGGCTACGAAATCTTATTGGCACTGAAGCAGACTGATCAATCAGATGTCAGCACGGATTGGCAGCATTGGTATGAGCAGGTCATGGGTGAGCTTGATGGGAGCGACCCAGGCTGAAGCAAGGTCCCAGCCTGGTTGACCCCATGCAGGTGTTGCGGCGAGAGTTCAGCAGCCTCAAAAGCCCAATTCATTCATGCAGATCTTGCGGCAACGCATCTTTCATCATGCGGTTTAGAGGCTTTGGCATAATCTTTCGATGAGCAGAGCTTCCAGTCCTCTCGATCCACGCCCCTTGGCTCGGGGTAGCCGATCCACCTTTTTTGGTTGGTTTGGCCATCTCCGGGTTGGTACTCCCGCTGGTGACTTCTGGGAAGCCAAATCAGTTCAACTCGATTTAGTGGCTGGCCCCGTTGCTTGAACTATCTCATCGGTCAAAGCGACAACTGGTACGGTCATATGTGGCATTGTCGACTGCGAAGGCGAGGAGGCTTCTGGTTGGACTGCATCGGTAACAGCGTTTGTCCGTTACCAGCGCACAGCCCTCAGGTGCCATCGCCCCGTCTCCAGAGCCCCAGGCCCAACTGACGCGCTCCCCAGGGTTGCCTCGAACTCCTCCTCAGCGGCCTGTTCTCACGGCCTCGGCACCGCCAGGTCTTGCTGGATTGTTTCGCAACCCAGCCGAACCTGAGGCTTGCGAGCTCAGGAAGGCAACTTTCAGAGAGCCTTGAAGGCGCCTCCCCTCAACCCTCGCCACCCCCATTCACCCCGCCCCACCGCGAAACAGATGGGCGTGGCTGGGGGAATAGAGCCGGGAGCGGGCTTCCTGGGGTGCGGCTAGCGCCGGGCTGACGATGTAGAGCGTGGTGCGAATCAACTGGCGGGCGCGGCTGGTGGCGGCCATCTCGGCTAAGGGCACCTGGGTGAGCCACTGGTCGGGCCAGCTCACGCGGTAGCCGATCGCCACGGGGGTTTCGGGTGGGTAGTGGCGCAGCAGCTCCTGTTGCACCTCCTCTACATGGCGGGCGCTGAGGTAAAGGCAGAGGCTGGCCCCCAGGGAGGCCAAGCGCTCCAGCGTTTCCCGCTCCGGCACGCCGGTTCGGCCTCCGGCGCGGCTGAGCACGATCGTCTGCACCAGGCCGGGGATGGTGAGCTCCTGGCCGAGGGCGGCGGCGGTGGCCTGATAGGCGCTCAGCCCTGGCACCACCTCCACGTTGAGGCCGGCATCGGCGAGGCGGCAGATCTGCTCCTGCAAGGCGCCGTAAAGGCAGGGGTCACCGTCGTGCAGGCGCACCACCCGGCGTCCCTCGCGGGCGCGGCGGATCACCACCTCCAGCAGTTCCTCCAGGGTGAGATTGCCGGTGCGGATGCGTTCGCAGCCCTCCGGTGCCAAGGCGGCGATCTGGGGGTTCACCAACGAGTCGGTCCAGACCAGCACCTCGGCCCGCTCCAGGGCCCGGGCCGCCCGCAACGTGAGCAGATCCGGGGCTCCGGGGCCGGCTCCGACGATTTGGACGGGGGGCTGTTGCTGGCTCTCCACGGCGTTGGGCATGGTTTGCATCTCTAGGGTGGCCCCGCCAGCGAGGGCTGCGCCATGGATGGCGCCGTTCAGAGCGGTTTGGCCGGCGGCTGGGTGGTCGGACGCGTGGTCGCCAGCACTCATGACGGCACCCGGCTCGGTTGGCCGGCGGGATCGGGAAGGGGGCGTCCCAGGGCGTAGAGCCAGGCCAGGGCCACGCTGGCCACGGCGATCAGCAGCACGCTGATCACCTGCGCCATGCGCAGGCCTCCGACGCAGAGGGGCTGGTTGGTGAACAGGCAGAGGGGATCGAGCCGCAGGCCCTCGATCCACACCCGGCCGCTGCTGTAGGCCAGCAGGTAGATGCAGCTGAGGGCCCCAGGCGGCAGCCGTAGCCGCCCCTTCAGCGAGCGCTGCAACAGCACCAGCAGCAAGGTGAACACCCCCAAGTTCCAGAGCGATTCATACAGAAACGTTGGGTGATACGTGGCGCGGTCGAGCAACTCCAGCGGCCGACGTTCGAATGGGATGGTGAGCCGCCAGGGCAGGTCATCGGTGGGGGCCCCGAAGGCCTCGGAGTTGAAGAAGTTGCCCCAGCGCCCGATCGCCTGGCCCAAGGCCACCGCCGGCAGCAGGATGTCGAGCAGGGGCCAGAAGGGCTGGCGGCGCCAGCGGCAGAACAGGATCGTGGTGAGGCTGCCACCGATCAGGGCCCCATGGATGGCGATGCCTCCATGCCAAATGGCCAGCATTTCGCCCCAGCGGCCTTGGTACTGATGCCATTCCAACGCCACGTAATAGCTGCGGGCACCGAGTACGGCGCCGAGCACCAGCAACGGCAGCAGGTCGGCCACCAGGTTGGGATCGATGCCGCGCAGGCGCGCCAGCCGCATCGACACCATCAGGCCGATCAGCACGGCCATGGCGATCAACAGGCCATACCAGCGCACGGCAAACGGGCCCAGCTGGAACACCAGCGGGCCCGGGGAGGTGAACAGCGCCAGTGGCACCGAAGCGAAATCGGCAGGCACCGAGAGCGGCCGAATCAGACGATGGCCTCAGCCGCCTGCACCTTCTCCACCTGGCGCTTCTTCAGCACCAGCAGGATCTGGGACAGGGCGACGATGGCGAAGAAGGCCAACAAGCCATAGATCCGCACGGGATCTTGCAGCACCACCTCCGCATCCAGCTGACCGAAACCACCCACATTGGGATCGTTGGTGAGCGGTGCGCCAGCGGTAACCGCATCACCCACGGACACCATCACGGTGGGACCCGCGGGCACGGTTTCGCTGGTGCTGCCGCCATCGGCGGTGCTGATCGTGATCACGGAAGCACCATTCTCGCCGCTTTCAATGCTGCTGACGGTGCCGGTGGCGGGGGCGTTAAACACGCCATTGTTGCTCTTCTCGCCGGTGGGATACACCTGCCCGCGGCCGCGATTGCCGCCCACGTGCAGCTGGTACTTGCCGAAGTGGATGGCGCTATCGCTGGCCGGATCGGGGGAGAGCACCGGGAAGACGATGGTTTGGTGCTGATCACCCGGCAGCGGACCCACCAGCAGAATGTTGGGCTGGTCGTCGCTGTACTGGGTGTAGTAAACCCCGGAAGTTTCTTCCTTCAGTTCATCGGTGAGCCGATCCTGGGGAGCGAGGCGGAAACCCTCGGGCAGCATCACCACGGCACCAACATTCAGGCCGGTGGGTGTGCCCGCTCCGGACACCTGCTGCACAGCGGTGTCGTAGGGAATCTTGACCTCCACCTTGAACACCTGATCGGGGAAGACGGCCTGGGGCACCTCGGCCTGGGTGATTTTCTTGGCCAGGTGGCAGTTGGCGCAGACCAACTTGCCGGTGGCCTCCCGGGGCGAGTCGTAGTTCTGCTGAGCCCAGAACGGGTAGGCCCAGCTGGGGCTGGCGCCAACGAGCAGCACGCTCAGGGCCAGGCCGGCGGCCAGCACACCGCCGGTGAGGAAGGAGAGAAGGCGACACATGGAAATCAGATGGGGGCGACGGGGGCGGGGGAAGCGGGAAAGATCAGGCCCACCAGGGCTTGTCGCCCGTGCGGAAATCGGTTTCGGTCCACTGGCTCACGAACACGTTGTCGTTGTCGACCGTGACGTGGGCCAGGGCCAGGGAAAGGGGAGCGGGGCCGCGCACCACCTTGCCGGTGGCGTCGTACTGGGAGCCGTGGCAGGGGCACATGAACTTGTTGGCGCCGCTGTTCCAGGGCACCACGCAACCCAGGTGGGTGCAGATGGCATTGCTCCCGTAGTTGCCGATCGCCTCAGGCCCGTCGACGATCAGGTAAGTGGGATCCCCCTTGAGGCCTTGCACCAGGCTGCGGTCGCCCTCCTTGT
>JBKCTK010000341.1:0-4375 GCA_046319055.1 Synechococcaceae cyanobacterium
CTGAGGCAAGGGCGCACACTGAGGAGTGTTGGCTGAGCGCTCCGCACTGGGCCCGCTGCAGCTATGGCCTTGGGCCAGATGCCGGCCCTGAACTGAGAGAGCTGCCGCTACGGGCCAGTGCAAGCCAATTCGTTATGCAAATCATGCATGATCCGGCTGTGATGGGGGGAGGGGCAGAGGCGGATATTTCGGTAGTGGTGGCTACAACACGAGCAGGCTGTCCCTATTCGGGGATAGACAGAAGCTTGCGGTTGCGGATGGTGCAATGCCAATGGTTGCTATACAGCCGTGAAACAATCAGGATCTTGGCAGGGCGTAGCATAGCCAAGCTATTGTTGGGGTTCGCATAGGGGAGGGGCTTCGTGATCGGTGCGCCCTACCCAGCTCCTGTCCCCCCAATCCTCGCCATGGCTCAGCTCGACTCCCATCGCGGCAGCTGACACCCCCGGGATCCGCCATTCAGGCGCCTGTTGGTTTGCATCTTTCCATGATCGCCATGCCCCAAACCCTCCTGGAACTGCTCCTGCAAGAGTGGCGTCAGCTGCTGAGCCTATGGGCCCAGAGCGGAGCGCTGGGCCGAGCAGCCCAAAACGCTCTTGAGTTGGACAAGGCTCCCCCGATCTGGTGGAACTCAAGGCTCCCTTTTCCGCCACCCTGCATGCCCGCACCAGCTCCACCTGGAGCAGTGGCTTTGTTGCCTACAACGCTGGAAGTCCTACGGCACCAGGCAGCGGCGAAAGGATTCCAGTAACGGGCCTTGGGCGTTATTCGTTTGTTGCCACAGCCATCCCAGGCGCCACCACCGCGATCGTCCTGGAGCCCGATCAGAACACCGCCTACTTCCTGCACGACACCTATTCCGCCTTCTTCTCCGGCCTCAACCTTCAGCCCGATCGCTACGGGCGCGCCTCAGCCCAACGGTTGCTGAACATCGACACGATCACCATGGGCAGTGCCGGCGGCACCTCCATCGTGGATCTCACCAGCCCCGACTACCTCACCGGCCCGATGACAGTCTTTGGAGCAGCGCGGGGCACCTCGATCGTGTGGGGTTCCGATGCCGATGACAGCTACATCAGTTCCGGCAGCGATGCTGTGATCTGTGGGAGGTTGGGCCGCAACAGCCACACCCTCGGATCCGGCCGCGAGACCCTGCAACACCGCCAGATGAGCGCCAGCGGCGGTGCCATCGACAAGATCCGCGGTTTTGATCCCAGCATGGATCGGTTGCAATTCTGGTCTGCCACCGATCAACAGCCCTCCATCCCGAGCCTCACCAACAACGCAAGCTCGACGTTGCTGGCCTGGGGTGGTCACACGATTGAGTTTCTCGATCAACCAAGCCTCAGCCTTGCCGATCTCACGATCCTGCAGGCGATGGTCAGCTGATCGTTCGATCGGCCATTGCCTGCTGAGCCGTTCGGTGCTGGCAGGGGTGGGTGCTGCCTGGGAAAAGCTCTGTGAGAAGGTATCTGTCACTCCCTGGCATGGCCAGTTATGGCCGGCACCGACTGGACTCCTGCCAGCCGATGGGAGAGCAGCCGTACGCTTGACCTTCAGCGATTCTCAGGCCTGGACTGAAAGCGGGTGACCGGATTCGAACCGGCGACGTTCAGCTTGGGAAGCTGACATTCTACCACTGAATTACACCCGCAAGATCATCTTTGGCGCTTGGTGGCAACAGCACGATCAAGATGCTGGTGTGCATCAATTCGTGTTGCCGGTGCCCAGGAAGCTGGTGAAACCTGCCCAACAGGACGGCTTCGAGAGGCGGACGATCGACCCCGAGGAGGCGATCGCAGAACCGTCGCGATCAAAGAAGGTCTTGGTGAGATCCTCCTCGACGCTGCGGCGCTATCTGGATGTTAAGCCTCGGCCCTGGCCTTCAGCCTGGAACGCCGCGGGGGGGGTGGCCCAGCCCGACGGCCGCCGACGATCTCAGGGCTTGGCGGCCGCCGGCGCCGGATCCTGGCACTTCACAGCCCCGGACAGCGCCTTGCGGGCGGCGATCACCGGACCGGCCTTGGCCTTGAGCACCATGGCGGCCTCCTCCAGGGTCAGCTTCTTGTTGGCCGACACGCGCTCCACCTCGCCCTTGAAGGTCTTCAACTGGGTCTGGAAGGCCTGCAGCCTCAGCTTTTCGAGGGTCTGCTCGGCTTGGCCGAGTTTTTCCAGGGCCGTGCTGAGGGCCTTGTCGGCCGCCTGGGCCTCACCGACGCTGGAGGTGGGTTTGAGGGCCGCCACCTTGTCCAGGGCAGCGCCGACCTCGCTGAGCTGCTGGCAGATCTTGGCCTCGGTCTTCTGTTCGCGTTTGGCCAGGTTCTGGGATTGACAGCCGGCGGCAACGAGGGCCAACAGGACGCTGGCGGCAAGCAGGAAGCGGCGCATGGGAGGGATCAGGTCAGACGGACAGAGGTTAAAGAGGAGAGCCGCGTCTGCCATCCCCGATACAGCGGTGCCGCGCAACGTTGGTTTGAACATCCAGACAAACCCCAGCAGGCTTGAACCCAGCTCCACGGCTCAGCCGAAAGGGCACACAACCCCAGGGGCGCCCTCAAGGCCTGGGCAACGCTCCGGGCGTTCCACCTGAGGCCGCGGCAGCCCGCGCCCGAGCTGCCGCAACCCCGTTCGTTGCAGCCATCGACAGCGGCTGGTGCATGGCCGCATGCGGCCGCGTGAGCGGCTGCGCTGCAGCGGCAAGGCAGCAGCGCAGCCGTTGATCAACCGCTCAGCGGGCCAGCTCCGCGGCAGCCGCGGCCACCCCGCTGCCGGTGGGCGCCTTGGCCAGTCCCAGCTGCTGCAAGGTGGCCTCGATCGCCGCCACCGCCGTCAGCACATCGCGGTCGCAGACGAAGCCCAGGTGGCCGATGCGGAACACTTGGCCCTTGAGGTGATCCTGGCCGCCCGCCAACAAAATGTCGAAGCGGCTGCGCACCTCCTTGCGCAGCTTCTCCGCATCGATCCCCTCCGGCGCCACCGCCGTGATGGCTGGACTGCCATGGCCTTCCGCCGCGAACAGCGGCAGGCCGATCGCCCGCATCGCCGCGATCGTGGCGCGGCGATGCCGGTCGTGGCGCCGCACGATCGCGTCCAGGCCCTCCTCCTGCATCATCTGCAGAGCCGCCTCTAGGGCGAAGTAGAGATTCACCGCCGGCGTGAAGGGGTTGCTGTCCGCCTGGGCCGACTTCCGGTACTTGCCTAGATCTAAATAGAACTTCGGTAGATCGGAGCGTTCGTAGGCCGTCCAGGCCCGATCGCTCATCGCCACAAAGCTCAGGCCCGGCGGCATCATGTACCCCTTCTGGGAACCGGAGCCGATCACATCCACCCCCCAGGCGTCCATCGGAACATCGGCCGCTCCCAAGCTGGTCACACAATCGGCGATGGTGATGGCCGTGCCGTGCTCCCGCACCGCCGCCGCAATCGCCTGCAGATCATTGATCACACCGGTGGAGGTCTCCGAGTGGGTGAGGATCACGGCGCGGATCTCCTTGGCCGTGTCGGCCTCCAGGGCGGCCCGGAAGGCGGCCGGATCGAGGGGCTGGCCCCACTCCGCCTTGATCACTTGCACCTCAAGCCCGTAGGCCTTGGCCACCTTCACCCAGCGCTCACCGAACTTGCCGTTGTCGCCGCACAGCACCCGATCGCCGCGGCTGAGGGTGTTGACGATGCCCGCCTCCATCGCCGCCGTGCCGCTGCCGGTGATCACCAACACGTCGTGGCTGGTCTGATGCAGCCACTTCAACTGCTCCGTGGTGCGCCGCACGATCGCCTGGAAATCGCCGCTGCGGTGGCCGATCGGATGGCGACCCATCGCCTTCAGCACGGTCTCCGGCACCGGGGTGGGGCCGGGGATCATCAGGGTGAGCTTGTCCTGCATGGCGAAGCGATCGGCGGGGGTGCCGCGGCGGCGTAATCCCCCACCTTAAAAAAAGGCCTTTCCAACCCCCGCGGCGCTCGCAGGCGACCCCAAACATCGGGGTTCACCCGCCGGTCAGCCGCATCACGCCGTGGCGAGACCCCCGGCTGCCCACACCACAGGGCTGCCTGAAAGTTTCTCTGCTGAGCTCGCAACGCTCAGGTTCTGCTGCATTCAGGGTGATCCAGCAGGACCTGAGGCAAGTTTTGGTGGTACCAAGGCCGTGGCACCAGGCCGGTGGAGAGGACTTTGAGGCAACCCTGCCCCACGCCGCGAGCCCCAGCCCCCGCAGCGGGCGGACCGGCGTTGGCCAGCTCAGCGATGCTGGGGGCGGGAGCCCATGCCCGCCACCGACCTCCGGGACCCGCTCTGCGCCCCATGCCGCCCACCTCCAACCCTGCCGAGCGCCCCCGCGGCTACACCCTGCCGGTGTGGGTGTCCGCCGCCGCCCGGGGC
>JBKCTK010000342.1:0-1319 GCA_046319055.1 Synechococcaceae cyanobacterium
CTGCTGGCGTTGCCCGGGGCCAAACGCAAGGCCTGGCTGGAGCAGCAGGCGCAGACGGATCTGCCCGCCAAGGCGGCCCAGGCCCTCAAGCAGGCCAGCAATCAGCAGGAGCTGCTGGCGGCGTTGGCGCCAAGGATCGACCGGCGTTTATTCGCCGGGGGCGTCTGCCCCCCCGGCAGCCTGGTGTTTCAGCCCACGGAGGAGCGGCGCCGCAGCGGCAGCCATTACACGCCGGCCCAGCTCACCCGCCTCACGGTGGCGGATGCTCTGCGCCCCTGGCTGGAGCGCCACGGCCACCAGCCGTCGCCCGAGGACATCCTGAAGCTGCGGATCTGCGATCCGGCCATGGGCTCGGGGGCGTTTCTGGTGGAGTTGTGCCGCTTCCTGGCCGAGCTGCTGGTGAAAGCCTGGGGGAAGAATCTGCCGGATGAGCTGATGCCCGGCGGTAGCGCCTACGGCGAAGATCCGCTGATCTACGCCCGCCGACTGGTCGCCCAAGGCTGCCTCTATGGGGTCGACAAAAACCCGTTTGCGGTGAACCTGGCCCGCCTCAGCCTCTGGCTGGTGACGCTCAGCAAAAACCTGCCCTTCACCTTTGTGGATCATGCCCTCAAGGAGGGCGATTCGTTGGTGGGGCTGGACATGGCGGCGATCGAGAAGGCCACCGGCGCGATCCAGCTGGGCCTGTTCGATGGCCCGCCCCGCAGCCTCCTGCAGAATCTGGCCAAGGCGAGGGAAGCGGTGTTTTCTGTGGACAGCCGCAGCGATGCCGACGCCGAACGCAAGCAGGCGGCTCTGGAGGAGCAACAGCAGGCCAGCGACACGATCCGCCAGGTGGGCGATCTATTGGTGGCGGCCTTTTTCCAGGGCGGCAACGCCAAGGCCCGCGCCAATCTGGAGGAGGAGAAGATCCGTGAACTCAACAAGGGGATGAGCGCGGAGCAGATCAAGACGATCCGCAATGAGCTGGCGGCAGGACCCAAGGGCATTCGGCCATTCCACTGGGAGCTGGAGTTCCCTGAGGTGTTCCAGAACGGGCGCGGCGGCTTCGATGCCTTCGTGGGCAATCCGCCGTTCGCAGGCAAAAACACCATCGCCGAAGGCAGCCCCGCCGGCATCCTCGATTGGTTCAAGCAACTGCACCACGAAAGCCACGGCAATGCCGATCTGGTGGCCCACTTCTTCCGCCGCTGCTTTGAGCTGCTGCGACCAGGTGGAACGCTGGGGCTGATCGCCACCAACACCATCGCCCAGGGAGATACCCGCAGCACCGGCCTGCGTTGGATCTGCACCCACGACGGCACGATCTACGCAGCACG
>JBKCTK010000343.1:0-2671 GCA_046319055.1 Synechococcaceae cyanobacterium
TCTCAGCTGCGCCCAACTGCTGCAGGATGGGCGGCAGTTCTGTCCTGCGTGCTTGCGGACCCTCGCCATCTGGAGCGGCGCCATCGCCGGCCTGCTGTTGATCGTGGCGGGCGGGCTCGTGCCGGCCGCGTTCCCCTTGCCCGCCGCCAACGGCTGGTCGCTCCAGCCCCTCGGCATCACCCTCCAGGTGCCGGCGCTGTTGCTGACGGCTCTGATCGCCGGTCCCCGCAGCGCCATTCTGGCCGCCGTCGCCTATCTCAGCCTGGGGCTGTTCCAGCTGCCGGTGTTTCACGAAGGGGGCGGGATCGGTTACTTGCTCGACCCGGGCTTCGGCTATCTGGCTGGTTTCTTGCCGGCGGCTTGGGTCACGGGCCGGCTCGGGCGTCAGTCCAACATGGAGGATCCCCTGGCCCTGGCGGCAGCGGCGGCGATCGGTCTGCTGCTGATCCAGCTCTGCGGCGCGGCGAACCTGCTGCTGGGCGGCCTCGCCCATCGCTGGGATGGAACGCTGTTGCCGCTGCTGCTGGGCTACAGCCTGGCCTTCTTCCCCCAGTTGCTGCTGTGTTGCGCCGTGGGCAGCCTGGCCTGGCTGCTGCGCCGTGTGCTGCTGGTGGAGTCGTGAACGCTCGGCCCCATGCCGCCAGCCTGGCGGCCCTGGCGGTGGCCGGTCTGGCCCTGCTGCTCGACCAGATCAGCAAGGCCCTGGCCCTGCAGCACCTCCCCCTGGGGGTGTCCTCCCCGTTCTGGCCCGGCCTGCTGAGCCTGCAGCGGGTGGGCAACAGCGGCGCCGCCTTCAGCTTGTTCAGCGGCAACAGCGCCCCGCTCAGCCTGCTCAGCGTTGGCGTCTGCGTGGGGCTGGTCATCTGGCTGCTGCGCCATCCCCCCCCATCGCGCTGGCAGATCGTCGCGTTCGGCTTCCTGCTCGGGGGCGCGGCCGGCAATGGCCTCGATCGGCTGCGCTTGGGGGAGGTGGTCGACTTCCTGGAGCTGGTGCCGTTCCGCTTCCCGATCTTCAACCTGGCCGATGTGGCCATCAATCTGGCGGTGCTGTGCTTCGCCATCGACATTCTGCAAACCCGTCAGCGTCGTGCCGGTTCCTGAGTTCCTGCGGCGACCCCTGGAGCGGCTGAGGGCGCTCGGACGCGGTGGCGAGGCCCAACTGCGCGTGCTCGGCAGCGGCCCCCAGCAGCCGCGCAACCTGCTGGGAAGTTGCTACCGCATCGGCCGCGATCGCGATGCCGACATCGTCATCGACGCACCGGCCGTTAGCCGCCGCCATGCCCTGCTGGAACGCCACGGCGACCACTGGTTGCTCAGCGACAGCGGCGCCACCAACGGCCTGTGGTGCCAGGGCAAACGGGTGCGCCAGGTGCTGCTCTGCCACGGCGACCGGGTGGCGCTGGCCCCCGACGGCGACATCACTCCCCCCCAGCTCGAGGTCCTGCGGCCCGCTGCGGCGCCGCTGCGGCGCTTGTTGCGGCCCGCCAGCCTCGCCCTAGGGATTGGGGCCGCCGCTGGCGGCCTGGCCTTGGTTGTGGCGGTGTTGCAGGTGCCGATCCGCGGCAACCTGGCCAGTGTGCGCGGGCCGGTGGTGCTTTACGACCGCCAGCGGCGACCGGTGGCGTCGGCCGAGGATCGCCATCACCGCGAACTCAGCCAGCTCTCCAGCTTTGCTCCGGTGCTGATCGAGGCCCTGCTCGCCAGCGAAGACAGCCGCTTCTGGTGGCATCCGGGCGTGGATCCGGTCGGAACGGCCCGGGCGTTGCTGATGAACCTGGTCGGTGGCCGGGTGCTGGAGGGCGGCAGCACCCTCACCCAGCAGCTGGCCCGCAGCCTCTACCCCGAGCAGGTGGGGCAGGGGGAGACCTTGGGGCGCAAATGGCGGGAGCTGCTGGTGGCGCTGCAGCTGGAGGCCCGTTTCAGCAAGCGCGATCTGCTGCTGAGCTACATGAACCGCGTTTACCTGGGCGTGGGCTGGGGCTTCGAGGACGCCTCCCGTCACTATTTCGCCAAACCAGCCGCCAAGTTGAGCCTGGATGAAGCGGCCCTGTTGGTGGGCCTGCTGCCCTCTCCCAACGGATTCGATCCCTGTCAGGCCCCGAATGCCGCCCTGGCATCCCGCAACCGGGTGTTGGCGAAGATGGTTGATGGTGGCCAGCTCAGCCTGGATCAGGCTCGCATCGCCCGGCGCCGCCCGATCCTGCTGGCGCCGAACGCCTGCCGCGGCTCCTCGCGGCGGGCGGCGCCGTATTACACCGACCAGGTGCGGCAGGACCTGGCGGGCTTGGTGGGCAACGATGTGGCGAACGAGGGTAATTTCCTCGTGGAGACCCACCTCGAGCCGGCGCTGCAGCAGCATCTGGAGCAGAAGTTGCGCGACTGGATCGATATCCATCGGAGCGCCGGCGTCAGCGAGGGGGCGATCGTGCTACTCGACAGCCGCACGGGCGGGATCCTGGCCATCGTGGGCGGCCGCGACTATCGCCAGAGCCAGTTCAACCGCGCCAGCCAGGCCTTGCGTCAGCCGGGCAGCACCTTCAAGCTGTTGACCTATCTCCCGGCCCTACGCCAGGGGCGACGGCCCGCAGACAGCCTCGGTTGCGGTCAGCTGGACTGGCAGGGTCTTCACTTCGACAGCGGCTGCGGCGGCTCCCTCAGCCTGGGCCAGGCC
>JBKCTK010000344.1:0-1453 GCA_046319055.1 Synechococcaceae cyanobacterium
GGGTGGGGGATGGGGAGGCGGGCGGGCGGACACCGCCGTTCCCCCTGGAACCACGCCAAGGCCGGCAGCCGTGGCGCCAAGGGGATGATCCCGAGGCTCCCCAACAGCGCGGTCCAGCGGGCGATACGGTCGCGTGCAACGACAAGCCGTGGTGATGGTCAGCCCCAGCGACGCAATAGCCTCCGGCGAGTCCTCAGCCGCTCCGAGGCCGGGAAGCGCCGCGGCTGGAGCTGGGCCGAGCCCGGACCCGCCGCCGACCGCTGGCGATGGCTCCGATGCCGGTCAGGAGCCCAACCCCGCCCCAGGGCCCCCGTTCCACATCGGTCAAGCGGTGCGGCTGCGGCATGGTGTTCCCTTCCTGCGCAGCGCCGAGCCGATGCCGATGCTGCGGCCTCCCGATCTGGTGGATCGCGAGGAGGTTGGCCAGGTGCAGGAGCTGCGCAGCCTGGGGCGGGTGGCCGTGCGCTTCCGCCGCGGCCGTTTCCTGATCGATGTCGCGGATCTGGAGGCGATCAGCGAAGGCTGAGGGGATCAGCCCGCCAGGCCGCCTCAGCGGCGGCCAAGCCGTCCGCAGGGCCCACCAGGCTGAGGTGGGGCTTGCACATCCAGCGCTGGGCCGCCGCTTGCAGATCCGCGGGCTCCAGTTCGGCCGCCCGCCGCAAGGTCCGATCCACGTGGTCGGCGGGCAGGCCCTGGCTCAACACCAAGGCCTGGCGTTCGGCGATTTGGGAGCAGGTCTGTCGGCCCATGGCGTCCTGCCCACGGAACTTGGCCAGGGCCAGCTCCAGCTCGTGCTGGCTGAGGGGTTGCTCTTGAAGCCTGCGCCATTCCGCCAGCAGGCAGCTGGTGGCTTCGGCGGCCCGATCGGCCGAGGTGGAGAGGTGCATCACGAAGGGCGCCGCACCGGAGCGCGCCGGCAGGTGCACGCCCACGTCGTAGGCCAACCCTCGCTCCTCTCGCATCACGGTGAACAGCCGGCAGGACATGCCCAGGCCCAGGTGGGCTTGCAGCAAGCGCAGACCCAGGGCATCAGCGTGGCCCATCGGCACGGTGGCGCAGCCCAGCATCAGCACCAACTGTTCGGTGTCTTCCTCCTCCATCGCGAGGGATGGGGGAGCCGCGGGCGGGAACTCCGGCTGCGCCCCCCCGGCCGGCATGGCGGTGGGCCAGGGCTGCTCCAATCCCGCATCGATTAGATCCAGGGCCCGATCCGGCGCGTCGCCGCAGAGCACCAGCACGGCCCCCAGGGCTCCCAGATCGCGCACCAAGGGGTCCAGCCGCTCCGCGTTCAACCGCTCCAGATCGCTCTCCACCCCCAGGGGGTCATTGACGTAGGGACCGCATCCATAGAGCTGGTGGCGCATCAGATCATGGGCCACCTGGAATGGATGCTCCCGCTGGCGCTGGAGGGTCTGGAGATTCAACTGGCGTTCGAGATCGAGCTGATCCGGAT
>JBKCTK010000345.1:0-13870 GCA_046319055.1 Synechococcaceae cyanobacterium
GTGCGCCACCAGAGCCGGATCTCCTCCTCAAGCTGTTGCCGCAGTCGCGAGCGATCGTCAGGATTAACGTTGGAATCTTGCAGTTTTTGGATCAGGTTGGCGACGCGGCGCTGCTTGTGTCGCACCGTGTGGCGAACGATTTCTGTGGGATGGGCGGTGAAGACCAGGCGCAGAGCGAGGTCCTGTAACAGCTGCTCCAAACGGGCCGGCGGCACGTTCAGGCTGCGCAGTCGCTCGAACAGTTGGCGGAAGGTGGCCGGATCGCTTTGGCTGGCGAGGGCGGGCAGGAAGGGATCGCTGGGGGAAGGTGCGGGAGCAAACTTGAGGCTTTCGATATAGCTATCTTCTTCGATGTGTTGTTCCAGGATGTTGACCAGCTGGAAATAGAGGGAGAAGGCCCGTGCGGCGGCGATGCCTTCGGCCAGGTCCATCTCACCGATCAGGCGCACGATCTCGGCGCTCACCTGGCCATCCAGGCTGAAAGGCTCCTGGCCCTCGCTCATGCCGCCCGGATCGAGCGGGCCGCTCAACTCCTTGAGCCGCAGCAAGCGCTCCACCTGTTCGGCTGGGCACTCGTCTCGCAGCACCGTGTGCCACAGATCCTCCACCAGCTCAAGCCGCTCGCTCAGCAGCCGGATCACCCCTGGCGGTGTCTCGGGCGTGGCCGTGGCCGGAGCAACTGGAAACCGGCGCATGGAAACCGAGAGAGCGGTGGAAGAAGCCATGATCATCCCAAAGGTGTGGCGATGTCTGTCGCAAGCCCTGCCGCCAGAGCCTGTTCGCGGGCGGCCAGCGCCCTGATGTCCTCCGACAGGATGGCAACGATGCTCTCCCCCGCCCGGTATCGGCTGAGCCATTGCATCGCCTGATTGCCCCCCGCGGGTCCAGGTGCCAGCACCGGATCCAGGGGAGCCAGCCGCGTCAGCAGGCCCAGCTCGGACGCCAACGGCGCCATTGCCTCAAGGCTGTCAGCCAGCCACCGGCGGGCTTCGATCGGTTCAGCGTCGCGCCAGTGCAGCAGCTCTGCATCCAAGCTGGCGCGGGCCGCCCTCTGGTCGTTGCTGTCGGCCAGGGCCGCCAGGCGCTCGGCGTCGAGCTGGCTGGACCGCAGGGGGTCATGGCGCTGCGGCTCCAGCAGCAGCTGATGCAACCGCAGTTCAGCCCAGGCGGTGATCGCCAGCAGCAGTTCCGGGTCCGCGACCAGGTCGCAGATCCGGATCTCCAGGCGATTCAGGTCATGGGGGCGGTCCTCCCCGTTGGGCCGCACCGACGTCCACAGGTGGCGCACGTTGTGCATCGTGCCTAGCCGCAGTTGCTCCTCCATCCAGGTGATGTAGTGAGCGTGGTCGCGGAACAGCGGCACCTGGGCCGGAGTGACGGGAAACTGCAGCCAGCGCTGGGAGTGGGCGCCGGTGGCCCGGCCGTCCAGGAACGGGGAGCTGGCGCTGAGGGCCAGCAGCAGCGCCGCCTCGCAGCGCAACAAGCGCAGGCCGGCGAACAGGCCTTCCATGGCATCGAGGCCCAGGTTGATGTGCACGCTGGCCGTGACCACCCGACTGCCGTAGGTGCGCTCGATGTAGGCGTGATAAGGATTGGCGGGGTTGGAGCGCTCGAAGCGTGAGCTGTCCCCCAGGCTCAGGGTGCTGCCGGGGATCAGGGTGAGGCCCCGGGGGGCCAGCCAGCGGCGCAGTCGCTGGCGCGGCTCCAGCAGCAAAGCCAGCTGGCGCCGGTAATCCGCTTCCGGGGGCGTGATGTATTCCAGGTTGCGATGATCCGGCTCGGTGACGAAATCCGGCAGGTCCGCCGCCACCGCGGCGGCGCAACCCACCACCGTGCCGTCGGGACGACCGGTGTACATCTCCACCTCAAAGCCTTTGAGCAGCAGCGCGGTCATCGCGTCTCCGACTCCCCAGCGACGGCAGCCCCAGCCGGACGGGGCGCCGGAAGACAGGCCAAGGCCCTCAGCATGCCGCGGGCCTTGTTGAGGGTTTCTTGGTATTCCGCCTCGGGCCGGGAATCCGCCACCACGCCAGCCCCGGCCTGCACCTGCACCCGCCAGGAGCCCGGTGCGTCCGCAGCCGGCAACACGACCATCGTGCGGATCGTGATCGCCGTGTTCAGGGCCCCGTTGAGGTCAACGCTGCCGTACACGCCCGCGTAGGGACCGCGAGCCTGGGGTTCGAGCGCGTGGATCAACTGCAACGCCCTGATCTTCGGTGCGCCGCTCACCGTGGCGGCGGGGATGCTGGCCATGAGCAGATCCCACACGTCACGCCGCGGATCCAGCTGACCTTCCACCTGGCTGACAATGTGCATGACGTGGGAATAACGCTCGATCACCATCAGTTCTTCCACCCGCACGCTGCCGGGCAGACACACGCGCCCGAGGTCATTGCGGCCCAGATCCACCAGCATCACGTGTTCGGCCCGCTCCTTGGGGTCGGCCAGCAGCTCCGCTTCCAAGGCTCGGTCGCCGGCGTCATCGGCGCCCCGGGGGCGGGTGCCGGCGATCGGCCGCAGGGAGGCCCGGATGCCGCCGCCTTCGAGGGGATCGGCCTTGACCATCACCTCGGGGCTGGAGCCGATCAGATACCAATCGCCGAAGTTGAAGAACGCCATGTACGGCGAGGGATTGACCATCCTCAGGCTGCGGTAGAGGTCGAGTGGATCTCGGGCCACCCGAGTTTCCAGCCGCTGGCTCAGCACCAGCTGAAAGATGTCGCCGGCGGCGATGTGTTCGCGGGCCCGCTGCACCGCCGCTTCGAAGGCCGGCTGGCTGAAGCTGCTGGTCACCGGTAACTCGGGGCCCGCTTCATCGCGCCAGTCCAGCGGCGTGGCGCTGGCGGGCAGGGGTGAGCGCAGCCGGGCCTCCAGGCTTGCCAGCCGGGCTGAAGCTTGGGACCAAGCCTGGTCCGGCTCAGCCCCCTGGCTGAGATCGGCGTACGCCACCAGGGTGATCTGCCGCTTTACCTGGTCGTACACCAGCTGGCTGTCGGCGAGCATCCAGCAACCATCTGGCGGTGCATCCGGCTCCGGGTCATGAACCGGCACGCTCGGCTCGATCCAGCGGATCAGCTCGTAGCCCCACACGCCGAAGAGCTGCCCCATGGGGGGCAGTCCCGGGACGGGCGCTGGCCGCAGCGATGCCAGGCACTGGCGCAACAGCTGGAAGGGATTGCCATCCAGCACATCGTGGCGGCCGTCGCGCCAACGCCGTTCCGCCTGCTCGCCCCGGCAGGTGAGGGTCCAAAGCGGATCGCTGACGACGATGCTCCAGCGCCCGACCCGTTCACCCCCCTCCACCGACTCCAGCAGCGCCCCCGGATGGTTCCCCTCCCCCACCTTGAGCCAGGTGGTGAGGGGCGTCTCCAGATCGGCGGGGCAGCGGCGCCATAGGGGGATCAGGTTGGCGCCGCCGAAGGCATCGGGCCCCCGGGACGCTTCAGCCAGGAAGGAGGTGCGGTCAGGTCCCGGCATCGCGGCCACAGGCGGAACGGCAGGAGAGGGACAAAAAAGCGGGGCTTCAGCCCCGCCTTTCTAAGCCTTGGCCGTGCCCGGCTCAGGCGTCGTAGGTGTTGCGGCCGCTGAACTTCAGGCTGGAAGGGTTCGGATTGGCGCCGATCCGGCGGGGATTGTGGCCCACAATGGCGCGGCCCTCATTCGACTTCTCAGGGAACACCCCATCCTTGGGATGCAGATACTCCACGTCGCCGCCGGGATAGATGCGATAGATTTTGTAATCCTCGATCTTGGGCTTGAACTTCGTGCGCAGCTGGGTGCCGAGGGCCAGGCACTGCTCCTTGCGGGCGAAATACATGATGTTTTCCCCCTCGTTCATCTCGGCGGCACCGCCGGTGGGGAGCTCAAACGCCTGGGCCTTGGAGCTGCTCCAGGTGATGGCGTACTTCTCTTCGGTTTCCGCTGAATTCAGCAAGCCACCCGTGCTGCCGATGTACTTCGGAAGTTGACCGTTCAGGGCCGTCGCTGGCATGGCTCAAGGACCGTTGTCAGGCGGAAGCTAGCACCGTGATTTTGGCCCCTCGGCGGGACCCGGTCCATCTCTTCACACCCGTCAACAAACCCGCGCTGTGGACGCTGGGCCAGAAGGGCTCAGTCGCTCTCGCCCGCCACGGGGAAGAACACCGTCAGGCTGGTGTCGCCCCGGCCGGTCAGCCGCCCCCCGAGGCGGTGAAACAGCTGCTGGGTGGCCCGGCGGCTGAGCTGCAGGCTGCCGGTGGTGGGATCCCAGCTCAGCACCGGTCCCACCCGCTCACTGCGGCGCTGCTCGGATTCGCCGTCGCTGGCGGGATGGGCGTTGTGGCTGCTCAGCCGCAGTTTCAGCCGCGCCCCCGCGGGCGCGAGGCTCAGCTGCACGTGTCTGCCGTTGGACAGGCTGCGGCTAAAGCGGTCCACCAACCCGCCCAGCATCGTTTCGAGGCGGGTGGGATCGCTCAGCACCGGTGGCAGGTCGGCGGCGATGACCAGGTCCAGCACCAGCCCACGGCGGGCCAGTTGGCGCCGCCAGAGCTCCTCGGATGCGCCCAGCAATGCCGCCAGATCGGTGCGGGCCAACAATCCACCGCTCGATGCTTGACCGCTGGCGGACTGGCGCTGCTGTTCCGCCGCCAGGAAGATCAGCCCGAAGCGATCGATCTGTTCGCTGCACTCGCCATCGATCTGCTCGAGCCGCTGGCGCACCAAGGGCGTGAGGTCGCGGCGGCGCAGCAGCGAGCGGATCAGGGTGCGGATCGTGGCCAGAGGTGTGCGGACCTCGTGGGTGATCGCCTCCAACAGGGCCAGTTCGCCGCTGAGGTGGCGGGCGGCGGGTTCGCCGACCGCGGCCTCAGCGGGCAGGGATCCCGATGGCGCGCCACTCCTTGGGGCGCTGGCATCCCCCTGGGCCCGGGGGGGGCGCACCGCTACGAGGGGCTGCAGCGTGACACTGGCCGCCATGCTGGCCAACCGCTGGGCCAAGAACGGCCAGAAGCGCAGCGCCAACCTGGGGTCATTGTGCAGGGGGCCCAGCTCCTGCAGCACCCGTCGCAGCCGGGCGGCGCCGCCCGGATCATCCTGCTGCAGTCGGCGGTCCAGCAGGTCAAAGGCGGAGGAGAGGGCCTCCGCGTCGAAACGCACCAGCAGGCGGCGGGCTTCGGCGGGGCCATCCAGGGCCAGGGCCACCTGCAGCCTGGCGGTGATCACCACGAGCAGCGGGTCGGTGCCGTCATCCGGGCGGAGCTGCAATTGTTGGAAGCTGCCGGCGGCGATGGCTGTTGGCCTCCGCTCCGCGCCAGGGACCGCGGCAACCTCGTGGGGCAGCAGCGCTGTCGCGCTGGGACGCAGACCATCGAGGGGTGTCGGCGTCCATACCCAGCCCGCCAGTCCCCGCAGCAAGGCGGGCTCATACAGGGCCGGCAGCGGGGCCGCCAGCCACACGCCCCGCTGGGCCGATTCCGCCAGTAAATCCTCCTGGAGGGTGGCGAGGGCAGCCCACCACTGCCGTCGCACGCTGTCCTCATCGCCCCGGCCCGGAGGGACACCTTTGCCCAGCAGGGCCCGCAGTTCGTTCAGGGTCACCACCAGCGGCCGCTGGAGCTGCCGCGGCGGCCGACCGCTGCACACAGCCCTAGCGCAATGAAGTTCACAAGCATGGCCGAGCGGCCGTAACTCACCCAGGGCAGGGGAATGCCGGTCACGGGGCCGAGGCCAATGGTCATGCAGATGTTGACCACCACCTGAAACATCAGCATCGCACCGATCCCCACCACCAGCAGCGCCTCGAAGTCGCTGCGGGCGTTGCCGGCGATGCGCAGCAATCGCTGGCAAAGCAGCACGTAGGCCAGCACCACCAGCAGCGAGCCGAGGAAGCCGGTTTCCTCGCCGACGGCGCTGAAGATGAAGTCGGTGTGCTGCTCGGGGATGAAGCGCAGTTTGGTGAGGTGGCCCTGCATCAGCCCGGTGCCCCAAAGGCCCCCCGAACCGATCCCCACCTGGCTCTGCAGCAGGTGGTATCCCCCGCCCAGGGGGTCCTTGGAGGGATCGAGAAACATCACCAGCCGATCCCGCTGGTACTCCTTCAGCCCGTGCAGCCAGAGGTAGGGCGTGATCAGGGCAAACAGGCCCTGGACTGCCATCACCAAGGCGAGCCCCAGCCGTTTCCAGGGAAGGGAGCGCCAGGCCAACCAGCCCACCAGGGGCAACCAGGCCAGCAGCGCCCAAGGGAAGGCGCCGGCGCCGATGGCCGTGATCAGGGGGGAAAGCAGCAGCACCAGCCAGGCCAGCGGCATGCCCGCCCAGAACAGCATCACCAGCAGCACCGCGCCAAACACCAGCGAGGTGCCCAGATCCGGCTGGATGAACACCAGCGCCCAGGGCAAGCCGATCAGGCCGAAAGGCCGCCAAAGATCAACCGGCCGTTCCACGGGGTAGCGCGATAGCACCCCCGCCAGCAGCAGGATCGCCGCAAGCTTGGCGAACTCCGAGGGCTGCACATGGAAGCCGGCGATGCTGATCCAGCGTTGGGCCCCGAGGGCGGAGGTGCCCACCAGCCGCACGGCGATCAGGCTGAGGATGGTGAAGGCGTAGATCGGCCACTGCAACTGCCGCAGGCGCTCCACCGGGGCACGCGCCAGCAGCAGCGCTAGGCCCATGCCCACGGCGGCGGTGATCCAGTGCTGGTACCAGTCGGCGTAGTCGGCCTGGCGCTGGGTGCTGGCGATCAAAATCCCAGCCAGGCCGGTTAGGGCCAGGGGCACGCCCCACAGCACCCGATCGGGTCCGAAGCGGCGGCGGCGCAGGCTGAAATCGCCGCGGCGGGACTGGGCAAAGGTCACCGGGCCAGGTCGCGAGTCAGGAGCGGGCTGGCAGCAGGCCGCACTGCTGGCGCAGCTGCGCGGCCAGGGTGGCAAAGGCCTGGGCCGTGGCCGACCGCGGCGCCGAGAGCACCGCCGGTTCGCCGCTGTCGCCACCCTGCTGCACCGCCAGCTCCAGCGGCAGCTGGGCGAGCAGCGGCACGCCAGCCTCATCGGCCAACAGCTGCCCGCCACCACTGCCGAAGATCGGATAGCGGCGATCGGGCAGGTCGGGAGGGATGAAGGCGGTCATGTTCTCCACCACGCCGAGCACCTCAATCCCCATTTGCAGGAACATCGCCAGGCCGCGGCGGGCATCCTGCAAGGCCACCTTCTGGGGGGTGGTGACGATGATGACGCCGGCCATCGGCACCGCCTGGGCCAGGCTCAGCTGGGCGTCACCGGTGCCGGGAGGCAGGTCAACCACCAGCACATCGCGTTGGCCCCAATCCACTTGATAGAGAAACTGGCGGATGATGCCGTTGAGCATCGGCCCACGCCAGATCACCGGTTGATTCTCCTGAATCAGCAGCCCCATCGACACCATGGCCAGGCCACAGCTCTCGATCGGCGTGAGCACCTGCTCGTTGCCGCTGCCCCGCACCTCCGGCGTGCGCTCGGCCACGCCAAGCATGGTCGGCGCGTTGGGGCCGTAGATGTCGGCGTCGAGAAGGCCCACCCGCAGACCGGAAGCGGCCAGGGCGCAGGCCAGGTTCACCGCCACCGTGCTCTTGCCCACCCCCCCCTTGCCGCTGCTCACGGCGATCACCGTGCCCACGCCGGGGATCGGCTGCCGTTCGGGCAGCTGGCCATGGCCGCCGCTGCCATGCCCGGCGGCACCGATCGGACCGGAGGAGGGAGCGGCGGGCTGGCCGAGCTCAATCTGTACCTCATCGACGGCGTCAAGCGCCAGCAACGCCTGGCGGGTGGCGCTGGCGATGCGCTCCCGCTGGCTGCTGGCAAAGCTGGGCAGGGCCAGCTGCAGCACCACGCGCCGGTCTTGCACCCGCACCTGGCGCAGCCAGCCCAGCTCCAGCAGCGACCGACCGCTGCCGGCGTCCACCAAGGTTGAGAGGGCGTCGAGGGCCTGTTCAGCTGTGGCCATCCGCGCGTCAAGCTTTGCTGAGACTGGCGATCCTAGGCAAGGCGAGCCGTGACGCCGCCAGGGTCTCGCCTGCGCGGGGCGCGTGAACGGCTTGGGGCGTTGGCCCGGGTCCCAGGAGCGCCGCCCCCGGGACCCGTCGCCGGGTAGGACTAGGGAGTCGTGTCGTGCGCAACCACCCCTACCGCCATGCAAGTGCCACCCGCCGAGTCCCGCAGCCGTGCCCGGGAGCTGTTGCGGGGCTTGCAGGATTCGATCTGTGCCGGCCTGGAGCGGCTCGACGGCGAAGGGACCTTTCAGGAAGAGAGCTGGGAGCGACCCGAGGGGGGCGGCGGCCGCTCGCGGGTGATGAAGGGCGGCCGGGTGTTCGAGCAGGGTGGCGTGAACTTCTCCGAGGTGGAGGGCGACCACCTGCCTCCCTCGATCCTCAGCCAGCGGCCCGAGGCGGAGGGGCAGCGCTGGTTCGCCACAGGCACATCCATGGTCTTGCACCCCCGCAACCCCTGGGTGCCGACCGTGCATCTCAACTACCGCTACTTCGAGGCCGGCCCGGTGTGGTGGTTCGGCGGCGGCGCCGATCTCACCCCCTACTACCCCTTTCTGGAAGATGCTCGCCATTTTCATCGCACGCTCAAGGGGGCCTGCGACAGCGTCGATCCTGCCTACTTCCAGGTGTTCAAGCCCTGGTGCGATGAATACTTCTTCCTGAAGCACCGTGGGGAGACCCGCGGCGTGGGCGGCATCTTCTACGACTATCAGGACCCGGGCGGAATGCTCTACAAGGGGCAAGATCCCCAAGGGCTAGCCGCCTCAGCCGCGACGGCCATCGGGCCGATCCAGCAGGACTGGGAGAAGCTGTTCAGCCTTGCCAGCGCCTGCGGCAAGGCCTTCCTGCCGAGCTATGTGCCGATCGTGGAGCGCCGTCAGGACACGCCTTGGGGCGAGCGGGAACGCCAGTTCCAGCTGTATCGACGCGGCCGCTATGTGGAGTTCAATCTGGTATTTGACCGCGGCACGATCTTCGGTCTGCAGACCAACGGCCGCACCGAATCGATCCTGATGTCGTTGCCGCCGCTCGTGCGCTGGGAATATGCCTATACCCCGGAGGCCGGCAGCCGCGAGGCCCTGCTCACCGAGCTGTTCACTCGGCCCCAGAACTGGCTGGACGACCCGGAGCTGGAACGGCGCTGCCAACCCTTTCAAGCTGTGGCTTGAGACCCTGCTGCAGGGCGTCCACGACCCGGATTGCGATGGCCTCCAGGGTTTGATCGCGGCTGGCCGGGTCGCGCAGAGCTTGCTCCAGACGCCCCTCCAGCTTGCCAATCTCCAGGAGGGTGATGCCGCGACGCGGGCCGCCGAGCCCGCCGCGGTAGGCCCAGGGATACCCGCCGAATTCCCGCGCCAGGCTTTCGTCGAGGGCGTTGAACGGGCGCGTCAGGGCTGGGATCACACCGGAACCGCGCCCATCAGGCCCGTAGGCGTCGTAGTGGATTTCCAGGGCATAACCGCCTTGCAGGCCATGGCGCTGGCCAACGCTCCAGTTGGTGTTGGGGTTATTGCCATCCGCGATCGAGAAAAATGGCGGTTCGTAGTAACGAATCGCCAGGCCACGCCGCCGACCCAGCTCCACCACGGCGCGGGCGGTCAGCAGGTTCCAGTGGAGCTCATCGCTGATGCCGGCCCGCATCGGCGGTGCGCCCAGCCGGCCCACCGCCTCCCCAGGGGTCCCCGAACCCCGCAGGCCCTGGGCATCGGCGTGGCCGGCCATCACCAGGATCTCGGTCTCTGGGGCCAGGCTGCGCAACCCCACCCAGTCCTTTTGCAGGGGTGTGCGAGGGCCGGTCAGGGGGTCGCCGCCCATCGGGTTGAAGGGCTCATCCAGGGCCCGGGCGAGGCTGGGGGTGAATACCAGGGGAACCAGCAGGGTGAGTCCGAGGCGACGCAGCATGGCGTTAGATGGGGGAGCTGAGCAGGGAGCCGTCGCTGGCCAGCTGGAGGCTGGGGCCTAACTCTTGCTCGATGGCGATGAGTTCGTCGCGGTGGGCGCGCAGTCGCAGGTTGCTGCCGGACGCGGACTCGGGGTTGGGCAGCAGCCGCAGCTCCAGGCTTTCGCTGCGGGCGGCCCGGCGGCGGTAGATCAGGCCGGCCAATGGGCCCAGCAGGGCCAGGGCCACCGGCCAGGGGGCGACGGCGGGCAGCAGCTGGCAGAGCACCAATCCAAGGCTGGCCGCACCCACGGATCCCAGCAGCGAGAGCAGCAGCGTCAACGGCCAGCTGGCGCTCACCTGACCGCGAAAGCGCAGCACCTGGCGGTCGGGATCACCCGCCTCCGTGCTCCAGCCCCGGGCCGTGAGCCAGTCGCTGAGCCCCTCCAGCACCTCAAGGGCCGGCCGGGGCGAGTGCACATCCACCACGGTGGTGCGGTCCTTGCTGGCGGCCCGCAAGAAGAACACCAAACCGATCCCCAGCAGCAGGGTGAGCACCAGGGTTGAGGTCAGCGACGGCATCGGCGGCCCATCCGAAACGGCCCCATCCTGAACCCGCGGATTCTGACGGCTCTGGCGCCGGCGCGCCAGGCCGTCACGCCGCGGCGGTTGTGGCGGCTGCTGGAGCGGTTGTCCGCCGCGGGGTTGGGCGTTCGGTTCCCACCGGCCCCCATCGGCCCCCAAGCGGGCCTGACACGCCTGGCCCGGAGCCGCCGCGGACGCCGTTTGGTGAGCGTGTCCGTGGGCCACAGTGTCGACAACCGCGTCGATCCGCCCCATGGCCTCCGATCCCCCCAGCGCCGGTGACACCCGCGGCTCCTCTCTGCCGCCGCCGGCCCGTTTCGCGGTCTTCGATCGGGATCTCGACGCGGAGTGGCAGGCGCTCTACGGCTCGGTTCGGGCACTGGCGATCGACACCGAGGCGATGGGCCTGGTGCACGGCCGCGATCGCCTCTGTTTGGTGCAGATCTGCGATGACCATGACCACGTGGCCTGCATCCGCCTCCAGCCCGGCCAACACAGCGCTCCGCGGCTCCAGGAGCTGCTGGAGGATCCGGGGATCGAGAAGGTGTTCCACTTCGCCCGCTTCGATGTGGCGGCTTTGGCCGAAAACCTGGGCATCGCCGTGAAGCCGATCTTTTGCACCAAGATCGGCAGCCGCTTGGCCCGCACCTACGCCCCGCGCCATGGGCTCAAGGAGGTGGTCAACGAACTGGTGGGGGTGGAACTGGACAAGCAGGCCCAGAGCTCGGACTGGGGCCGGGTGGAGGAGCTCAGCGACGCCCAGCTGGCCTACGCCGCCGGCGATGTGCGCTGGCTGCTGCCCGCCCGCGACCGCTTGGAGACGATGCTGCGGCGCGAGGGGCGCTGGGACCTGGCTCAGCACTGCTTTGCCTGTGTGCCGGTGTTCGCCCAGCTGGATCGCCAGCGCTTTGGCTCGGTGTTCGAGCACTGAACAACGCGGCCAGCCCGCGGGATGCCCGGCCCACTGGCCTAAGGACATGCCATTCCCGCCAGCCAAGGCCATGGTTGGCTCGCAGAGGCCGCTCAAGGCCCGCTGCAGGCCGATGGCGCGACCCCACGATGCCCGCCCCCCGGAGGCGGTGGCGGTGGGTCCGTCAGTCCTCCGTCATGAAGTGGGCGTCTTCGGGGGCGACTTCCAGCAAGGCCGAGAACAGCGCGTCGCGGTCGGTGCCGTCGGCCTCGACCTCCTGCAGCATGCGCTCAGCCAGGGCGATGCGCTCGGCCACATCGCGCAGACCCTCTTGGGCTGCCTTGATGTCGACCTTGCGGCGCGCGGCGGCGAGGCTGACGCCGAGGCGGCTGGCCAGCCGCCCGCAGGCCGCGTTGTACGCGCGATCGGGGATGGCGACCATCAGGCCCAGGAAAACTGACGCCATCATCCCTGGCCGCCCGAGCTCTAAGTCCCCGTGTCGTGTCCCGGATGGAGGATCGCCAGCGGAGATCCCCCATCGTGCTCCTCGATCCCTATGGGATCGTGCTCGGCGGGTCGGCCAGCAGCTGGGAGCTGATCAGGGCCGCCAGGCGGAGGCTGCCGCCGGAAGGCCCCATGCGCCGTCGGCCGCGGCGACCCAGCCGCTCGCACTCCTGACCATCGGCCAGCAGCTCCTCCAGCCGCCGGCCTAGCTCCGCCGGGGAGTGGCAGGGCTGCACGGAACCTCCCAGCAGCCGGCTTTGGCGCCGGGCGAAGCCCGGCTTGAATTGGGGGCCGGCCCCAGGCAGGGATAAGGCCGGCACGCCCAGGCCCACCAGCTGTTCGGTGGCGGTACCGGCCGTGGCCAGGCCCAGCTCAGCCCAGCCGGCCCAACCGGCGAACCGACCCGGTCCAAGCTGAAGTTCCAGATCGCCGCGCCGCCAGGTGGCGACAGCCCCGAGGGCGATGGCGGCCGGGGCGGGCAGGAAGCCGGAGGCCTCCAGCGCAGGGGCCAGCTCCTGGATGTCGGGCCGGGAGCCGGTGGCCAGCAGCAGGCTCCAGGCGGGTGAGCCCGAGGGCAAGTTGGCGGGGAGGGCGGCCAGAAGCCGCCGCAGATTGCTGAGCGCCTCCGGCAGGCGACTGCCAGGAAGCAGCAGCAGGCGGCGCCTGCCCCGCAAGGGCTCGGGCAGTGGCGACGCCTCCAGGCCATCCATCATCGGGTTGCCGGGGGCCAGGGCCCGCAGGCCGCGGCGCCGCAATCCCCGGGCGGTGAGGCGATCGCGCAGGGCCAGGAGCCGGCAGCGCCGGGAGCCCATCAGCGCCCATTCCCAGGGGTCCCATTCGCTCCCCTTGCAGCGGTGATAGGCATCGGCGAAGGAGCTGGAGCCCCAGGACGCCGGGGCCGGCGAGCACCAGGTGAAGTCGCTCTTGGGGGTGCCGATGAAGCCGAATGGGCTGCCACTGGCCCAGGCGAGCAGCAGCGGTAGCAGATCCCCCACCGCCAACACCGGGTCAGCGTCGCGGCCCCAGCGCCGCACTAGCCGCAGCTGCTGGGCCGTGAGCAGCGGCAGGCCCGCGGCCAGGTCCCGCAGCAGGCCGCCCAGGCTCTGGTTGCTGAAGCCGCCGCTGGGCATGGGCTGACGCCGCCCCACCCGCCGCAGCCAGCCTGCCGCCTCGGCGGCTGCATAGGCCCCGCCCAGCCCCACCAGCGGCAGCACCGACACCTGCAGCTCGGGCCGCAGCTCCCGCAGGGCATTGAGCACGCTCAGGGCGATCAGGTCCTCGCCGTGGCCGTTGCTCAGCACCAGCAGGCGGGGAACGGTCATGCGGGGCTGATAAGATGTCCCCGAGGAGTCTGCTCCTCAGGGCGGCGGCATGGCCAAGTGGTAAGGCAGAGGATTGCAAATCCTTTATCCCCAGTTCGAATCTGGGTGCCGCCTTCATCCCGCCCCATCGATCGGCAGCGGCCAATCCTCAGTGTCGGACATTACAGCCACCCCGTTGCAAAGCCGGAAGGATTAGTAAAACCGAGGGGTTCTTGGAACGACTCCCCAGGTCCATGAGGGGGAAGACCCGCACGGAGGAGCCAAGCGAGTGTCTCCTGTAAACCGTGGTTTCCCGTCCTTTCTCCCTTCGTGACGCGAGCTATGGATCTACCCAACATCGGCATGTCCCATAATGGATGGATCCGCGCCGTTGATCGCCATGGTCAGCCTCGCTGATCACCATCCAGTGAACGAGGCCGATCGAGAAAGAAATCGAGCAGCTGAGGCAAGAGAACGCCAGGCTCGCGAGGCTCAACGCCTGGGATCAGGCCTTGGACGCCTCCATCAAACGGCTGTGCTTTCCGCCCGACTCCAACTTGACCCTTCCGACGCCAACCGAGCCCGACTCCAGGCCCTCCTCGCCTTGATCAGCCAGCCGCCGCCGGAGGAAGATCCCATCTGATTCCTTCGCCCAGTCGTGGCGGGGCAGGCGCCGGATGGCCGTCAGGCTGCCA
>JBKCTK010000346.1:0-8666 GCA_046319055.1 Synechococcaceae cyanobacterium
GAAAATGCCTTCCCCAAAGAACTGTCGGGGGGGATGAAGCAGCGGGTGGGGTTCGCCCGGGCGTTTGTGCTCAATCCGGAGGTGCTGTTCATGGATGAACCGTTCAGCGCCCTTGATGTGCTCACCGCCGAGAACCTGCGCGGCGAGATCGACGACCTCTGGAATGCCGGTTCCTTCCCCTCCCGCAGCATCCTGATCGTCACCCACAACATCGAGGAAGCCGTGTACCTGGCCGATCGGGTGGTGATCCTCGGGGCGAATCCAGGGCGCATCCGCGGGGAGCTGCCGGTGAATCTGCCACGCCCCCACGACCGCAGCCACCCCCACTTCAAGGCGCTGGTGGAATACGTCTACACGGTGATGACCAACCCGGACATCGCCGTGACGGGAGAGCTCTCCAGGGTGCAGCCAACCCCAACCCGCAGCAACGATTCCCCCTTCGCCCGGCCCCTTCCCCACGTGCGGGTGGGGGGAATCAGCGGTCTGCTGGAGTTGATCGCCGAACGGGGCGATGGCCTCAGCGACATCCCCCTACTGGCGGAGCGCCTGCAGCTGGAGGTGGACGATCTGCTGCCACTGCTGGACGCGGCGGTGCTGCTGGGTTTCGCCGAGGTGGCCGATGGCGATGTGGGGCTCAGCCCGATCGGACGCGACTTCGCCACCACCACGATCCTGCGCAGCAAGGATCTCTTCCGCCAGCAGGTGCTGCAACGGATTCCGGTGCTGAGCAGCATCGTGCACACCCTGCAGGAAAAGGCGGATGGCAGCATGAAATCCGACTTCGTCCTCGGCATCTGGGACGACTACTTTCCGCTGGAGGAAGCCGAGCGCCAGCTGGCAACCGCCGTGGACTGGGGCCGCTACGCCGAGCTGTTCGAGTTCAATGCCGGCGAGGGGCGTCTCACGCTGCCCCGTTAGGCCCCGCAGACGCAGAGGCGCAACGGGGCCAGGAGTTGGCCTGCTGGCTCGGCGGCCAGCCAACCTTGGCGAAGACCGCTGGCATGGCCGGTGGCGCCCGGCGGTGGCCGATGTCCGACATCAGGCGTCCGGTGTCAAGCGTCCGGCACCTGGTGGGCGGTGGCCGGTGGACGAAGCGCCATCCGCTCGCTGGGGCCCTGCCCCACAACCGAATTGCCGACCTAGCTTGCAAAAGCTCCCCATCCTGTGCTCCATGGCGGTCGTCAACCGCTGCGCGATCGGCTTGGCCCCACGCCAGCCTCTGATCGACTGGTCACGCCGCATCAGCGACGAGGCGATGAGCTGGGGAGCGGAGGACCACAGCCTCTACCTGATCCCCTCCTACGAAAATCCGGCCGAAGCCCAAGTGTGGCTGGAAACGCACTATCAGCAGATGTTCGAGAACGAACTGGAGTCTTGGTGCCGTGATGCCTCGCTTTGGCCGGCCACCCGTCCCTATTCCCTGTTCCGCGAGTGGTTTGATGTGCGGTTCTATGATCTCGTTGAAGATCTCAGCGATGACGACTTGACGGTAGAGGAGCTCGACTAAGAGCCTGTCGCGCCCGTCCCGGTGATCGTGCTGCTGGATCAGGCCGCTGGGCTGGACCGTAGCCCAATCCTTGCCGTTGTCGAGCAGTGCATTGGCGTGGGTGAAGGCGGATTTCCCATCCATCACAACCCGGTCTTCAGGGCGGCAGATGGTGGTTTTGTGCCGGGATGTCGATGGCGTCGGCCAGCCAACAACTCGGTGGATGGAGCGGGCCTGCTGGGGGGACGCAGCCTGAGGGGTCTCACCTGCAACCAACATCCCGTTCACAACCATGACGACCTCAGAAGCCTGGCGTCTTCCGGGAGACCCGTCAGCTGCAACCCGATGCCTTCGTTCTGGGAATCGGCCTATGGGGAGCTTCCCGCAGCAGGCCTGAGGCGATCTGGGTCCGGGAGAGGGCCCGATGACGCGAGCCTTCCGGCAGGTGGATCGGGCGAGGGCGCCAGCCACTCCGCCAACTTGGTGTAGCGCCTGCGGGACAGGTGGTTCTTCACGGCCATCGCCAAGGCCTTCCGTTGCCCCACCAGCACCACCAGCCGCTTGCCACGGGTGAGACCGGTGTAGAGCAAGTTGCGCTGCAACATCGCGTAGTGCTGCGTCAGCAGGGGGATGACCACGGCCGGGTATTCACTGCCCTGACTCTTGTGGATCGTGCAGGCATAGGCCGGCACCAAGTGATCGAGCTCCCCCCAGCCGTAACGCACCACCCGGCTGCCGATGGCGCCGGCTTCGCTGGTGGGGAACAGCACGGTCAGCTCGCTGGTGTCGGCCTCGATGGCGTCGATGGTGCCGACATCACCATTGAAGACCTCCTTCTCGTAATCATTGGCGATCTGCATCACCTTGTCGCCCGGCGCGACACGCCAGCCGAAACGCTCCACCTGCTCCACGGGATCGGGATTGAGCAGCGTCTGCAGCGCGATGTTCAGGGAGCGGGAGCCGCAGCCGCCGCGGGCCATCGGGCAGAGCACCTGCACCTGGCTGATCGGATCGAATCCGAACCGCGCCGGAATGCGCTCACCCACCACCTTCAGGATCAGCTGGAGCGCCTGCTCGGGCGTTTCGGCCGGTAGGAAATAGAAATCGCTGCTGGCCCCAGCGGCTGGGGGCCGCAGATCGGGAATGGTGCCGGCATTGATGGCGTGGGCGGTGGTGATGATGCGGCTGGAGGCCGCCTGGCGGAACACCTCGGTGAGGCGACTGACCGGCAGGGATCCGCTGGCGATGGCATCGGCCAGCACCTGACCAGGCCCGACCGAGGGCAACTGGTCCACATCCCCCACCAGCAGCAGCGCCGCCTCGGGTGGCAGGGCGGCCAGCAACGCGGCCATCAGCGGCACATCCACCATGGAGGTCTCATCCACCACCAACAGATCGCACTCCAGCGGCAGCTCGGCGCCGCGGCGGAAGCCGTAGGCCTGGGGATCGAACTCCAACAAGCGGTGAATCGTTTTCGCCTCCAGCCCGGTGGCCTCAGCCAGGCGCTTCGCGGCCCGGCCGGTGGGGGCGCAGAGCTGGAGGCGCACGGTCTTGGCCGCCAGGATGCTGAGGATGGCGTTGATCAAGGTGGTCTTGCCCACGCCAGGGCCGCCGGTGATCACCAGCACCTTGCTCGCCAGGGCCAGCGCCACGGCCGCCCTCTGGCTGCTGGCCAGCTCCAGCCCCAGGCGCCGCTCCACCCAGGCGATGGCGCGTGGCGCGTCGATCGGGCCCCAGGGCGGCGCGCCGCGGCAGAGGCCCTGCAGCGCCGCGGCGATGCGGCCTTCATCGCGATGAAGATGGGCCAAGAAGATCGCCGCCTCCCCCGCCAGGCTGTCCGCCACCACGGACCCTTCGCCGAGCTCCAGATCCAACGCGGCCTGAAGCAGCGCGGGCTCCAGGGGGACCGGGCCAGCGCTGATCGACCGCGGCTGGCGAGCGGCAGCTGGAGACACCCCAGCGGGCCCGGTCGGGTCCGCAGCCGCAGGCCGCGGGTCCGGCCCCATCGCAGCCGCGCCGCCCGGTGCATGTCCGGTTCGCTCCGCCTGGTCGGCCGCTGCCGCCGGGCCGGCGGGGCGTTCGACCGCCAAGAGCGCACCGGCGAGCTGCAGCAACTCCGCAGTGGGCAGGCCGCAATGGCCCTCGCCGCTGGCCTCCAGCAACGCATAGTTGATGCCGGCCCGCAGGCGGATCATCGCCGTGGCGTCAATGCCGAGCCGTGCGGCGATGGCATCGGCGGTGCGGAAGCCGATGCCGCGGATGTCGCGCGCCAAGCGATAGGGGTTCTCCACCATCACCTGCACGGCGTCGTTGCCATAGGTCTTGAAGATGCGCACCGCCCGGGCGGTGCCCACGCCATGGCTGTGCAAGAAGACCATGATCTCGCGCACCACCTTTTGATCCGCCCAGGCCTGGGCGATCCGGCCAGCGCGCACCTTGCCAATGCCCGGCACCTCCCGCAGCCGCTCGGGAGCCTGCTCGATCACCTCGAACACCGCCGCCCCGAAGCTGGCCACCAACTTGTTGGCGTAGATGGGGCCGATGCCGCGGATCATGCCTGAGCCCAGATACTTTTCGATTCCCTCGGCGGTGGTGGGCGGTGAAGAGCGCAAAAAGGAGGCCTTGAACTGCTGGCCGTGCTCGCGGTCGTTCACCCAGACACCGGAGACGGTGATCCATTCGCCGGCGCTGATCTCGGCGGCATGGCCCACCACCGTGACCAGATCGCGGTGGCCGCGGGCTTTGATCCGCAGCACGCAGAAGCCGTTGGCGGGGTTGTGAAATGTGACGCGCTCAATCGAGCCGGCCAGCATGTCGGTGGCCTGGGTCGCCCTGCTCCGCGTTTCAATGTTCCGCGTTTCCGTGCTGCGCGTCTCGGCGCTGGGCGTCTCGGTGGGCTGGCGTAGTGGGCCCGTGCTCATCTCTGCCCGTGGCTCCATGGGGCCCATGTTCGCACCTCAGACCCCTTGCCATGACGCCAGCGGAGGGGAGCGATGGCCAAGGCCGGCTGCCTGGCGCCTCTCGCAGCCTTCACCTGGCTAAGTGTTGGCGGGCCATGGGGCGAGCCGCTGGGAGAGGCTGGTGGTTACAGCAGGCGATGAAATTGTCCGGCGACAATGAAATAGCACTTCATCGCCAACAGGCTGTCCAAGCAAATGCCCGATCGAGGAGGCCCATCCTGTTCAGTAAAGGGCAACCACCGCAGCCACGGAAACGGCAGCCGAGAGAAGAGAGCGATGGCAAGGTGGTGCCTGATCAGCCACAACGCTCCACTGAGCCAATGATCCCAGGCTGAGGAAGGCTGACTGGCACCAATGAGCGCCCAACAGCGAGGCGCCGGAAGTCAGGTCTTGCCATTCCTCATCAAGCATTCCGCTGATGCGGAGCTTTGGTGCTGATCAGGATGCGGGTGGATTGACCGGCTCAGCGAAGTCTGTCGCCTACAGGCGCGGCCGGGGGGAAGCGCTGGCTGGGGTTTGGAGCGTGGGTCGCCGCTGTTCGCGCGGGGCGCGGCGAATCAAGGCCCGGCGGGGCCTGGACCGAGGGGCGGGACGCAGGCCCGGCGGCCTCCGCTCGCCTCGGATTTGGAGTGGCAGCATGCCCTTAGGTTCAGGCCCCTCGATGTCCGCCCCGTTTGCCGCGCCCACCCCAACGCCACGGCTCAGCGCCCTGGCCCACGGCGGCGGTTGTGGCTGCAAGATCGGCCCGGCGGCCTTGCGGGAGATCCTGCGCAACACCTCCAACCTGCCGGTGCCGGAGGCGCTGTTGGTGGGCATCGGCAGCTCCGATGATGCCGCTGTGTACCAGCTGAATGATGAGCAGGCCTTGGTGGCGACGACGGATTTCTTTATGCCGATCGTGGATGATCCATTCGATTTCGGCCGCATTGCCGCCACCAATGCCATCAGCGATGTGTATGCCATGGGGGGCCGGCCGATCCTGGCCCTGGCTGTGGTGGCGATGCCGCTGAAGACGCTGGGGGCGGCGGTGATCGCCCGGATCCTCGAAGGCGGCCAGCAGGTGTGCCAGACCGCCGGCATTCCGGTGGCCGGTGGCCACACGATCGAATCGCAGGAGCCGATCTACGGGCTGGTGGTGCTGGGCTTGGTGCACCCCGATCGGGTGCGCCGCAACCGGGATGCCCAACCCGGCGACCAGCTGGTGCTGGGCAAGCCGCTCGGCGTGGGCATCGCCTCGGCGGCGTTCAAGCAAAACGCCCTGCCGGAACCGATCTATGCGGCGATGCTGGCCAGCACCACCCAGCTCAACACCCCCGGGCCGGAGCTGGCCCAGCTGGCCGGCGTGAATGCCCTGACCGATGTGACCGGCTTCGGCCTGGTGGGCCATGCCCTGGAGGTGGCCCGCGGATCGGAGGTGGCGCTGGAGATCGACTGGGGCGCTGTGCCGCTGTTGCCGGGCATCCAGGCCCTGGCCGAAGCGGGGCATGTCACCGGGGCCTCAGGGCGCAACTGGCAGGCCTGCGCCCCGGAAGTGGCGCTGCCGGAAAGCTTCAGCGCCAGTGATCGGGCCCTGCTCTGCGATCCCCAGACCAGCGGCGGTCTGCTGGTCAGTTGCACCCCCGACAGCGTCGCCGCTGTGCTGGCGTTGTTCGAACGCCACGGCTTCAGCGAAGCCCGGACGATCGGCGCGGTGCTGCCGCCGATTGGGGTGGAGCGCCTGGTCGTGCGCAAAGCCTGAGCGCGAGCCCCGCGCGGCTGCTCTGCCAGGAGCCGGGGCGGAGCAGCCCCTACGGACGCCACTGGGGCAGGGCTTCAAAGCTGGCGAACTCCGCCTCCAGCCGCCATTGCGCCTGGGCCCGGTCGCTGCTGGCCAGAAAGGCGGAACAGGTTCTGGAGGGAAGCCGCTCCCCGGGGCGATCGCTGGCACAGCTGGCGACCAGGGCGCGGTAACCGCCGGATTTCCACAGGCTGGGCCCGGCCAGGAAGCTGTATTCGAGGCTATTGCGGGCCAGTTGCTTGAGATCGGGATACCCCAGCCGATAACGCTGCGTCGCTAACTGGTATTCGTGGCTGAGATCAATGCGTGAAATCCCTTCATCATCTGTGGCCAAGGTCAGGGGAATGCGGTGCATCCGATAAAGCGTGAACGGGTGGGCGGGGCCTTGCACCTGCAGAATCGCCTCATTACTCGTCAGGCATATCTCCACCAAAACGTTCTGTTGCCGCATCGCATTCAACAAGCCGTGGGCATCATCTTCATAGGCGATCGCGACGCCATGACCGATGCGCTCCGCCCGGGCAACCTGCACCGCCTGGCGAATGTGGGAGCGCAAATGCTCGGGCGGCACCAAGCCCAGGGTCAACTCGCCGGCATGCAGCGACACCTTGACATGGGGATAGAGAGGACGCAGGAATGCAATCATCGCCATCTGCAGCGGATAATCCCGCAACGCCACCGGGTCATCCTCTGGAGCGACCAGGTTGACACCCACCACCCTCCGATCCGCAGATGCCAGCTCAAAGGCATAGAGCAACTGGGTGAACACCTCCGGCGCTGATCGGGTGCGGTTGGTTTGTTGCTGATAGCGAATCGTGACCTGGCAACCGGCCTGGGGCGCGGTGCTGGCGCAGCCGAGGCTGCGGGCTTTCTGCGCCTCGATCTGGGCCAACTCCCGGGATCCCTGGCTGACCAGCGTCGTCAGGCCAGCTTGCAAGAGCTGGCGACGCATCGCCGCCCAATTGCCGCTCCACTCCACCGACTCCGCCAGTTTTTTGACCTCTCCCCCCTGGGTTGTGATCAACAGTTCCAGGTAATGAACGACTTGCGAAGCAGCACGGTTGGCCACATCCGCCACCATGTCACCTTTACGGTTCGGGGCAGCGGAGATCCGTTCAAAACCAGCAAAGGCCTGGAAGAACTGATCGTGGCCGGAACGACCGGCAAAAGGGAGATTGCGCAGCGACCAGCGATCGATCAACGCCTGATAGATCGGCCTCCTTTGAAAGAGTTCAGCGGCTGGGAAGCTGCTGGTCGTCTTGCCACAATCCTGCGGTGCCACTAATTGGATCGTGGCGGCATCAACGCAGTAGCCATCGGCCATCGCCCATTGCAGATAGCGCTCGGCATACACCGCCCCGCTGAGGTGGGTATGAAGATCGCTGCCCTTGGGCAGCCGTTGCACGAACTGGCGCAGTGCCGCCGGCTGCTCACGGTGCCGCTCCAGCCAGGCTGCCGCGGGCGCTTCGCTGAGGTTGGCCGCCGAGGCTGTGGCGGCGCGCTGATCGGCTCGGCTGGTGGCGGGCGCCAAGCAGGCGCCGCAGGCCAAGGCGAAACTGATCAACCGCTGCTGAACACAATGCTGAGCCAAGCGGCTTCCCAGTTACTACGACAGCTCAAGTCTAGCAAGTGAGCTTTACCCTCCCCATCCCGATCAAGGCAAGCGGCTACCAAGGACGCCATCGAATCAGCTGGCGAGGGCCTAGCCCTGTCGCAACACGGCTGCGCCCGGGCAGCGCCAGCGACCGAAGGGATCAGCAGGGCGCAATCTAACTTCACATTCATGATCAAAATTGATGACAACAGCAAGACCAGCTCGGTCAACGCACAAAGCACTGAACATCATCAAGCTATCTGCATCGACAGGGTCTCAGGCGGGCGTTTCGTGAACCGCAAACGCTCGATGTCGCTCCGGGATGCAGCAATCCCCCATTGCAAGCTTGAATCATGGACAGCGAAGTCAAAGTGCTGGTTCCTGGCGACTGCTGGGATCAACTGCGCCAGCTCATCCCCAGCGACGAAGACGACAAGAAGCGCGAGATCTGGTTCTTCGAGGCTGTGGTCAGCGGTACAGCTGTTGTCAACGGTACAGCCATTCTCAAGCAGCGCGAGCTGATCCTGCGTGCGCGCATCAATCGCAACAAAAGAAAGGCCGATACCACGGCGAAGCTACGACGCTGGGTTCCCATGGATGACACGATCCTGCAAGCCTGGGCTGCGTTGGATGGCTTCAAATCCGAGTTTGACGCTGGCGGCGATCCAATCGAGGATCAAGCTTCCGACCCCAAGGCCATGGGGGTGCCGGCATGGTCGCTCACGATCGAGGCCAACCATTCTGATGAGCTTATGCACCTCAGCGCAGGCGCCAGCTGCGTCGACAAGCTCTTTGATCAGCACCAGCGCCTGCTGCTGGAACAAGCATGGCCGCAGCTGCCATGGGAGC
>JBKCTK010000347.1:0-10583 GCA_046319055.1 Synechococcaceae cyanobacterium
TCGCCACGGGCGTTGGCCAGAGCCCTGGCGCAGCGATCCACCTCCTGGCGCAGCTGGCGGCTGATCAGGTCTGAGAGGGCCAGCTGGCCGCCGGCCCAGGCCGGCACCGTGGTGCTGCGACGCGTGCTGGCCTGAACCAAGGCGGTCATGTCGCGCAGGCGCACGAAGGCCAGCTGGCGGCCGGCAAAGAAGAACACATCCCCAGGTTTAAGGCGCGAGATGAAGGCCTCCTCCACATGGCCCAGCACGGCCCCGCGTACAAAGCGCACCGTCACGGCGCGATCGGCGGTGATTGTGCCGATGTTGAGCCGGTGCAGGCGGGCGATTCGCTTGTCGAGCACCCGGTAAAGGAAGGGCCCCACGGGCTGGTCGCCAAAGGCCAACGGCCCCGCCGCTGCCTCGGAATCCGCCTCGGAATCCGCCTGGGGCATGCCTGCCGGGGGCTGCTGGGGCGAACCCTCCTGCGGTGTCGCGACGGCCATCGCCGCTGGCGTCTCCAGGGGCTGCCGCTCCAGCTTGCGGAAGCGGTCATAGGCCCCCAGGCAGTCGCCGCCCTGCTCCAGGAAGCGCAGGCACCAGGCCCAGCTGCTGTGATCGAGCTGGCGGTAGCTCCAGCAGTCGCGCACCGCCACCAGCTCCCGCTCCGGCTCAAAGCCTGGGCCGCAGGCCAGGCTGGTGAGGTGCTGCAGCAGCACATCCAGCGGTTGCCGCGGCGGACGCCGCTGTTCCACCAGGCCCGAGGCCAGGCCCCGCCGCATCGCCGAGACCTCCAGCAGCTCCAGCGCGTTGGTGGGCATGAACAACACCTGGGCCGTGCCGCCGGGGGTGTGGGCGGAGCGGCCAGCCCGCTGCAGCAACCGGGCCAGGTTCTTGGCCGAACCGATCTGCACCACCCGCTCCACCGGCTGAAAGTCGACCCCGAGATCGAGGGAACTGGTGCAGACCACCCAGCGCAGCTCACCCTGTTTCACCCCCGCCTCGATCGCCTCCCGTTCGGCGCGATCGATGGCGCTGTGGTGCAACGCCAAGGCCCCCTCCATCTCAGGGCAGGCCCAACGCAGGCATTGGTACCAGCGCTCCGCCTGGTTGCGGGTGTTGGTGAACAGCAGGGTGGGGATGCGGGGATCGAGGGCCGCCACCAGCTGCTCATGCATGCGCAGGCCGAGATGGCCGGCCCAGGGCAAGCCGTCAATGCTGTCGGGCAGCAAGCTGCGGATCTCGGTGCCGCGCTTGAGCTGGGCGCTGATCAGCGTGGGCTCCGGCGCCGCCATGCCGACGGCGGCGCGAGCGGCTTCGGCGAGGTTGCCGAGGGTGGCGCTGATCGCCCAGGTGCGCAGCCGGGGACGCACGGCCCGCAGCCAACCCAAACAGAGTTCGGCCTGGGTGCCGCGCTTGCCTCCCATCAGCTCGTGCCATTCATCCAGAACCACCGCTTCCAACTGGCTAAAGAGAGCGCAGGCGTTGGCATTGCTGAGCAAGACCGCCAGGGATTCCGGTGTGGTGATCAGGATTTGGGGGGGCTGGCGCAGCTGGCGGGTGCGTTCAGCGCTGGGGGTATCGCCGTTGCGGATGCCCACCCGGATCGGCCAGTCCATGGCGGCAATCGGTTGGCGCAGGGCCAGGGCTAGATCACGGCTGAGGGCCCGCAATGGGGTGAGGTAAAGCAGGCGAATCCCGGCCTCCAGTCCCTTCCCCGGGCCCCGTTCACGCACCCCGGCCTCTTGCAGCAACTGAGCGATCGGCCCCATCACGGCGGCATAGGTCTTGCCGGAGCCGGTGGGCACCTGAATCAGACCGCTATGGCCCGCCAGGAACGCCTGCCAGCAGCGGCGCTGGAACGGCAGGGGCCGCCAGCCCTGGCTGGCGAACCAAGCCTCCACCGGCGCCAGCGCCTTCACCGACGGATCTCCAGCTCGGGATAGCGCCGGGCCCAGGGTTCCAGCCGCTGGCGCAACAGCCCCGCCAGCGCCAGCAGCCGTGGCTGATCGACCCAGTCGCGGCGCACCACGAGGGCTTCGCCGCTGCTCACGGGCAGGCTGAGGGGCAAGCGCACGAGGGCGCCGGCCACCTGTTCGCTCAGCACCGTGGCGTAGCCCACCACCAACTGCTGCTCGCTCAGCCCTTCCCAGCGATCGCGACGATAGAGGCGCATCTGGCTGGGGGTGGACCAGAGACCGATGGCCTGGAGGGCGGCCTCCACCTTCGGATAGGCGCCGCTGGGCAGGGCCAGGCTGGGGAAGGCGGCTACATCGTCCCAGCTGAGATGCCCTTGACGCTCGAGCTGGCCAACCAAGGGATGGCCTGGAGCCACCACCGCGTGGATGGGCATGAAGCAGAGGGGCAGCGCGGCGAATTCGGGATCGCCATCCTCTGGCCAGTCGGGCCCGCCAGCGAGCCAGGCGTCGATCACCCGTTGGCGCAGCAACCGCAGCGGCCGTTCGATGCCGACGCTGGAATGGCGCCCGCCGAGCCAGCCCTCGGGCTCCGGATTGAGCAGCAGCGGACCGCTCCAATAGGTTCCCTCGATCCGCAGCGGCGCCAGGCCGGCCCAGCGGGCATGCTGATGCAGATGACGCTCCAGCTCCAGCAGCCGCAACCGCTCGCTCGGGCCGATGACGTGCCAGTCCTGCTCGATGAGGCAGAGCTCAAGCCCGAAGAGGTCGTGCACCCTACGGATGCCCCGGCTGATATTGGATTGGGTGCGGTTGAGCCGCCGCGCCGCCTCCTCTCCAGAACGCAGCCAGATGGTGAGGTCGAGGGCGGCGAGGCGATCAAGGCTCAGCATCGCTCAAGGGCCGCGGGGCGGGCGGGCACTTGGCCAGGGCGAGGGTGCCCGGTCACAGACCCGTCCACGGAGCAGGACAGCGGCCACGCCACGGGCCACAAAGGCGCCACTGTTGTCGGTTGATTCCAGCGCCAGCAGGACGCCAACGGGCCCCGCTTCGCTCTGCCGCTCGTCGGGGGGAGGTCGGCCAAGGCGGCGGCAGTGCAAGGGGCGACCTGCCGCGGGCTGAAACAAAGCTCACCTTGTCGCTTACCCCTCAAGGCCGCTTATCCCTCAAGCCCGAGCTGCCGCTCCATTCCGGCCAGCACCACCTCTGCGGTGAGCTGGATGCGATAGCGGCAGGCCTGGGTTTCGGTGCAGTCGAAGCGGCCATGCTCCCAGTATTTGTTGCTGCCAGCACCGCCGCCGCAGAGGCCAAAGTAGGCGCATTCGGCGCGGCAACGCTCAACACCAGAGCGGATGTCGCGGTGGATGCGCAGGAACTTCTCGCTCTGGCTGATCTGCTCCAGAGAATCGCGCGACACATGGCCAAGCACGAAGTCGCCATAGGTGTCGGTATGCACCGCCAGCAACTCCGGATCAAAGGTGGAGATGTTGCCATTGGCATCCACATTCACAATCGCAAATGGATTGTTCATGTCGGTTCGGTCGACCCGGGCATCACTGCTGGCCAGGTTGAGGATCGCTTCGAACTCGCGCACTTGCATCTGCTCCGACACAGGTAACCACAGCTCCCAGAAACGCTGCAGAAACTGCCGGTAGCTGACCTCGGTGTTGGGTTGCTCCAGGCTGGATTGGCGATTTTCTCCCTCCGTCTCCTCCATATTGAAGGCCACATTGGTGATGTTGTGCTCCACGAAGAAGCGGAACAGTTCATCCGGGTAGCGCAGCGACTCCTGGGTGATCACGCAGATCACCTGGAACGGAATCTGACGTTTCTGCAGCCAATCGATGCCGCGCAGACAGGCGGCATGGCTGCCCAGCCCGGTGCGGGTGCGGCGATGCTGGTCATGCAGGAAGGCCGGCCCATCCATGCTCACCCCCACGTCGATGCCATTGCGCGCGAAGCAATCGCACCAGGCACCATTGATCACGGTGGCATTGGTCTGCACCGACTGGCAAATCAGCTCCGGTGGCTGGCCATGGCGCTCCAAGGCCGCCCGAATGCGGGCCGTGGCCGCGTCGTAAAAGGCGATCGGCAGGGTGAGCGGCTCGCCGGCATGCCAGAGCAACGTAAATGGGCCCTGCACAAACGGGCTCTCCAACACCCGATCCAAGGCGGCATCCAAGGTGTCGAACGCGAGCCGGGAGCGGTTGCCGCGATCCGGCAGATAGCAGTAATCGCAGTCGAGGTTGCAGTACGGCGTCGGCTGGATCACCAGCAGCTCCAGGGGCCCGAAACCGGCTGCCTCCCGGATCGGCCGCAGGGACTGGAGCGCCGTTGCGCCAGGCCCGTCCCGCTCACCAACGGACAACGACACCACCGCCATTGCGGAAGCCATTACCCCAACCGCCATTGCGCCAGCCGTTTCCGAAGCCGCCATTGCGCCAGCCACCATTGCGCCAGCCACCGCCATTACCCCAGCCGCCACCGCCGCCGTTCCCCCACACCCAGGCGAGCTTGTCGCCTTGGCCGGCGCGGGTCAGAGGTGCCTGATCCGACGGTTCCGGGCCCTGCTGCTGGGCGCGGACCGCCGCGGCGATGCGCTGCAGGCGGGCCTCCAGGGAGGCGGCGGCTGGGCTGGCCTCGGCGCTCAGGGGGCCGATGACCTCGGGGGCCGAGGCGCTGTTGCTGGCCTGGGCGGCATGGGGAGTCAGAGCCGCCAGCAGCAGCAAGAAGCCCAGCAGTCCGGAGCGATGGAACGACGGCATCGGTGGTCGGCGGGGGTGCGGTGAACGAAGACGGAGAGGAACGGAGCAGGCCTGGGCTTTGGGCGTGGCCTCAGGCCTAGGGGCTGGCGGGAGCGGACTGCATCGGCTCACGGGTGAGCAGCACCGCCTGGAAATAGGCGCGGATCTGATCCTTGCCCACCTGGTGGACGCCGCTGGGCCCAAACCAGCGCTCCACCAGCAACACCACCTCCGGTCTGGAGTCGAGGTAGGCCTGCATCAGTTTGGCGATCGAGATATTGACGATGTTGCCAAGATCCGAACTGTTTTCCGGCATGATGCAACCCACGCCATAGGAGACCAGAGGAATCTCAGGCACCATCGGGAAGTTGGTGATGCTGCGCTGCTTGCGGATGCCGCTGAGCACCACGGTGTCGCCCAGCACCCCAGCCACGCTGCCCTGTTGGAGGGCGGTCACGGCATCGCCATAGCTCTCGAAGCTCACCACCTGGGCCTGGGGTTGCAGGACAGGCAGGGAGGTGGCGGCGAGGGAACCGCTCACCACGGCGATCTTCTGGCCCGCCAGGCTGGTCACCTGTCCATCGAGGCCACCCGGCTTGGTCAGCAGGCGCAGGCCCGACAAACCGATCGGAATGGAGTAATCCACCACCTGATCACGGGCCCAGCTAAAGGGGATCCCGCAGGCCAGGGCGGCCTGGCCCTGGCTGACGGCATTGACGGCGGCGGCGTTATTGGGAACGGATTGGAAGCGCAGCTGCACCTTCTTGCCGGTGACCTTCTGGAGCTCCGCGTCGATGAGGCGGCCCAGATCGATGGCATAGCCCTCCGGCTCGCCCTTGGCGTTCAGCAACAGGAACGGCGGACTGTCCGGAGCTCCGACCATCACCAGCTGGCCGCTGCGCATCGCCTGCTCCAGCGGCGTCTGGGCGACGGCGGGCAGGCTGGCGCAGGCCAATCCGGCGGCGAGGCCCAACCCAACGAGGGGGGATCGGCCCACCCCAACGGAAAGCCGCAGGCCAGGGCGCGAGACCAGAGCCCTGAGGGCCTGAAAACAACCTGGGATCACGAAGGGAGTTCGAATCCTTTCGAGATTACGTTCCACCAGGAGCTGAGGCCACCCATCCGAGGTGAGGGGTTAAGAATCGTGTCTTCGGCGGCATCCCTGGGGGCCCAGGCATCGGGCCGCTTCCGCCCCACCCCCGCGACGAGAGCGATCGAGCCGGGCCGGCGGGCAGCGCTGAACAATCCGACAGCCCACGGGCTGAACCACGGTCCCCCTCGGTGCTCGGGGGCGCTCCGGCTGTGGCAAACGGAGGTGCCAAGCGAGATGGCTTCAGGGTTCCTCAGGCCAACAGCGGCTCGAACCGCATCGACAGATCGAACCAAGGGGCCCGGGTGATCGGTGCGCTGGTGGAAATCAGATCCACGCCGCTGGCGGCGTAGGCCCGCAGCTGCTCAGGCCGCACCCCCGAGGCTTCCAACACCAGCCCGCGGCCGGATGGGCCCTGGTGGCCGCTCGCCGCCTCCTGCCGCGCCAGCTCACGCAGCCGTGGCACCAGGGTGGCGAGCTGCTCGGGGCTGAACTCATCCAGCAGGACAGCATCGGCCCCGGCGCGCACCGCCGCCTCCGCCTCCGCCGCGCTTTCCGCCTCGACAATCAGCCGAGCGGGCCAGGGGGCCGCTGCCCGCACCGCCGCCACCGCCCTGGCCACGCCGCCTCCCCAGGCGAGGTGGTTTTCCTTGAGCATGGCCGCGTCATCCAGCCCGAGCCGGTGGTTTAGGCCGCCGCCGCAGCGCACGGCGTAATTCCCGAAGCGCCGCAGGCCTGGAGTGGTCTTGCGGGTGTCCACCAACCGGGTGTCGCAGCCGGCCAGATCCGCGACCAAGCGGGCGGTGGCGGTGGCGATGCCGGAGAGACGCAGCGCCAGGTTGAGGGCCGTGGGCGCCCCCGCCACCAGTGCTGGGGCCTCGCCCTCCAGGGTGAGCAGCACCTGCCCCGCTGCAACCTCCTCGCCGTCTGCCACCAGCAGCCGCACCGCCACGGCGGGATCAAGGATGCGGAACAAGGGCTCCACCAGCACGCCGCCGCAGAAGCGGCCCGCCTGTTTGGCCAACCAACGGGCCCGGCCCCGTTGCCCCACCAGGGCGGGAGCGGTGAGGTCACCGCGGCCGAGATCCTCCGCCAACCAGGCGCGCAACTGCGCCTCCAGGTCCGGACCGGCCAACAGGGCCGCGTTGCCGCTGGCATGGGGCATGGGGTCGGTCGCGCAGCCGCTCGATATGGCACAGCCTCTCAGTCTGCCCAGGCAGCCTGCCGAGCCGGTGGCAGGGCCCCGGTTGGCAAGCGCCTGGCTGCACAGAGCGAGGAAACCAGCGTTCCAGTCCCCAAGCCAAGCCCGTCCAGGCGGTCATTCCCACGCTCGATGCTCAATCCGATCGAGATCGCCAGCGATGCTTCGCGATGGCCTCAAGCTGGGATGGGTGGCTTCTTCTGGGGCGAGCCTGCCGGGGATCTAAGCCACCGGCCGGGGAGCTGAGCCAATGGCCGGGGAGCTAAGCCAATGGCCGGGGAGCTAAGCCAATGGCGGCGCTTGGCAAGGCGCGGCGGTGGCATGCCGCAAGCATCGCGGCCGTCGCCATCACTTGCCGATGCAGAAGCGAGAGAACACCCGCTCCAGCACCGCTTCGCTGATCTCAGCTCCGGTGATCTCCCCCAGCCAGCGCACCGCCTGGCGCAGATCGATCGTCCAGAAGTCCCAGGGCAATTCGGCCGCTGCCGCCGCGACGCTCTCCCCCAAGGCGGCGGCCGCCCGCTGGGCCAGGTCCGCCTGGCGGGCATTGAGAGCCTGCTGAAGCCCCTCGGCCCCCGCCGCCCCGCAACACCCCAGCAGGCGCTCCACCAGGGCGTCGCGCCCCTCACCCCTCAGCGCGCTGATGCGCACCGGGTCCAAGGGGCCAACCCGAGCGGGCTGGTGGCCCGACTCCAAGGGGCCGGGGGGCAGATCGCACTTGTTGCCCACCACCAGCACCGGCACCGCCTCGGGCAGCTGCTGGCCCAGGGCGGCATCGGCGTCCGTCCAGCCGGCGCTGAGGTCGTAGAGCAGCAGCACCACATCAGCGCTGGCCAGGGCCTGGCGGCTGCGGGCGATGCCGAGCTGCTCCACGCGATCGTCGGTCGTGCGGATGCCGGCGGTGTCGATCAAGGTGAGCGGCACGCCCTCCAGCACCAGCTCGCTTTCCAACAGATCGCGGGTGGTGCCGGGCAGATCGGTCACGATCGCCCGCTCCCGACGGCTCAGCAGGTTGAGCAGGCTGCTCTTGCCCACATTCGGCCGGCCGATGATCGCCACCCGCAGGCCCTCGCGCAGCAACGCCCCCTGGCGAGCCTCCGCCACCAAGGTCTCCAGCTCCGCGCGGACGGTCTCCAGGGCCGCCAGCACCGCCGCGGGATCCAGCGGCGGCAAGTCGTCCTCAAAGTCGACCCGGGCTTCCAGTTCGGCCAGCTGGTCGAGCAGCTGGCCGCGCAACGCCTCGATTCGCCGTTGAACGCCACCATCGAGACCCGCCATCGCCAGCTGGGCCGCCCGGCGACCGCGGGCCGTCACCATCGCCGCGATCGCCTCAGCACGGGTGAGATCGAGCCTGCCATTCAGCACCGCCCGCTGGCTGAACTCGCCCGGCCCGGCGGGACGGGCGCCGGCGGCCAGCACCAGCTCCAGCACGCGTCGCACGGCCACCACCCCGCCGTGGCAATGGAACTCCACCACGTCTTCGCGGGTGAAGCTGCGGGGGGCCCGCATCAGGAGGAGCAGCGCCTCATCCACCCGCTCGCCGCTGGCCGGATCGACCACATGGCCATAGAGCACCCGGTGGCTCTCCCAGACCTGGGCGCCCGGAGCCCGAAACAGGCGATGGCCGATCGCCTCGGCGGCCGGGCCGGAGAGGCGCACGATGGCGACGCTGCCCTGGCCGGGCGCCACCGCCGTGGCGACGGCGGCGATCGTGTCCGGGGCGTCCGGGGCACCAGCGGGCGGGCGGGCTCCGAAACCCGATGGGGCAGAGGTCACCAGTGGCGGGATGGAGGGGCTCCAGCCTGGCGCCCCGAACCCGAGGGGGCTGAGGCAGGCCAGTGCCCCAGCTCTCGGCCCGACCCCATGGCCTGAGCACAGCGCGGATCAGCCACCCTGGCAGCGGCCCGGATGTGGGGCCCAGACCGGAAACGCAGCTGCCGAGAGGCCAGACAAGGGGCTGCAGGTCTCCAGGTGGAGAAGCTCCCTGATCGCCGCGCATCGCCCTGGCAGGGTTGAAAGACGCAGCGGCGGGATCCGCCCAGCGATCAGGGCTGCTGGCATGGTGCGGGTTCAGGAGCCAGAAAGCCCCGGAAACACCATCAGGTCGATATGGCCGCCGGTGGGATGGCGCCAGTCGCGATATTCCGCCGCCAACGCCCGCTGCTCAGGTCGCAGCGATTGGGATTCGAGTTCCTGCAGACGCTGATGCACCTGATCGAGCGCGCAGTCGATCAGCTGGGCGGCCTGGTCGGAAGTCATGACAGCGCCGGGACACAAGGATGGTTGGGGTTTAGGAGTGAAACCGCGGCGGGGTTGTAGCTCCAGACACGGGCTTGCGGCGCTGTCGGCGGATGCTGACCAGGAACCGGCCAGGGTGCTGGAGCATCAGGCTTGAGCGAGGCAGCCCACCCGCCCCTCAGGCAGGCGCCGACGCCGCGGCGCGAGGCTGGGCCATCGTCGCCCCCGGGCCGCAGAGGCCGGGAAAAAAGCGCTCGCCGGCCCTCTCTGAGCTGACGAGTTGCCCCAGGGTCGGGGCGGCGCCAGCCGCTGGTGGCATGGCGGTGCGGCAGTGGGGTGCGGCAGTGGGGTGCAGCAGTGGGGTGCAGCAGTGGGGTGCTGCAGTGGGGTGCTGCAGTGGGGTGCAGCAAGAGGGTGGCGGTTCAGCGCAACAGGCCCCGCTGTTTGGCTCGGCTGATGGCCTGATCGATCCGCAGCGCTGTCTCCGGCGCCAGGCCACGCCCGTAGACGAAGGCCTGGGATTCGGTGTACTGCCCCCGCAACGCCAACTGCAGCCTGGAGCGCTCCGCCACCGGGGCCTGGGAGCGCGCATAGAGCAGCTGATGCTCATCCGCAAGCACCGCATCGGCCTGTTTGTGCTGCAACAACGGCACGGCATCGGCCACGGTGGGCAGCGGAACCAGCCGCACCCGCCCCGCCAACGGGGGCTGCCGCAGCACCGCCTGGCTGACGCTGCCCGGCCGAGCCGCCACCCGCAGACCCGCCAGGTCGTCCAACGAGCGCGGCAAGCTGGCCGCCGGGGGAGGCTGCTGCAGCACCTCCAAGGTGATCGTGCTGACGATCAACGAGGCCCCGACGATCCGCACCACCCAGCTGAGCAGCACCAGCCCATGGCCGCGGGTGCGGCTCACGATCACATTGGTGCCGGGACCGGTGGCCATCACCTGGAACACGAGGGCATAACTGCGCAGGGCCTGGCGCCAACCCTTCCCGACCCAGCTGGCACGGTGTTCATCCCACCAGACCACCGCGCTGATCAAGGCGATCGCCAGCAGATAGCCGAGCAGCACCCGCAGCAGCTGGGGGTCCAACAGGGCCAACAGCAGCGCCTTGCCGGCCGCCAGCCGGCTGGTGCGCACCATCACCGCCAGGCCCGATTCCTGAAAGGGGAGGCTGAAGTCGTAGCGGCCCAGGCGCTCTTCGGTCACCGTGATGCAGCCGACGCCCACATCGATGGCGCCGCGACGGCTGGCTTCCAACAAGGCGGAGACGGAGGGATAGCCCTGCATCACAAACGGCAGGCGGTCCTCGCTGGCCACAGTGGTCCAAAGGTTCACCGCCCGCCCCTGCCAGCGGCCCGGCCCCTGCTCGTCCGAACAGGGTGGTGACCCATCCAGCGCCCCGACCCGCAACACGCC
>JBKCTK010000348.1:0-14154 GCA_046319055.1 Synechococcaceae cyanobacterium
CGCCGGTTGATGGCATCGGCGTGTCCGTCTCGGCCAGAACCAATGGTCCCTGGCCTGCGGTTGCTGCTCCCCCTTCCTCGGCCTCCAGGTGGCTCAGTTTTCGTGTCGCCTCTGGCTCAGTTTTCGATGGCGCCTGACACAAGCCTTCTGGCGTCGTCCTTATGGTTGTGATGAAGTAGTGCCTGGTGACCCTGCACTTGCCGTTGCGCTTCGTGGTCGTGGTGATCAGTTCCACGATCCAGGCGCTGCCGGGCCAGGTTTCCTTGATGTGATCGGGGGCTTCCTTGGCCCTGAGCTCCCAGCTCGTGTCACGGCCATGCTTCTCCTCCTGATTCGTTGCAGTGAAAGGGATGTGGCGCTTTCCCTCGAACTGGCGGCTGATCTGGCGGTGGAGCCTTGGCTGGTTGGTCTTGACGGTCAGGACAAGGTCGGCGCCCTGCTTGAGGCACCACCGAAAAAATCTTGCGTGGTGTGCAGGGCATCCGCCTGGATCAGCTTGCCGTCCAGATCCATCGTGCTCAGCAGCTCTTTGAGGGCGGTCCGTTCGCTGGATGCGTGGGTGTCGTAGCTCTTCTGGGCCAGGGCGACGCCCAGCGCCTGGGCGTAGACGGTCACCTGAGCGACAAAACGGTGATGGCCGTCCTCGGTCAGGGTCGCTGAACCCTTCAAGGTCTTGCCATCACAGACCAGCTGCTCCAGAGCCGTTGCCCCGCCTGGGATCTGGCTGATTATCCAGGCCTGGAGCACCTGTCCGAACTGCTGCAGGTGAGTCTTATTGAACAGGTACAGGAACGTGGCGTCCGACGGCCAGCGCTTGAAATTCAGACCCAGCGCCTGGTTCAGCACCTCGCGGTGCCGCTCGGCAAAGGCCTCCAGATCACGGGAGCTGCGGCAGTCACTGAGGATGCCGAGCACGGCCACCAGCAGCAGGTACCACTGCGGGTAACGCACCCCGCGGCGGTAACGGCCATCGGGGATGGCCTTGAGGAAGGTGATCAGATCGGCGTCGGCGCTGAAATCAATGGCGGGTGCAGTGGTCTCGGGCATCGCGAATGGGCTGGTCCTGGGAGCAAACCGAGCCGCAGGAGGCGCGCCAAGAGCGAACTGGACAGACTTTCAGGCGACCCTGCCTGGTAGATATGAAGAACCGACATCAACCCAGGTGTACTTGTCAACCTGACCGCGGAAGAACTGACTACGATTGGTCCCTTTTTCGCGGATGATTTCTGCTCGTTCTGCAAAGGTTGGGTTATTGACCAGCAGGGCTCCCCCCTCACCAGCGATGATGTTTTTGGTTTCGTGGAAGGAGTAGCAGCCGAGATCCCCGATCGATCCCAGTGGACGCCCTTATAGGAAGCCATGACACCCTGGGCGGCATCTTCGATCACGAGTAAATTGTGTTTCCTGGCAATCTCCATGATGCTGTCCATTTCACAGCCCACACCGGCGTAATGGACAGGAACAATCGCTTTGGTGCGGGGTGTGATCGCCGCTTCAATCAGACGTTCATCGATGTTCAGTGTGTCTTCGCGGATATCCACGAAGACAGGAACACCGCCACGCAGAACAAAGGCATTGGCGGTTGATACGAAGGTGTATGAGGGCATGATGACCTCATCACCAGCTTGGATATCCGCGAGGATGGCGGCCATCTCCAATGCCGCGGTACAGGAGTGGGTGAGCAGGGCCTTGTGGCATCCTGTTGTTTGCTCAAGCCAAGCGTTGCACTTTTTAGTGAAGTAGCCATCACCGGCAAGTTGCCCGCGGGCGTGGGCCTCGGAGATGTAGTGAAGCTCTCGGCCTGTAAGGTAGGGCTTGTTGAATGGGATCATCGCTTTCGGGCAAGCAGCAGGAAAGAGCCCCCCGCTGGGAACCGTAGACCAAGTTTAAGAAGTAGGAGTTCAATCTGCATCACAAGAAACAGAAGGCTGTTGAGAAAAGGACTGATCTTAAACTCAGAGTCTGGGTTATATGGTGCTTTGCGTGATGCTATTCTTTGCAAGGCCATGACCGGCAGGAGTAGGCTGACAAAAGAAGTGCAATATTCCACATCAAACCCTGCCATTCTGACCTTCTGGAGAAGATCTGACTGCTTGTAGCGGCGCACATGATGGGCATACTCATCAGCGGCAGACCACAACCAAGGGTGTTGAGGGACCGTGAGCAGCAGCAGCCCACCTCTGCGCAGAGCTCGATTGAAATTTGCAAGCACCAGCTGGTCCGCCTGAATGTGCTCCAACACATCAAAAGAGCCAACGCTACCATAGCCATCGTGTTCTGACATGGCCGTAGCATCCAGTTGCCTGAAAGTGCATTCTGGCAGCCGCTGCCTAGCAAAAAATAGACCATCCTCAAAGTATTCAGAGGCTTCCAGACGCAGTAAAGGAAATGCCCGTGCAATACCACTGATCACGTAACCGGTGCCACAACCAACTTCAAGAAAATTATTCAGGCTCTGGGCTTTCTCACTGAGCGCCCAGATTATAATTTGATTCCGACTGCGGAACCACCAATGCCTACCTTCGGCTTTGGCAAGATAATTAAATGCATCTTCGGGAAATGGTGTGATTGAAATTGGAGTAGACACTGGGCTGCTACCTGCTTGAGTAACTAAAAACATAGTAGCGGCTTAACAGGAAAAGCCCCAAGGCTACGATCACTATTCCCGCCAGCTGTGCAAGGTAGTGCGGCACCCCAATTGCATAATATAGGACTGAAAACAGCGCGACGTTAGTTGCATAACCGAGAAGCTGAATTGTTATATACTTTATAAGGGAGCTCCTGACATCGGCATCCGATTTAAACGTCCAAGCCCTGTTGGCCGTGAAGGAGATGCAACTGGCAACAACATACACGGCTGTCATGCCCATGAGCGGATTGACGCCAAGCCAGGTCATTGCCAGATAGCAACCATAGGAGAAGCCATTTGAGATGCCGCCAACAGACAAGTACTTTATGAATTGCCTGGATAGGCCTGCCGCTGAGGTGATACGCCTCGGCGTTTGGGAATTCTCATGGTTTCTAGTTATGTGATTTACTTCTTTGGCATGGAAGAAGATGTGCGTGATAAAGAAATGTACGATGAACTTCCGAGAAGGCGTTTTTGAGATACAGGGTCTGAGCCCCAGTATTCGAGAGCTGGGTCTTGACCTCAAGCGAAAAGATATTTTTATCTGCACTCAGGCGTTCAACGTGCTTGAGTAGTTGCGTGCCTATGCCTAAACCTTGATAGGATGGATTTACAGCTAGAAGCCCTATTGAGCATGTGTCTTGATCCCATTCAGCGGTGATCATCCCGACAGCCCGGCCCTCTGCATAAGAGGCAACAATCGTAGCCCGAGGGGCTCGCTCAAGCGTGTTTGCGATCCAGGTCCTATAAAGTCTCTCAAAACTGCCTACTGGTAAAAAAGGATCAATCCGAAATCGAGAGAGGTGACCACTCAGGTATACCAGGCTGAGAATGTCTGAGTTCACTTCAGTCTCGGTGTATGGAGCAATCCGGGCTTGATGGTCATCTTGACTCCTGAAACTTGTTTGGGTCTTCAAATATTTTACTTGTCCTCCAACATCAAGTAGCGAGAAGTTCTCGGAGCAGTCTTGTCTCACCTCATTTTTCGACTAGACGTAGACAAGGCTATAGCCTTGCTGCTGGGCTATCTCGAGTTCTGCCTCTAGTTGCATTTCTGGTTGCAGAGTCAATCTGCCTATTCGCATACCAAAAAAAGTTGGAATCCCATTCAAGGTAGGACAGCTCTTCATTCATTGTTAAGTGCCTCATCGATGATGTAGATTGGTCTGCCTTTGGCTTTTTCAAATGCCTTGCCTACGTATATGCCGACCAGGCCCAGGACAAAGATATTAATTCCGGCTGTAAGCCATATCGATATGATTAAGCTTGTGTATCCGGCCACTTTAACGGTTCCCAGTAAGCAGCCCACAAAGTAGGCTATACCGATCAAAAAAGCGATTAATGACACGAAGAGTCCAGCTTGGGCCACGAGGCGCAGTGGCTTGTCTGAAAAAGAGATGATGTTATTGATTGCCAGCCGAAGCATTTTCCCTAGATCATAGGTGGTTTCTCCCTGCAGGCGTGCAGAATGTTCAACATCGATAGTTGCCGAGCTAAATCCAACCCACTGAACCATTGCCGGGAAATATCGTATTTTATCATTCATGCTCAGGACGGCCTGAATCACCTTATGGTGATAGATTCCGAAGTTAGCGATTGATGCATCTTGCTTTGTCTCGGTAAGGTAGTTAAAGATTGCATAAAAAAACGAGAGTAAAATCTCTTTGACTTTGGGTCTTTCCGTGAGCGCCGTCTGGCGTACACAGCGTCAAATCCTTGAAGAGCCTTGTGGTAGAGTACAGGAATCTGATTTGGTTGATCCTGAAGATCGCAATCCATCACAACAATCCAATCGCCTCTAAAATGCCTTAGCCCTGCCGTAATCGCGCAGTGCTGTCCAAAGTTGCGACTAAGTCGTATTCCCTTAACCCTTTTATTCTTTTGGCATTCGTTTCTAATGGCTTCCCATGAACGATCCCTGCTCCTGTCTTCGACAAGGATGATCTCATAAGAGTCGACAAGTTCCTCCATGGCATCTGCAATTTTCCTTACCAGGTGCGGCACGATTCCTTCGGCCTGGTAAACAGGTGATACGATTGAAATATCTATCATTGTGCCGTTGCTAATCTGGCGGCTTTGATGGCCCCTCGCGTCTTGAGCACTTGGCTATGCCTTTGTTGTTGGGAATGCCTAGGTTCTGTCAAGGCTTTAAGGGGGTGCGGCGTTGACTCTAGGAATCAATGAGACTCTATAGGAGTAGAACTGGGATGTCGTCTAGGTGCCTCGGCCTCAGCCTCCCATTCTTATGACAACCTGAAGTGCATAGCAGAGTCTCCTTGACTACCCTTCTTGGTTCGCGAGGGCCCGTAGTCAGAGTCAGCCCCTGTGAAGCCCTTGGCGGCAGCATGGTCCCCGGTTGGATCCCGGCATGAGACCGATTGCGATCGGCGCTCCCCGTGGTCGATTTCAGAAGCAACTGGCTCCCTACGTCGGTTGCCTATGGCTCATCATTCTTGTCCAGCTGGAGCAGGTCGAGCCTTCCCGCCGTCCTGGCGTACCCCATCCAGGAAGCCCTGGAGGCGCCCCGTCAGGAACCTGTGGCCCATGGTGATGAAACCGGCGCTCCGGCCGGCAATGCGGAGGGCAAATGTCCCGAGGAGAGCGTGGTTGGCTGTAGTTCCTGATCACCCCTGTTGTGACCGTGGTTCTGCAGGGCCTGACCCGCTCTGCCGCAGCCGCGATTGAACCGCGACAGGCAGGGTGAGCCAGCCTGCAGCCAGGCTGGCGCAAGCGGGGAACGCCCCCCTGCTTGCCGCATCCTCGTCAGCATGCCGCCTTTGGCGCTGGACCGCTCAATGGCGAACATCCAAGCGGGGCGAGCCATTGGCGCAGCAGCGGCAGGCTGAGGCCGATCACATTGCTCCAGCAGCCCTCCAGCCGCTCTACCACCATCCCGCCCAAGCCTTCGAGGGCAAAGCCTCCGGCGCAGGCCAGCGGTTCGCCGCTGGCCACATAACGATCGATCTCCTCAGGGCTGAGCGCCGCGAACAGCACGGAGGTCGCCACGGTGGCGCATCGCTGCCCCCCTGGCCAGAGCAGGCAATGGCCGGTGAGCAGTTCGGCGCGGCTGCCGGCCAGTCGCAGCCAGCGCTCTCGGGCCTGCTGCGCATCGGCCGGTTTGCCGAAGGTCTGCCCCGCCACGCACAGCAGCGAGTCGCAGCCGAGCACCGCCTGGATCCCAGCCAGGTCCCCCTCCGCGGCGGCGGTGGGTGCGGGGGGCGTCGGGGCGGTGGCACCTGGCTGGCCCCGCTCCGGCCCCGTTGCGGGCGTGATGGAATCGCTGGAGCGGGCGGCTGGCCACGGCGTGGGCCAGCCGCGAGCCGCCCAAACGGCCTCCGCCTTGGCCTGGGCCAGCCTTTGCACCAGCTGGCTGGGGTCGGGGCTGCGGATCGCCGCTTCATCGACGCCGCTGACCTGCCAGGTGAACGGGATGGCGGCCTGCTCCAGCAGGCGGCGGCGGGCCGGGGAGGCGGAGGCAAGCAACAGCATCGCTCGGATCTGCAACCGCCTCAGCCTGGTCAACCGCTGGCCCCAGCCGCCATCCTCCCTGTGGCCTGGCGCGCGGTTGAGCCAGCTGAACCAGGCGCTGACGATGGCTGTCCCCCTCCCCCTGTCCTCGGCTCGCGACAATGGGGCCTATGGATGCCCTGATCTCGCCCGCCCGTTCCCTGCAGCGGGCCTCCCATGCCATTCGCTGCCTGCCCTTTCGACGTGCCTTTTACGCCACCTTGGCCGAACGCTCCCTCGATGCCGAAGCCCTGGCGGCGGACGCCGCCGCACCCCTGCGGTTTGGCCCCCTGTCGGCCCAACGGGCCGAGGACCATCTGCTGTGGTTGATTCGGCTTGGGGTGCTGCGGCGTGAGGTGGATGGCCAGGGGCTGACGCGCCGGGTGTTGCTGACGCCCATGGGCCGGCAACTGCTGCGGCAGCTGCCGGCCGAAGTGCCCAGGGCTGGGCCCCTCCGCTGGCTGCAAGGCTTCTGGCGCCGCCATCGCCCGCGTCTGCCGTGAGCGCTCCGCCCCCATCGGACCAGCCCCGCCGGCCAGCACTCATGGTGCTGGGGACCAGCAGCGGCGCCGGCAAGACGCTGATGACCGCCGCTGTCTGCCGGGTGCTGCGGCGTCGCGGCGAGCAACCGCTGCCGTTCAAGGGGCAGAACATGAGCCTTAACGCCTGGGTGGATCCGGCCGGCGGCGAGATGGCCTACTCCCAGGCCCTGCAGGCCTGGGCTGCCGGCTTGGAGCCCAGGGTGGCGATGAACCCGGTGTTGCTCAAGCCCCGCGGCGACAGCACCAGTGAGGTGATTCACCTGGGCCGCTCCGTGGGCACGGCCCAAGCGGAGCACTACTACCGGGATTGGTTTCGCCCGGGCTGGCAGGCGATCCGCCAAGGTCTGGCGCAGCTGGCGGATGCCCACCCGCAGGGCCGGCTGGTGCTGGAGGGGGCGGGCAGTCCGGTGGAGGTCAACCTGCAGGCACGCGACCTCACCAACCTGCGCCTGGCCCAGTACCTGCGGGCCCGCTGCCTTCTGGTGGCCGACATCGAGCGTGGCGGCGTGTTCGCCCAGGTGGTCGGCACGCTGGAGCTGCTGCGGCCGGTGGAACGCCCTCTGATCCGCGGCATCTTGATCAATCGCTTCCGGGGGCGCCGGGAACTGTTCGACGAGGGCCGCCTCTGGCTGCAACGCCGCACCGGCATCCCGGTGCTGGGGGTGATGCCCTGGCTGGCGGAGCTGTTCCCGCCGGAAGACTCCCTCGATCTGCTGGAGCGGCGGGGGCGCAAGAGCGGCGCCGAACTGGAGATCGTGGTGTTGCGGCTCCCCTCCCTCAGCAACTTCTCCGATCTCGACCCGCTGGAGGCCGAGCCCAGCGTGCAGCTGCGCTGGTTGCATCCCGGTGAGGACCTGGGCCAGCCCGCTGCGGTGATCGTGCCCGGCAGCAAGCAGACCCTGAGGGATCTGGCGGAGCTGCGACGTTGTGGCACCGCAGCGGCGCTGCGGGCTTACGCCGCGGGCGGCGGCCAGCTGTTCGGCATCTGTGGTGGGATGCAGATGCTCGGGGCCGAACTTTTGGATCCGTTGGGGCTCGAGGGTGAGGTCAGTGAGGCGGACGCCCCCCGGCGTTCGGCGGCAGGCCAGCCAGGCCTTGGGTTGTTGCCCTTGCGGACCCGCTTTGGCGCCGGCAAGACCACCGCCCAACGCCGCGCGATGTCGCTCTGGCCACCGGGGCCTTCGCTGCAACTGGAGGGTTTCGAGTTGCACCATGGCCGCTCGGAGGCGGAGGCGTCACCCCTCAGCGGGGACGCCGATCTTGGCTGGTGGCAGCCTTGCGGCGCCCGTGGCGGCTTGGTGGCCGGCACCTACCTGCACGGGATCTTCGACAATGGTCCATGGCGTCGCCGCTGGCTCAACCTGCTGCGCCATCGCCGCGGGCTGGGGCCCCTGTCGGAAGCGCAACCCCACCACCAACGACAGCGCGAGGCCCTGCTGGAGCGGTTGGCGCTGGCCTTCGAAGAGCACGTGGATCTTGGGCCGCTGCTGGCTTGAGCTGTCCATCAGCGCGGCAACCCATGGTGCGGCGGCGCTGGAGCCTGAAACAGACTGGGTCCGCCGTAGGGATCTGGCTGTTCGCCCCCGGCCAGGGCCGCCAAGGCGAACCACCCTTGTCGGTGGGACACTCCCCAGAATCGCTTGGCTTCGAGACCAGCTGGCCATGCCCTCCGTGACCGTCCACTGGCCCGATGGCCGCACCAGCCGCGAGACCCCCGGCCGGGATTGGTTGCTGGCGGCGCGGGAGGCAGGGATGGTGATTCCCACGGGTTGCCTGGGGGGCAGTTGCGGCGCCTGCGAGATCGAGGTGAACGGGCAGGTGGTGCGCGCCTGCATCGCCACGATTCCGCCCAGTCGAGCCGGGGTGCTCACCGTGGCCTTGGCGGCCGATCCCTACTGGTGAGCCTCCACGGATCCTGTCCGCTTGGCTGCCGCCCCGTTGCCGGTTAAGGCTCCGGCTGGATCAGGCCCCCGCCCAGCAGCACCGCATCGGCGTAGAACACGGCCGCCTGGCCTGGGGTGATTGAGAACTGGGGCTCCTGGAACTCGAGTCGGCAGCGGTGGGGCCGCCCGGCGGCCTGGTCCGATGCCGTGGCGCCCACCGGTGTCAGGCGGGCGGCCACGGGTTCGCTGCGGTACCGCACCTGCACGCTCAGCTCGAGCGGCGCGCTGGGCGGTTTCATCGACACCCAGTTCACGGCACCCACCAGGCAGGCGCTGCGGGCGGCCTCGGCCCGGGGCGCCACGATCACGCGGTTGAGGGCCCCATCCAGGCGCACCACATGCAGGGGTTCGCTCCAGGCCACGCCCAGGCCCTTGCGCTGGCCGATGGTGAAGTGCTCAATGCCATCGTGCTGCCCCACTACGGTGCCGTTCGTCAGCACGATCTCCCCCCGCCGCGGCGCCAAATAGGCATCCAGGAAGGCGCGCATCGAGCCGTGGTGATCGGCCAGGCAGAGGTCCTGGCTTTCGGGCTTGGCGGCGGTGCGCAGCCCGAGGCGGGAGGCTTCGGCGCGGGTTTCGGCCTTGGTGAGCTCACCGAGGGGAAACACCAGCCGGTTGAGCACCTCCTGGGGGAGGTCATAGAGGAAATAGCTTTGATCCTTGTTGCGATCCAGCCCGCGCAGGAGCTGGGTCCGGCCGTCGCCGTCAGCGGCCATGGGCAGGGGCAGGGGATCAGCGGTACCCACTGGTCGGATCCGGGCGTAGTGCCCGGTGGCGAGGCGTTCGATGCCCCGCTCTTGGAGCGCCCAAGACAACATCGGTCCGAACTTCACCATGCGGTTGCAGCGCGAGCAGGGCAAGGGCGTGATGCCCTCGCCATAGCCCTGAACCACCAGGTCGATGATTTGTTCGCGAAACCGTTCGCGGCTGTCCACCAGATGGTGGGGGATGCCCAGTTGCTCGCAGATGCCAGCCGCATCCACGAGCCCCTCGGCGCAGCAAGCCCCCTTGCCGCTCATCAGCCACAGGGTCAGACCCTCCACCTGCCAGCCAGCCCCGACCAGCAGCGCGGCCGTCAGGGAACTGTCGACCCCGCCGGATAGGCCCACCAGCACCTTGTGGTCACCGGGCCAGTTCCGCAGTTGCCGCTCCGCAGCCGCGGCGCTGGCGACAGCGGCTGGCGGAGCGTCGCCAGCGTCGATGTCGATGGACTTCACCGATGCGAGAGCCGTTGTCTTCTCGGCATCGTAGAAGCGCCCCCTGCGACAGAGCTTTGCTCCAGGCACCCCATCGCTGAGGTCTTCGCTGAATCTGGAGTGATGTGCCGCTGGAGCGGTCAAGCAAAGCGCTGATCGCCCAGGACCGACTTGCCTCAACCTGTGCGTCAGAAACCTGCGCGTCAGAAATCTGTGCGTCAGAAACCTGTCCGTCAGGAACCTCGACCCAGCCCACAACCGCTGTGAAGCCGCCAAGGGATGCAGGGCCCCAGCAGCGCTGACAGGCTGGTGCACGCCGGGTCGGTTGCTGAGCTTCTGCGGGCCGTCGCCGACCTGCCTGCTTCCTGATCAGCAATAAAGCTCCGCAAAGCCAACGATCACTGGCTGAGGAATGCTGACTGGCACAGATGAGCGCCCAAAGGCGAGGCGCCGGAAGCCCGTTCTTGCCAGGCGTGAGAACGCCTTCCTCTGATGAAGCGCATTGTTGCTGATCAGGTCCTGCTTTGGAGGATGCCACCACGCGGTGCCTCGCTTCGGCCACCCCTCCTCCTGCCTTGCCGATCTGAGGGTGGATCTGGGATTTTGATGATCAATGTCGCGCGACCAATCTGAGGCCAACCAGGCGTTGTGCAATCTGCGGTTCGGCCAGTCCAGGCAGGGCTATTACGGATGTCTCGGGATCCCTCCGGGAGTGGACTTCTTTCCTGACACAGGGGGTGTCCGAAACATCACGCCATTCCCCAGGGGCAGCTGTGGACACCATCCTTGACACTGGTGGCATCCACCCCCAGCGTTCAACGCGGCCATGCCGATCGAGAGGCCTCCCCGAAATGCCCCAAGCCGCCACGAATGGCCGCCGCGCGATGCCGAGCACCTGTTGGTGACCTCCGCGGTGATGGCGGAGCTGGAAGCCAGCCTTTTCGCCAGCGGGCTACCGGTGGAAGCGCTGATGGAGAAAGCGGCTTTGGCGGTGAGTCGCCGGCTGCTGCAGGGGCTGGGCGATAGGCCGTCGCCAGCGCGGCAGGCCGATGCCGTTGTGGTGCTGGTGGGGCCGGGCCATAACGGCGGTGATGGTCTTGTGGTGGCGCGGGAGCTGTTTCTTGCTGGCGTTTCAGTGCGGATCTGGTGTCCATTCGAGCGGCTCAAACCGCTCACCGAGGCCCATCGTCGCCATGCCCGCTGGCTTGGCATTCCCGAGCTGGCCGCGCCGCCGGAGCCGGAGGACTCCAGCCTCTGGATCGATGCGCTGTTCGGCATCGGTCAGAACCGTGCGCCTGGGGAGGCGTTGCAAGCGCTGCTGGCTGAACGCCAGCGCCAGCGGCCTGGGGCCCTCGAGGCGATCGATGTGCCGACCGGTCTGTGCGCCGATCGAGGTCGGCCACTGGGCGCATCGGCCGCCACGGCACGCCGCACCTGGTGCCTGGGGCTGATCAAGCAGGGGTTGGTGCAGGACACGGCTCTGCGCTGGGTAGGTCAGCTGGAGCGCATCGACCTGGGCTTTCCTCCCCAGTTGTTGCATGGTCTGGATTGGCAAACTCCGATCGGCCTCTGGCCGAAGGATCAGCGCGAAGCCCCCCGGCCGCGGCCGGATCCGGCCACAGCGAAATATGGCCGCGGTCGTTTGCTGGTGGTGGCGGGCAGCCAGCGTTATCTCGGTGCCGCCCATCTGGCCCTTCTGGGGGCCAGTGCCAGTGGTTGCGGCAGCCTGCGGGCGGCGTTGCCTCCGGAGCTGGCCGCGAGCCTGTGGCAGGTGATGCCCCATGTGGTGGTGGAGCCCCCGGATCAGGCCAACATCGATGGCCGAGTCCGGCTTGCCAACCTGGCCGAGACCTGGCTGGAGCGTCTCGACGCGGTCTTGATCGGTCCAGGGATCGGTCCAGATCCTCAGGGATCCGCCGAGCAGGCGCGTTGGCAGCAGCTGGCCGGCTTTGGGGGCCTGGTGCTGCTGGATGCCGATGGGCTCAATCGGCTGGCGCTGGGAGCGGCGGGGGGGCGGGCGCTGGAGTGGTTGCGCCAACGCCGCGGGCCCACCTGGCTAACGCCCCACGCGGGTGAGTTCGGCCGGCTGTTTCCCGCGTTGGCGGAATGGCCACCGCTGCGGGCGGCGCGGGAGGCTGCTGGCTTGAGCGGGGCGGCTGTGCTGTTGAAGGGGGCCCGCAGCGTGGTTGCTGCCCCGGATGGCACAACCTGGCAAATGTTGGCGGCCAGTGCCGCGGCGGCGCGCGCCGGACTGGGGGATGTGCTCGCCGGCTATGCCGCGGCCCATGGCGCCCTGCTGGGTGCTGCCATGGCGACCATCGAGGCCACCCATCTTGCGGTGGCCGTTCTGGACCATGCCTTGGCGGGTTGCCGCGCCGAGCGCCGGTGGGGGGCAGGCGGGGCCACACCGATGGCAGTAGCGGCGGAGCTGGGCGCTGTCTTGGCTGGCCCTTGTGAGGAAATCGACACCATCGCAGCGGTTGGAGGCAGGGGAAAGGGCTGCCAGAATTAGGTGACCAACAATTAACGAATCCCTACATGTCGCCGCTTTTGGCAAAATTATCTTGGCTCCCCATTCAGGCGTACTGCTGGTCTGTGTGTTGATTTGCGAGGCGAAATCTAAAGGGTTGCTGAAGTTGCGTCGGAATCGGCTCCGGAGCAGGGATATTCAGAAATCGTTAGGCGTGTGTCATGTCGGCCTCCTCGGTTTGGGCGGGCGAAAGTAGTAGTCGCCGTTCAGGCGACTCGATGACCTGGTATTTGGCCTCCATTGGCCGGGAGCCCCTGCTCACCCCTGCTGAAGAAATCGAGCTTGGCAACCAGGTTCAGGCGATGATGACCCTCGTCGAAACTTCACGCGACGATTACACCCAGCAGGAACGCAAGATCATTCGGATTGGCCGTCGGGCCAAGGAACGGATGATGAAGGCCAACCTGCGGCTGGTGGTTAGCGTTGCCAAGAAATACCAGGGCAAAGGCATGGAGCTTCTGGATCTCATCCAGGAAGGCTCCCTGGGGCTGGAGCGTGCCGTCGAAAAGTTCGATCCCACCCGTGGCTACAAGTTCTCCACCTACGCCTTTTGGTGGATTCGTCAGAGCATGACCCGCGCGATTGCCTGCCAGTCCCGCACCATCCGTCTGCCGGTGCACCTCAGCGAGCGCCTCATGGCGATCCGCCGGGTGAGCCTGGACTTGGCCCATAAACTTGGCGCCATGCCGAGCCGACGGGAGATTGCCGAAGCCCTAAACATGCCCCTGGATGAATTGGATTCGCTGCTGCGGCAATCCCTTACCACCTCCAGCCTCGATGCGCCGGTCCACGCCGATGAAGGACGTAGCTATCTCGGAGATCTGATCGCCGATTCCAGCACGGAAGAACCCCTGGATCAAGTGGAACGGGGCATGCATCACGAGCAGCTGGGACGGTGGCTGAGCCACCTCACCGCCCAGGAGCGGGAGGTGTTGGCGCTGCGCTTTGGTCTGGATGGTCATGAGCGCCTCACCCTGGCGGAGATTGGTCGCCATCTCGAGGTGTCGCGAGAGCGGGTGCGGCAAGTAGAGCTCAAGGCGCTCCGCAAGCTGCGCAACCTCACACGGCGTTAGTTGAGTGACTGTCAAGGATGGGCCTCAGGCTACGAAGGTTGCCGAAGCCCATCGATGAGGCCCGCGGGAAGACTTCAAGCCCGAGGAGACGCCTTCACTGGAAGATAACTCCAGTGGCCAGATCGAGTGATAGTGATCAACACTTCCTCAGGAATATCCACGTCTTATTCCATGAGTCTGAAGTCCGGATGATGTCGGTATCGAGTGGAGGGAATTTGATGCGCTCTAACTTTGCAAATGTCGGTGATGTCAGCGGATCAAAAGGCATGTGGTCAGGAACGTCGTCCCAGCTGAATAGCATCTCGCCGCCTTTTCGCAAGCAACGATAGAAGCCATCCATGGCTTTCTCAAGATCATCTGGCGTATCAAGGCCATAACCGAAAACACCAGTGAACAGCACCAGATCAACCGACTCGGGCTCAAGATGCTGATCAGCATCGGCCACCGAGGCATTGATATGGCCTTGACCGCCATACCGTCGCGCCGAACGGGTACTGAGCTCAATCGCTCGCCAGCGACAACCCGGGAACAGCCTCCTGTAGCCCATGGTGTACCAAGTATTACCCGTAAACACGATGTGACGGAACTCTGGCCTGGAGGCATAATAAGGGACTCCTGAAAAAGCTGTGGACGAGCCAGGACGACGGCAAGCCCAAGCCAGGGGGTAGGCAGCACAGAATCTCGGTTATGGAGTGAGCCGTGCTTCTTCTGTTTCGAGCCTCCAGAAGTGCGTA
>JBKCTK010000349.1:0-5623 GCA_046319055.1 Synechococcaceae cyanobacterium
GGCCACAGCGGCTATACCCCCGCCCAGTACCGGACCGCCGCGGCCCAGGTGTTGCTCTGGCAAGCCCGTTACGCCATCCCTTTCCCACGGCTCACCACCCACGCGGCGGTGGATCGCAGCCGCAGCCGCTACGACCCGCGCAGCTTTCGCTGGGAGCGCTTCCTGCCGGCGTATCGCCGCGCCGCCCAGCTCTGCGGCTTCAACCGCTTCGACAGCCAACTCGCCAGTTGGTAATGCTTCTTTCGGCATGACGACTGGCCGGCGGTGCGCTGGCCTTCAGGCCGGCGCGGAGCTGCTGCAAGTGCTTCGCTGCTTAAATGCCGGGCTTCCCGGCTGCCGGGTTCTGTTCATTGCGCGGCCCATCGCGGTTTATGCCCGATCCCCTGTCGTCCCCCCCCGCCTCCAGGTCCTGCCGGCGTCGCCTGACGCGGCTGTTGCGGCACCTGGCCCAGGAGATCGGCCGGGGCTGGCAGTGGGTGGTGTTCGTTTGGCAGATGCTGGGGCGGCTCGGCGGGCCGCGTCAGTGGGGCCAAGCCCTGGCCACCACCTTGGGGCTGATGCGCCAGCGCCACGGCAGGGCCTTGCCCGAACTGCGGCATGAAGCCTGGTTCTACGACCCGGAGGAGTTTCCCTTCACCCGGGTGCTGCGCCAGCGCTGGCCTGAGATCCTGGCGGAACTGCAGGGGCTGCGCTCGGGTGCCTTCATCGCCTGGCCCGAGAAGTATCTGTATGAGGGCAAGGGCTGGGACACCTTCGGCCTGTTCGCCCTGGGGGTGCCGATCGCCCGCAACTGCGCCCTCTGCCCCAACACCAGCGACGCCCTGCGCCAGATCCCCGGCTTGGTATCCGCTGGCTTTTCCTCCCTCGCCGCCGGCACCCACATCGCCCCCCACACCGGCTATCCCGATGGCCTGTTGCGTTGCCATCTGGGCCTGATCGTGCCGGAGAGCTGCGGCCTGAGGGTGGCCTCAGAGGTGCGCAGCTGGCGAGAGGGGGAGTGCCTGGTGTTCGACGACACAGCGGAACACGAGGCCTGGAACCGCAGCGACCGCACCCGCGTGGTGCTGTTGCTCGACTTCCGCCCCCCAAGGAGCGATCCCGGCCCGCGCGGAACTGGTTAAGGTGCGGCTCAGCAGCGCCTGAGGAGGACAGCCACGATGGCTGCGCGGCGAGGGATCCGCAGGGCATTTGGCTGCGCGGCCATGGTGTCCACGCTGCTCTTGGCGGCCTGCTCCGGCTCCGCGCCCCAGGTGAGTGATACCGGGAGGTCTCGCTGCCAGCGACGGGCTGACCTGGAAGACCTGCCGCTGCTGCGCCCATTGGTATACCAGCACTGCCTCGGCACGATCGAGGCCAAGCTGGCGGTCGAGCGCCGGGAGGAACTTCAACGCCGCCAAGAGCACCAACGCCTGCTCGCTCAGGCCCTGGCCCGTTGCCGAAAGAAGCGCAGCGCACTCCAGGTCAGCCTGCGCAATCTGCGGCAGGCCGAACGCGACCTGGCCAACCTGCGCGCCAGCGGTGAGCCGCCCCTGCCGACGCTGCCATCCCGCCCGAATGAGGCCACGCTGCAGCGCTATACCCGCGAGGACGCGGAGCTCGACCGGCAGCGGTTCCAGGATTCCCTCATGGCCTGGCAGCGGCGGCTGGCCCAGCGGCAACTCTTGCGCCAACGGCGTCAAAGCGCCCTGGACGAGGCCCAGCTGCGCCTCGACAAGGCGGCCCTGCACCTGAACAAGCTGCAACCCGATCTGTTAGCGGAGGGCATCGAGCTGGATCCCGTCATCGCGCGGCGGCTGATGCGGTGTGATCCCCGGGAGCTGGAGGCGACCCTGCCAGACGCCCCCCCGGTTGTGAAGGCACCGATGGCAATCTCCAAGCCCAGGCTCCCCACCCGCCCCGACGGCCTCATCAAGCCCAGCACAGCCCCGATGCCGGCCCCCTCCCCCGGCGCCAGGGGAGCCAACGCGGGCCTGCCTCCTCGCTGATCGCGCCGGCATCGTGGTCCATCCAGCTCCCTCCCCCAGCGACAATCCCTCCCCGGCTGTGTCTGCCGACGCCATGCCTGGCAACGCCGAGGCCGCCCAGGCTGGTGGCGAACCCGACGCCCAAGAGCCAGCTCTGTATCTGGTGGTGCTCGGGGGCCGCTCCGCAGGCTGCCTGATCGAACAGCACGATGTGCGACTGGTGGTGGGCACCAGCCTGGAGGCCACCATCCCCGCGCTGCGCCGCCAGTGGCGCGGCCATCGCCGCGGTTTGCACATCGACAGCTGGGTGCGACTGGAGCGGCTGGAGGGCTTCCGGGTGCGGCTGCGCCGCGCAGCCGCCATCGCCTCCGAGCGGCTCTGGTTCGTCAACATCGGCGGCTACGACCCGGCCCAGATGGCGGAACAGCACGCCTTCGGGCTGTTCGTGGCCCATTCCCCCCAAGCCGCCAAGGCGAAAGCCCGGCGCACCCTGCTCACCCAGGCGGAACAACGGCATAAGGATGATCTGCACGCGGTGGACGACTGCCTGGCGGTGGGGGAGCTCCAGGGCTGGTGGGTGCATCTGGAGCGGGAGGCCGGCGCGGGGCCGCATCCGCCGGAACCGCTGCGGCCCGACTGGTTCGGCTACCGGCGGATCGATGGTCCAGGGAGCGGCGGCGGTACAGCCGGAGCGATCGGTCGGGGCCGGAGCGCAAGCCACGGCGATGCCCCGGAGACCATCGGCCAAGACCCGCCGGGATCGGGGCGATGAGCCAGGACTTGGGCTTGGACTTCGGCTGGGACTTGGGCTTGGGCTTGGACTTCGGCTTGGACTTCGGCTTGGGCTTGGGCTGGAGCCAGACCCCAAGCCTTAGACCGGGGCGAACCCGCACCAGAGCGCTCGAAGCGCCGCTCCGCCTGCGCGGAGCTCATGGCGGCAGCGGGCTTCCAACCAGCCGCGGCCTCCGCAGGGCTGAGGATGGGAGGGCTTTTCCCCCGGCGACGCGTGAACATCAACGGCCAGGCTTGGCGCACCATCGGGCTCGAGGAGGACGGCGACGCGGTCTGGGTGATCGATCAGACCCAGTTGCCGCATCGCTTCGAGACGCGCCGGCTGCAAAGCTGCGCCGATGCCGCCGACGCGATCGCCACGATGGTGGTGCGGGGAGCGCCGCTGATCGGCGTGACGGGGGCCTACGGGCTGATGCTGGCGCTCCAGGACGACCCGGGCGATGGGGCGTTGGCGACCGCGTTCCAGCGGCTGGAGGCCACGCGGCCCACGGCGGTGAATCTGCGCTGGGCCCTGGAGCGGGTGCGCGATCGGGTGGCGCCGCTCCCCCCCGAGCAGCGGGCGGCCGCCGCCCGGGAGGAGGCGGCCGCCATCGCGGAGGAGGATGTGGCGATGGGATCCGCCATCGGCGACCACGGCCTGGCGGTGTTCCGGCAGCTGCTCGAGCAGCGCCCGGCGGCGCGCCAAGGCACGCCGCTGCAGGTGCTGACCCACTGCAACGCCGGCTGGCTGGCCACGGTCGATTGGGGCACGGCTCTGGCGCCGATCTACAAGGCCCACCGGGCCGGCCTGCCGCTGCATGTGTGGGTGGATGAGACCCGGCCCCGCAACCAAGGGGCCAGCCTGACGGCCTACGAGCTGGGCCAGGAGGGGATCCCCCACACGGTGATCGTCGACAACGCCGGCGGCCATTTGATGCAGCACGGACAGGTGGATGTGGTGATCGTCGGCACCGACCGCACCACCCGCCGGGGCGACGTGTGCAACAAGATCGGCACCTACCTCAAGGCCTTGGCCGCCCATGACAATGGCGTGCCGTTCTATGTGGCCCTGCCGGCCTCCACCATCGATTGGACCCTGGAGGATGGGGTGGCGGAGATCCCGATCGAGGCGCGCTCGGAGCGGGAGGTCACCCACATCCAGGGGCGGATCGCCTCGGGCCCGGAAGCCGGATCGCTGACCACGGTGCAGCTCACCCCGGATGGCAGCGCGGCCTTCAATCCGGGCTTTGATGTCACCCCGGCACGGTTGGTGACCGGGCTGATCACCGAGCGGGGGGTGGCGGCGGCAGAGCTGCAGGCGCTGCGTGATCTTTACGCCAACAGCTGAGCTGGACGCACCACGAGGTTCTGGAGCTTCCGAACGTTGATGAGAGTCATTGGCGATCTTGATGACCCAGATCAGTCTCTGACGTCCCTCCGCTCTGTGGGGTGAGAACCGAGAAGCTGCTGAGGCCAAGCGATTTGGGGCAACCTCCCGGGAGCTGAGGAGATTCATGGGCGCTGATGCTCACGATTGGCCCAGCAAGCCTGGGTGTTGGACTACATCGCTGAACGTGCCCATGCTCAAGGCCTGCTGAAAAGCTCGCTAAGCAGCGCGCCACGTCGCTCACCACTCTGTGCGCCACGTCGCTCGCCACTGTGTTGTGGGGAGCACCGCTGCTGATCCGGAGTCGAACCACCGCCCGCCGGGCCGCCCCTGAAGCGGCATCCACACCCGACTTGCGGAAGACCACACCAGGACGGCGTGGCAGCAGGCCTCGCGTATCGCTCACGGCGCGGACACCGTGTCCGGGGGAAGTTCAAGGCCCGCGGCCACGCCGTCCCTAATGCGACCACAAGGCCCCAGCGAGGAGCGTGGAAACCGAACCGCACCGGGAGCGACGCCCCACCCCAACCTCTTCACGATCTGTTAAGATGAGCAAAGTTCCGCAACAACCTGCGAACCATGACTGATGCCACACCCCGCTTCGGCTTCGTTGCTTTCGCTGAAACCTGGAATGGCCGTTTGGCCATGCTGGGCTTTGTGATCGGTCTCGCCACCGAGGTCCTCACCGGCCAAGGCATCCTGGCTCAGGTGGGCCTGGGCTGATCCAGTCCACAGCCTCCACAACCACACCACAAGAAGCCCCCATGCCCGGTGACTCCGTCACTGGGCTTTTTTTGGGGGATCGTCCGCCACGGCGTCGTCCGCGCCCGGCTCCAGGCTGGCAGCAATCATCCCGCTCAGAACGGCGGCAGCCACCAAGACCTCTACAGGAGCCGCCCCAACTTCCGACCTGATCAGCAACAAAGCCCCGCCTCAGAGCCATGCTTCATCACCCATGGCAAGAACTGGCTGCCGGCGCCTCGCCTTTGGCCGCTCCTGGGACCCAGTCCGCATTCCGCCTCCAGTGATCGTTGGCTCCGCGGAACTTTGTTGCTGATCAGGAGTCCCCAACCGCCCCAGCCGCGATGCCGGGCCGCGAGCCCGATGCCGCCCCCCGGCCCTCCCGTCACCTGGTTTTGGCGGGCGGCGGCCACTGCCACGCCATGGTGCTGCGAAGCTGGGTGCTAATGCCCAACCTGCGCCCGCCGCAGACCCGCATCACCCTGGTGAGCCGCGAGCCCCGGGCTCTTTATTCGGGCCTGGTGCCCTCCCTGATCGCGGGGCGCGAGGCACCTGACGCAGCCAGCATCGATCTGGGCCGGCTCTGCCACCTTGCCGGCGTCACCTTCGTGCAAGCGGAGATCATCGACCTCGATCCTCTGGGCCAGAGCCTGCGGCTGCAGGATCAGGCGCCCCTGATCTTCGACATGCTCAGCCTCGATGAGGGGGCCATCGAGGTCGGCCATCCCACGCCGCCGGCCCCACACGCGGCCACCGGCAC
>JBKCTK010000350.1:0-13731 GCA_046319055.1 Synechococcaceae cyanobacterium
GGTGGCGATGGAGGTCCATAACATCGGCGACAGCACTGGATACAGCGTAGAGAGATTGCCCACGACGCCGGAACGGGCCAATCGCTCCAAATTCGGCATCCGACCAGCATCCAGCAGCGGACCGATGATCTTCCAGTCGGCAGCATCCCAGCCCAGCAGCAGCACTTTGTTGGCCATCAGATGCAGAAGAAGAGAATAGAGAATACCATGGGAATACAACAAAAAGGCGGGGAGAGTTTACTCGCCCGCCTATATTTTATCCAGTTCGTTTGGAGCGAACCTCGCCGGAATGCTACGCCGCCGCTTTGACGCGCTTGCGCAACTTGCGGGTCCAGGCAGCTCCACCAGCTAGGACGGAAAGTCCGATGGGGCCGGGAACAGCTGGGGCAGAGTTGAACGGTTCAACATGCACGGATTGATCGGGAACATCTTGGTAGGCCCATTTGGAAATCGTGACCGACAACGCGCTCAAGTCCATATTCATAATTCCATAACCATAGTGCATAGAACCACCCTTGTTAAAGCGGAATCCGAAATAATTATCACCATTAACAAAAGATGTAACACCAGGCCCAATGGCGATATCGCCATAGGATGTACTCATAATCCTTCTATCATACTGGTTATCACGCCCCCAAACGTTACTCGCCAATACGGGGCCTACAAGGAAAGAATCTGCTAGGCCCTTTACCTTATCCTGCCACCAATAATTACCTACAAATCCTCTGCCCTGAAGTGAGTAACTCATAAGATACATAGTTTTGTAACTGTTGTCGTAAAAGTAGTTCAGCAATTGAAAATCAATGTTCCCGTCGCCGTCGACATCCCAATTTGCGTTCGCTCCATCTCCTGCTGAAAACGCGAGACTGATGGGATTGTTCGTGACTTTAACCACGGCGGCCTTACCAGCCGTCGGGAGCAGGGCTAGTGCCGCAAGGGCACCCGTAGCGGTCGTCAGTCGGGAAACCCAAGCTCCTGTGCCTGCTGGGAGCCCTTTTTCGAAGCCTTCGGTCATTGTTCGCAAAGAAAGAATGCAAACTTTTTTTATCAGTGCGTCGTGGATTTGTCAACCTCCTCGCAATGCAGAGCAAACATATCAGTATTCGCGGGACCTCTCGCGGCAGTGCTTCAGCTTTTTTTCACAACAGAACCGGCTGATGTGGCAACAGCTCAGCCACGTTGATCCCCAGTTGCTGACATCAGTGGCTCTGAGAGCCTTTCGCCCGAAAGCCACGTCGAAGGCTTCTGCGGAGCTGTATCGCCAGGCGCAGGTTGCTTCACAGCCCCATGGGAGGTGGGCCCTCCCGCATCCCTCTGCCGTTCAGCTCGGGATGCCCGAGCCAAAGGCCACCACCATCACCAGCTCGCTTGTGCTGGCCGCCGACGATCCCTCGCTCTGTAGCCGTTCGATGGCGCTCTGCTGGGCGTTGCGCCGCAGCAGGGCTTGAGCGCCGCGCACTGGCGCATGGCGTGGCCGGCCGCAGCTCCGCCGGCAGGGTCGCCTGGCGCTGTGTCTGCAACGGTCAGGCCGATGGGCCGGGCGCCCTTGCCGTGCTCCAGGCCTGAATCAGCACGGCTCTGGATCTGGGTGCCACTTCAGAAGATCCGCCGCGCCAGGAACCGTTCGGCGCAGAGTCCTGGCTGCTCGACCCGGAGGGCAACCGCCTGCTGCTGGTGTTGCCTGCCCCGCGAGGCGCCCCCTTGGCAGCCAGTCCTCCTCAGCCCAGGCCTCCCAGCCGCATCAGAGCCCCCACTGCCACGAAGGCGGACGCCAGGGCGGTGATGCCGCGGATGTGCCAAGCCAGGCAGGTCAATCCAGCCCATCCACAGCCCGGTGAGCACCTGAATGGCCAGAACCGCAGGGTTGCCTCAAAGTCCTCTCCACCGGCCTGGTCTCACGGCCTCGCTACCACCAAAACTTGCGTCAGGTTCTGCGGGATCCCCTTGAATGCAGCCGAACCTGAGCCTTGAGACCTCACCAGAGAAACTTTCAGGCAGACCTGGCCTTCAACACAGGCACAGCCCCCGCCGATACGATCCAATCCATTCCAATCCAATCAAATCAACTCAAATCAAATCAAATCATCGTGGTTGCGCCAGGGTGTTGAACCCGAGAGGCCAGGGCAGCCCTCGCTGCTTAACCACACTGGCCAGCAGCGCTACATCCGCCATCGGCACCCCTGCGGGTGCCGGATCTCCCCCCTTCCAGGGGCGGTCGTCGCGGAAGCCAATTCGGCCCAGCTCCCTAAGCTCAGGACGCTTCGGATTGCTGGATGGGCAAGGGTGAGGAGCTCGGACACGAGCTGCGCCGTTGGATCACGGTCGATCGCTGGCTTCCCCCCAGTGGCCCCGCCCTCGCCAACCGGCTGATCGATCTGCTTGGCGAGCAAGACACCCTCAAGGCTCCGCTGCGGGATCTGGCTGGCCAGCCCCAGTTTCTACAGTTGTTGCGCCAGCCCCAGCCCGCCTCTCCCGCCGCCGTGGAGGTGCTGTGTGCCCTGTTGGCCCGCACCTATGCCCCTGCGGTGCTGGGCGAGTTGCAAGATCTGGTCCATGTGGCCACGGGCCTCCAACCCAACACCACCGTCAAGGCTGCGGCGGCGGGTTCGTGTGATGCGGAACCGTTGCCTGGCGGACAAGCCCTGCTGAGCTGGGCCGGCGATCGTGGCGCGGCAACCGCACCGCTGCAGACCCGGGAGCGCATCGCTCTAGACGGCTTCGCCGAGCGAGCCGCGCCGTTGGCGTCCTCCGCGGCTGCGGAGGAGCCGCCCGTCGCCCCGGGGCCCAGTCCTACCTCGCGCCGTTGGCGAGGATTGGCCGAGGAGCTCACCACCATGGGCCCCGGTCTGGCCCTCGGCTTCAGCGTCAGCTTGGTGCTCACCTGGGCGGCGGCCCAGCTGGATCGCACACTGCTGGACAGCTGGGGCTGGAGCGGTGGTGTCACCCTGGCGGTGACGCTGTTGGCCTTGCAGGTTGGGACCAGCGGGCCGTTGCGGCGGCTACGGCGTCGGGCGCTGCTCAGTTTGCCCAGCAGCGGCGAGCCGCGTTTGGCCTGGCGCTGGTTCACCGCCCCCTGGTTGCACGCCCGCGGCGGCGAGGCCCTCACCCATGTGTTGCTGCTGTTGATTCTGTTGGGTCCCAGCCCCTTGCCCCTCAACCAGGTGGTGTTGCGCTATTCCCTTACGGGCTTGGCAACGCAAGCGCTGGCGGTGCTCTCCGCCCGGCTAAGCGGCATGACGCTACGGCGTTGGGGGGGCTCCGCCGGACCGGTGGCCTCCTTGATCGGCCTGGCGGCCACTCTGAGCCTGCTGCAGTGGCGCGAACTCGGCTTCCGCGTGGGGTTACCCGGCCAGCTGAGCGTGCCTGCCTGGGTGCTGCTGGTGATCTACGCCTCCTTGCAGCTGGCCTGGCAGCTCCCGTCCACCGGTGCCGACGACACCAGCCGTCCTGGCGATCGTCTCTGGAGCAGCACCTGGTGGTGGGGGACCTTGCTGGGGGCAGGTTGGGGTCTGCTCACCTGGTCGCTGCAGGCGATTGCTGGGGCGCTGCGGCACAGCGGTGGCGGCTGAAGAAGTGGCGGCTGAGGAAGGGTGAAGCGGATTTCGACCCGACACGGGTCCCCCAGCACGCATGGTCTGAGCGGTGTCCCCTCCCTGCCCGGCGTGTGTCTAGAAGCCGGACAGGAAATTCATCGCGTGGCATCTCCAGGCATTCCAACCAGGTGGAGCAGGCCATGACGCGTTCGCATCACGCCCAGGCGGATCAAGAGTGCCTAAGAACAGGCTGATGCCTCAGCAGACTCATCGCGAATACGCAATTAACCCCACGCTGATGCAGGCGTAGTGCAGCAACTAGGCGCAGGGGGCGACGACATTCAGCCGCTGCATCCAGCAGCGCGGTCGCCAGGGGTTCAGGGGTGAACATCTATGAGGAAGGCTTCAGATCTCCATGCATGGATCTAGGCCATCCTCCGTAGCGGTCCTGGCGGCGAGCCAAGGACCGCCAGCAGCTCAGGCGGTACCGCAGAAGGTGACGTCGGGGAACTTGGCCTTGGCCTCCTCGAGAGACTTGCCGCGACCCTCCTCCTGCCAATAGTTGATCACCTCGGTGGCCTTGTTGAGGATTTCCACTCGCTCGTTATCGGTAATCCAGCTCTTGGCTTCCAGTTCGCCTTTCAGGGTTTCCCAGGCATCCTCCCGGGGCCAGAAGAAGTAGGCGGTGAGTGGGCTGGGACCGCCGCCGACGATTTGATCAACCGCAAGGGCGACGTTGTCGGGCAACCAGAGAATCTTGAGCAGGAAGCGCCCTTCATCGGCCTTGGGGGTGTAGCCCGACGGCACGCCATCTTCATCGATGGTGGCAGTGGCCAGAGCAGCGTTGGCACCCCGCAGCACCGGCCGTGCTGGCACCGGTTCGGAGGCCAGAGGCAGTTCTTCCCCTTCCTCCACGGCGGCGACCGCGGCGGTGTCTGCGGCGCGCTCGGCAGCTGTCATGGTCTCGGCGCTCAAGAGTGAGGAGCAAACCAACACCCTACCAGCGTGGGGCCACACCCCCGCAAGGTTTTGATTGTGCATGCGCCGAACCTCCTGGGTGCATCGCGGCACAGCGGATCTGCCATGTCGCTCCGAGAGCTTGGGGCGGCCCCATCCGACCGCCACCACGCCGGCGACAAGGGGCCCACAATCCCCTCCCTGACCCTGTCCACGCCGCAAGGTTGGCCGACGTGGGAATCTGGCGCACCGCCCGATCGCCGATCGATCTGGGGCTGCGCCGGGTTCAGCCCAGCAGCGCCTCCAGCCGCCGGGTGGTCGGGGCCGCCCCGCGCCGCTTAACCTCCAACCACCAGCTCCCGCTACAGCCCTGAGCCCCCGCGCCATCCTGCTCTTTGACATCGACGGCGTGATCCGCGATGTCAGCGCCAGTTACCGCCGTGCCATCGCGGAGACGGTGCATCACTACTGCGGCTGGCGGCCCGAGCCGGGCGCCATCGATGGCCTGAAGAGCGAGGGATGTTGGAACAACGATTGGCACGCCTCCGCCGAACTGATCCGCCGCCATCGGGCTGATCGAGGTGATCGCACCCCGGAGCCGTCTTTTCCCGCGCTGGTGGAGGTCTTTGGCGGCTTCTACTTCGGCGGCGACCCCGATGGCGATCCAGCGCAATGGCGGGGCTTCATCGGCGACGAACCGCTGCTGCTCGATGGCGCCTGCTTCGAGCGGCTCACGGCTAGCGGCATCGCCTGGGGCTTTGTGAGTGGCGCCGAACCGCCCTCTTGTCGGTTTGTGCTGGAAACGCGGCTGGGGCTTGCGGATCCCCCGTTGATCGCCATGGGCGATGCGCCAGACAAACCCGATCCCCGCGGCTTGATCGCCCTTGCCCGCCGCTTGGTGGCTCAAGGGGGCGGGGTGGAGCTCGGGCCCGACGGGCCGCCAGTCGCCTATCTCGGCGATACGGTGGCCGATGTGGAAACCGTGGTTCGAGCCCGTGGGCAGCTGCCGCATCAGCGCTGGCTGAGCCTGGCGGTGGCTCCGCCCCACTTGGGCCTGCCTGGCGCTGAGACAGCCCGCCAGCACTACGAGCAGGCGCTGCGCGCCGCAGGCGCCGATCGGGTGCTGGCTCGCAGCGGCGACTGCCAGGCGGTGTTGGAGGCTTTGTTGGCGGCCGAAGGGCTTGGGCGGTAGCGAATCCCGGGCCGGCCGAGGTGTTCCGGGGCGCCTCGAGCTCAGCCAGCGGCGTCAGGCTCATTCGGGCAACCCTGAACTTCCACGTGCAGCTGCGGTGTCTCCATATCCGCTTGGAAGGGAATCGCCCAGGCAGCAATCCCGCGGCGGCTTCTCTGCGAGGCCCTGTCGGCTTGTGACCAGAATCGATCCTGCCGAACCCTTAATGGTGTCTTGAATCGTTGTGGTCTTTCCAGCGGGGATGGTCCAAGACAAGCACAATCACAGGCTGGACTTCCGCAGTAGCAAGTTCAGAAAACCCCAGGGGAGGGGAACGCTGAGTCAGGTCGAGAGGCAAGGGAATCAACCCCTCAGGCTTGAGATGGGGGCGTCAGGGAGATGGGGCCACCCCACTGACCCCACCCCACCCCATGCCTGGCCACCAGCCCCCCAGGCTCAAAACGCCGCCGCTGCGAGAGAGGAGCAGACACCAGGGGTCTGCACCTGGCGCAAAAGCGCTCCGATCATCTGATTAGGGGCTGAGGCGCCGTTGGAGATCGCGCTGAAATAGCGAGGTCCCTCCGACGTCTGCAGGATGCCACTGATGGCGCGCACCCCGGTGAGGGTGCCCGTCTTGCCGAACACCTGGCCGTCAAGGCTGGTGCCCTTGAACAGGTTCCGCAGCGTGCCGCGCTGCCCCACGATCGCCATCGACCCCACGTAGTCGCGGGCATAGGGGTGGTGATCCATCCGCAACAACAAAGCGGTCAGGAAGCGGCTGGTCAGGCGGTTGGAGCGGTCGAGACCGCTGCCATCGCGCACTTGCACGCCCGCCATGGGCAAGCCCTGCTGCGTCAACCACGAGGTCTGGCGCCGGGTGGCCTCAGCCAAATCCCAGGTGTCTGCCGCCTGGCGCAGCAACACTTCGGCGGTGAAGTTGTGGCTCTCGGTGTTGGCCAGGCTCAACAGGCCATGCATGCTTGTGGAGGGTTCCTCGTGCAGCAGCACCGCGTCGCTAGGAATCGGTTGGCTGCCGGGCACAAAACTGAGCAGAACCGAGCCGCCCTGATCGCGGAAACTGCGCTGCAGCAAGGTCCGCAGGCGACTGTTTGGATTCATCACCGCGTCGTCGATGGCGTTGCTGGTGATCGCCAGGCGCGTGATCGGCGCCCCATACGCGTGGTAGCGATCGCCCGAGTTCCAGCCAGCGGGCCACCAGACCTGAGCTGGCTCTTCGGCGAGCTGGAGTTTCACCTGACCAATGCCAACGCCGCTGCTGCCGCCGGAGGAGAGGGCCAGCTTGGTGATTCGCCGCAACTGGGGCAAGGCGAGATCAGGATCGCCCTGGCCGGTGAGCCGCAACGAGCCATCGGGAAGCCGCCAAAGGCGGGTGCTCAGCCGATGGTCCGGGCCGAGGCGGTCGAGGGCGAAGGCGGTGCTAAGCAGTGTTTGGTTGGAGGCCGGCTTGCGCGGTTGGGTTCCGTTGATGTCCGCCAGCAGGCGGCCGGATCCATCGGCCACAGTGAAGCTCCAAACCGAAGCTTCGCCACCGATCACCGAGGCCACCCGTTGCTGCAGGGATGGGCAACTGATTTGGCTTTGCAGTTGAGGCAGCCCGACCGGCGGTGGCGGTGCAGGCAGGTTGGCCAGCAGCGTCGCGGGCTTGAGCGGCTGCAGCGGCGGCAGCGCCGGAACCTCCAGCCCAGGGCCCACAGCCCCGGCAAGCGTGGGCTGATCAACGGCTGAACGGAATGCCGCCAAGGTCGCCCGGGGAGGCAGAACCGAGATCAGCAACAACACCGCACCTAGGGCGGGAGCGGGCAACGGGTTGCGCGAGGAAGGGTTCATTTCAGGAGCCTCCGATCTTGAGGTCAGTGACGGTGCCGTTAAATCGGTAGTTGTTGCCTTCCAGCTCCACTGGCGCGCCGATCTTGAGGGTTTGGTTGCCGAACACAACTCCGCCCCCATCAGCCACCACCCCTTCGCCCACCAGCAGGAAGCGCCCATCAAACGTGCTGAACACCTTCTGATTGGGATCCGGTGCCGTCACCAGACGGCCATCGGGGGTGAGGATCGAAAGGCGCCGTTCCAGGGGCAACACCCTCGAAACCCGCACCGAGCCGTGGGGCTGATTGCGGATCACCAAAGACACCTTTCCCTGCTCTTCGGCACTGCGTAGGAGCGTCTTCGGGTCAGCCGAAGGAACGCCGCGCACATCGACCGTGACCGTGACCGATTTCTGTCCGCCGGTGGCGCGGGCCACAGCATTGCTGAGCTTCGGACTCCAGATCACCCCCACCAAGGCCAGCAGGATGGCCGCTCCGGCTCCCAGGTCGATCAAGCTCCACGCGCGGCGGGAGGGGTCTGAGGCGGCCATGGCAAAACGCGAGTTGGCGAAGTGTAGTTCTGCCCGCCAGGGAGGACCAGCCCGCCCAACATCAACCCCGCAGCCCGTCTAACAGGTTGTCGAGCGCCCGCAGATTGGCCCCGAGCGCCGCTCCACCTTGAAGATTGAGGCCTTGCAGTTGCTGCTCCGCATCGGGCCGCTGCTCGAATGTGGCGCAGGGCCGGAAGCCATCGGGGTCGAGCCGGTAGAGCTCCCAAGGGCCCGGATGGGCACGGCGCAGGGCCCGATCGAGTTCAGGGATGAGGGCGTAAGCCGCCTGCCACCGGGAAAGGAAGCCGCGGCGGCGCTGGCGCGCCACGCTGCCCACACCCACCGCAGCATCGACCAGGGTCGGATTGATCAGCACCACGGCGCCGCGATGGTTGTCGCAGACGGCTTCCACGTCGTTGTATTCGGCCTGGGAGGGGCAGACGAGCAGCAGGATCCCCTCACTGGCAGCCTGCTCCTGGCGGCGCCGCTGATCGGCGAAGCTGGCGATGCAGCTGGCCAGCTCTCCGCCATCTCTTCGCGCCAGGGCCGCCGCCCCCGCATCCGGGAATAACAGCCGCAGATCCCTGCCGCCGCGGGGCAGCTGGTCGGCGAGGCGCAGGGCTACCGGCAGGATGCGCAGGCCTTCAAAGCGCAGCTCCAGGGTCCAGCGCCCCTGCGGGCTCTCGGCCAGCGCCGAAATCAGCGCCGCCAGCGCCTCATCCTCAGCGGATCGCAGATCGACCGGCAACATCTCCAACACCCAGCGCGCCGCGACCCTAAGGCGGCGTTGCTGTGGCTGCCGCCACCTCGTCTCGCGCCTCCGCCAGGGCCTGGGGCAGCGCCTGCAGGTCCTGCGCTTGGTTCCAGGGGCCCAGGCTGATGCGCAGGCCAGCGGCCGCTTCCTCGGGGCTGAAGCCCATCGCCAACAGCACCGGGCTGGCCGACTGCCCGTGGTTGCTGGAACAGGCCGAACCACTGCTGAGGGCGAAGCCGCGACGGGCCATGGCCCGCACCAAGGCCCGACCGGACAGGGGCCGTCCGGTTTGATCGCTCACCAGCACGCTGATGTGGTGGGGAAGGCGGCGGTCGGCCAGGCCGGGCTCCGGACCCGTGAGGCGAATGCCGGGAAGCCGGAGCAACTCCCCCAGCAAGCGATCCCGCAGCGGTTGGATCGGATCCTGGCCAGCGCCTTGGCGCAACCGCGCCACCGCCTCCGCTGTGGCGGCGGCAAAGCCGGCGGCCAGCGCCACCGCTTCGGTGCCACCGCGCCGGCCCCGCTCCTGGCCACCGCCGCCGATCAGGGGCCGCAGCAGCCGTCCCTGCCGCACCAGAAGGGCGCCGATGCCGCGGGGCCCCTGGAGCTTGTGGGCACAGCAGCTGAGCAGATCCACCGGCAGATCGTCGAAGCGAAACCGCCGATGGCCCAGCACCTGCACCGCGTCCACGTGCAGGCACACGCCGCGCTGTTGGCAGAGTTCTGCCGCCGCCGCGATCGGCTGCAGGGAGCCGACCTCGCTCTGCCCCCAGATCAGCGACACCAGGCGCGTGGGTGGAGCCAGCAGATCCGCGAACGCCTCCAAGCGGAGCATGCCACTGCCATCAACGGGCACAACAGCGACCTGCCAACCACGCTGCTCCAGCTGCGCGGCGGCGGCCAAGGTGGCGGGATGCTCCACCGCGGAGATCAGCAGGCGCCCCGGCTTCTCCGCCGCGCCGCTACCCAGCAGGGCTAGATGGAGCGCTTCGCTGGCGCCGGAGCAAAACAGCAGCTCCTCGGGGTCGCAGCCCAGATCGGACGCCAGTTGCTGGCGGCTGCGCTCCAGCAGTTCCGCCGCCAGCAAACCCGGCCCATGCAGGCTGGAGGGATTGGCCCAAGCCAACCGCTGGGCCCGCTCGATGGCGTTGAGCGCCGCGCGGCTGGGCGGCGACGTGGCGCAGGCGTCGACGTATCCCCCCAGGCCCGCGCTGCTGGGCGGCAGCGGATCAGGATCTGGCACTGTCATCGGCGGTGCCACGGGCCCTGGCCCGGGCTTCGATCGATTGGGTGGCCAGCGCCACCAACTCATCCAACGACCGATTGGCTAACAAGGCTTCCACTTGGGCGCGGGCCGCCGCACTGGCGCAGTCATCGGGGCGGATGCACCCCTGGGCGCAGACCACCGAGCAATCGATCTGGGAGCGGACGGGGCCAGGCGCTGGGGCCGCGTTGGCCGGCTGGTCATCGGCTGGGGAGAACCTGGCTTGGGGATCGACGGCGGGAGCGGCGAGCGGTTCAGGCGCCACACCAGCGGCTTCGGCGACGCCCACGGTGGGCCAAAGCGACGGGGCCAGCACCCCATCGAAGACCGCTTCGGCGGGCCCGCTCATCAACAGGTGGTCGCTCTGGCGATCCCAGTGCACCTCCAGGGTGCCGCCGGGGAGATCGAGGCGGGCCCGCGCCTCGCAGAGCCCAAGGCTGTGGCACACCACCAGGGTGGCGCAGGCGCCGGTGCCGCAGGCCAGGGTGGGGCCGGCCCCACGCTCCCAAACCCGCATCAGCAGATGGTCGGGTCCCAGCACCTGAACGAAATGAACATTGGTGCGGGCCGGGAAGGCGGGATGGGTTTCGAAGGCCGGGCCGAAGCGCTCTAGATCGATCTCTGCCACATCCGTGACCGGGATGACCACATGGGGATTCCCCATGCCGGCGGCGGCGACCGCGAAGTGATGGCCCAGCACCTCCAGGTCGCCCTCCGGCACGCCGTTGCCGCCCGGGGAGAGGGTGGTCGGCACGGCTTCTGGGGTGAGCAGGGGTTGGCCCATGTCCACCCGGATCGTGCCATCGGTCAGCAGCTCCGGCACGATCGGGCCAGCCAGGGTCTCCACGGTCCAGCGGCGCCCTGGAGCATCCCCATCGCTGTCCGCCAGGAAGCGGGCCAGGCAGCGGATGCCGTTGCCACACATCTCCGGCTCGCTGCCATCGGCGTTGAAGATGCGCATGCGCAAATCCCCCTGCCGCTCGGGCGGTAACGCCAGGATCACTCCATCGGCCCCAATCCCGAACCGGCGGTCGCAAAGACGCCGAATCCGATCAGCATCGAGCAGCCGGCCCAATTCCTCAGCCACATCTAGGCTGCGGGCATCCAGGAGTAGGAAGTCGTTGCCAAGCCCCTGGTACTTGCTGAAAGGGAGCATCCCGATCCTCTGGCCTGAAGTGCCGATCCTATGAAGGAGATCTACGACCGACGCAACTCAGGCCTGAACACCAGCCTGCCGAGCTTTCGCTTTGTGCAGGACCTGATCCGCTCCGGCAGTGCCGTGTCCCTGACCACGTCGACCGGTCAGAGCTATGAGGGACGGCTCAAATGGCAAGACGACAACTTCTTTGCGCTGCTGCAGGACGGTGAGGTCGCCCTGGTGCTGATTGGTCGCTCCAGTGTGTCGGTGCTGCGATCGCTTGACTGAGCACCCCCCCAGGCCCGCCGCGGCTGCGCCAGCTTGTCAGCATGGGCGGGTCTAAGGGGCCGGAACTGGGGCGATGGCGGACCCACCAGCCCTCGCTGATCGCGGGTCTGTGGCACGATCCCCGCATCCCTAGACACCGCCCCGCTGCCCGTGACGGACCAGTCCCGCTACCAGCCCGAGGCGATCGAACAACGTTGGCAGACCAGGTGGGACCAGCTGGGACTGGAGCGAACGCCGGATCAGGCCGGACCGGGAGGGGAGCCGTTTTACGCGCTGTCGATGTTTCCCTACCCCTCGGGAAGCCTGCACATGGGCCATGTGCGCAACTACGTCATCACCGATGTGGTGGCCCGGGTTCAACGGATGCGCGGACGACGGGTCTTGCACCCCATGGGCTGGGATGCCTTTGGCCTGCCCGCCGAGAATGCCGCGATCGAACGCGGCAGTGACCCGGCGGGCTGGACCGAAAGCAACATTGCCCAGATGCGCAGCCAACTGCGCCGGCTTGGCCTGTCGATCGACTGGAACCGGGAGTTCGCCACCTGCCAGCCCTCCTACTACCGCTGGACCCAGTGGATTTTTCTTCAATTTCTGGAGGCCGGGTTGGCCTATCGGCGTGAAGCCACGGTGAACTGGGATCCGATCGACCAAACCGTTCTGGCCAACGAACAAGTGGATGGCGAGGGCCGCTCCTGGCGATCCGGGGCGCTGGTGGAGAAGCGGCGCCTGCGGCAATGGTTCCTGGCGATCACCCGTTACGCCGATCAACTTCTGGATGACCTCCCCCTTCTCGAGGGTTGGCCAGAACGGGTGCGCACCATGCAGGCTAACTGGATCGGCCGCAGCCAGGGTGCCGAAATTCACTTCCCGCTGCTCCCCGCCTCGGCGGCGGAGCCAGAGGCTGCCATCACGGTGTTCACCACTCGGCCAGACACGCTCTTCGGTGTCTCTTACCTGGTGCTGGCCCCAGAGCATCCCCTGGTCGACAGCTTGACGAGCGCGCCACAACGCGACGCGGTGGCGGCGTTCCAAGCCTGGGTGAGCCGCCAGAGCGAGCAGGATCGCACCGCCGATGACCGGCCGAAGCGGGGGGTGGCCCTGGGGGCCTCGGTGCGCCATCCGGCCAGCGGCGAGGAGCTGCCGGTGTGGATCGCCGACTACGTGCTCGCCGAGTACGGCAGCGGTGCCGTGATGGGTGTTCCCGCCCATGATCTGCGCGACTTTCAGTTCGCCCGCCAGTACGAACTACCGGTCAAGCCCGTGATCCTCCCCGAAGGAAGCGATCCTCACAACTTCGAGGGGGAGCCCTTCATCGGCGCCGGTGTGCTGATGAACTCAGGCCCCTATGACGGGTTGACCACCTCCGAAGCCCAGCGCCAAATCATCGAAGCCGCCGAGCTTGAGGGCTGGGGCGTGGGCAAAGTGGCCTACAAACTGCGGGATTGGCTGATCTCAAGACAGCGCTATTGGGGTTGTCCCATTCCTGTCATCCACTGCCCGAGCTGTGGCGTGGTGCCTGTGCCCGAGGCTGATTTGCCCGTAGAACTCCCCCGCGAGGTGAGCCTTTCCGGCCGTGGCGGATCGCCGCTCAACAACTTGGCTGACTGGAAACAGGTGGCTTGCCCCTGCTGCGGAGCGGCGGCCGAGCGTGAAACCGACACCATGGACACATTCATGTGCTCTTCCTGGTATTTCCTTCGCTATTGCGATGCTGGCAACAGCGAACAAGCATTCAGCCGAGAGCTCGTGGATCGCTGGATGCCGGTGGATCAGTATGTGGGAGGCATTGAACACGCCATTCTGCATCTGCTTTACTCCCGTTTCTTCACCAAGGTGTTGCGCGATCGCGGTCTGCTTGGATTTGATGAGCCCTTCGCGCGTCTGTTGACCCAGGGGATGGTTCAGGGCATTACCTACCGCAATCCGACCACAGGCAAGTACATTCCTCCCGCAGAAGTTGGTGATGCGGCCAATCCTCGCGATCCGATTACGGGCGAAGCCTTGGAGAGTAGTTACGATAAGATGTCGAAGTCAAAATATAATGGTGTCGATCCGGCGACGGTCATCGATCGCTATGGCGCCGACACGGCACGAATGTTCATCCTGTTCAAGGCTCCGCCGGAAAAGGATCTCGAATGGGACGATGCCGATGTCGAAGGGCAGTTTCGTTTCCTCCAGCGTCTGTGGCGGTTGGCCGATCATGCCTCAAACCAAGGCTTGAATCTCTCCGAACCGAGCGTGGCCGGTCT
>JBKCTK010000351.1:0-7513 GCA_046319055.1 Synechococcaceae cyanobacterium
ATCAGGCCCCAGGCGGCGGGCGATCGCCAGGGCCTTGCTGCGGCCGGGGATGCCCCAGAGCAACGCATAGGTGGGCGAGAGGCTGGCGTCGTCGAAGGCCACCGAGGCGTTCTCGAAGCGGGGGTCGCTGTACTTGAGCGCCTTGAGTTCACCGAAGTGGGTGGTGGCCACGGTGAGCCGGGCCCGGTCCGCCAGTTGGCGCAACAAGGCCGCCGCCAGGGCCGCCCCTTCGCTCGGGTCGGTGCCGGCTCCCACCTCGTCGAGCAGCACCAGGGAGGCGCCCGCCGGCGGCACCCCGGGCCTGGCCTGCGAGGAGCTGGCCTTGGGGTCGACGCCCTGGAGAGGGCTGGTATCGCCGGGACCGCCCTGCACCGTGAAGGATTGCGCCGTGAAGGATTGCGTGGCGCCAGGCTCAGCGCTTGGCGCTTCCCGTGAGCTGAATGCCGCAACGCTGGTCTGGGGGCCTCCGGTTGCGGTTGGGCGGGTGCCGGGTTCGCGGCCCGTTGGCGCCCCCGTCTCGGGTTCCGGGGGTTCTGCCGGCAGCGCCGCCAGGATGCGAGCGATGCGGCGGATGTGGCCACTGAAGGTGGAGAGGTTCTGCTGAAGCGACTGCTCATCGCCGATGTCCGCCAGCACCCGGTCGCACCAAGGCAACCGGGGCGTGCCGCGGCAGGGCAGGAACAATCCGGCGCGGGCCATCAGCGCCGCCAGCCCCAGGCTCTTGAGCGTTACCGTCTTACCGCCGGTGTTGGGGCCGGTGATCGCCACCACCCGCAGCTCCGCTCCCACCTCCAAGCTCACCGGCACCACCGCCGCGCCCCCCTCGCGCCGTTGTTGCCACAGCAGCAACGGATGGCGCAGATCCCGCAGCTGGAAGGCCGCCCGCGGGTCATCGCTGAGCTCGGGGCGCACCGCCCCGAGCCAGGCGCCATAACGGGCCCGGGCGAGGCCGACATCCAGCCGCGTCAGCACCTCCTGGAGCAGCCGCAGCGCCTCGGCTTCGGCGCCCACCAGGCCGCTCAGCTCCAGCAGCACCTGGCGCTCCAGCTCCCGCTCCTGCCCCTCCAGATCGCGAATGCGGTTGCCCAGGGGGATCACCGCCTGGGGTTCGACGAACACAGTGCTGCCGGAGGCGGAGCTGTCGTGCACCAGCCCGGGCAGCTGGGTGGCGGCGCCGGCCTTCACGGCCAGCACCGGCCGGCCGTTGCGTTCCGCCACCACCTGGTCCTGCAGCAGCGGCCCATGGCGTCGCAGCAGCTCCTGCAGCCGCTCCCGCCGTTCGGACCGGGCCGCCAGCAGCTGCCGGCGCAAGACCTCCAGCGGAGGGCTGGCCCGATCCGCCACCCGGCCGCCTTCCTCCAGGCAAAAGTGCAGCCGCTGCTCCAGCTCCGGCAGGGTGCGCAGGTCGGCCACCAGGGCGCTGCACACCGGTCGCAGCAGCGGCTCCTCGATCTGGCGGCGCAGGCGCCGGGCGGCGGCCAGGCTGGAGGCCACCGCCAGCAGAGCCTCGCCGCCGGCGCAGCCGCCTTTGGCGCAAAGCTGCACGGTGGCGCCAATGTCGCGGCAGCCCTGGAAGCTCAGGCCCCCCTCCAGCAGGCCATCGAGGCCGAGCAGCTCGGCGGTTTCCGCCAGCCGTTCGCGACTGGCGGCCGGCGATGGGGCCAGGGGCAGCCGCAGGCACTGGCGCTCACCCGCGTCGGTGCTGGCGAACTGGGCCACGTGGGCCGCCAGGCGCGGCCATTCGAGCAGCTCCAGGGTTTCGGCCTGGATCTCCGGCTCGGGAAGCTGGGGGCTGGTGGTGCCGCTGGCCTGGATCGGTCGCGGCAGATGGGCGACCTCGCTCACCCCAACGCCGGGCCTGGGGCCGGGATTGGAGCGGCGCCCACATTCGAGGGGATGCCACCGGGGGGTTCGTAGAGGATCTCCAGCCAGTTGCCCTCGGGATCCTGCAAATAGAAGGAGGCGGTGCCGTCGCGGTGGTCGTGGATCGGCCCCACGGCGTGGCCCCCATCCGTCAGTTGGCTGTGGATGGCCGCCAAGGCGCCGCGATCCTCCACGTGGAAGGCCGCATGGGGGCCCGCCGCCTTGTAGTCCGGGCTGAGCAGGGCGACGCCGTCGCCGGTTAGGGGCGACTGCAGATACGACCAATCGGGCGCATCCCAGGTGACCTCCAGCCCAAGATCGCGATAGAAAGCTTTGGCTCTCTCCATGTCGGCCACCCGCAGCGCCACATGGCCGAGGCGGTGCACCTGGGCCGGGGCGAGGGTGGCGGCGGCGGGGGTGGTGGGCTCGGCGGCCGGCGCCATGGCGGGAAGGCTCAGTGGTTTCATTCTCGGCCAACGGGGCGGCCGGCCGCGCCGCGGCGGAATCGGATGACCCGGAGACTTCGCCGGCAGCCGACAGACCCCGCACAACCCCGCGGCCCCGTTGGGTGGAATGGGTCGCTGGCCACCAACCCTGACTTGACGACCCAGAGCACGCCGGGATCTCGCTCCTCACGCTGGGGTCAGAACCGAGAAGCGCCTGAGGCCAGGCGGTTTGGTGGGAACACCCTCCTTGAGCTGCGGATCTTCATGGCTGATCAAGAACCGGCAGTGTCGCGGCGCCCCCTGCCAGGCTCTCGGCCGCCTGGATGGGCTGGGGTTGGCCGGGAATCCGGTCTCCCCACATCCACCAGCGCCCAGCCCGCGCGCCAATGAGCGGTGCGGAAGGTGTTCCCCACCTGGGCGATTCACAGGGTTGCCTCAACGGGCCCGTAGGAAACGCGTCGCAGCCGAACCGCGGCTGGATCAGCGCCTGAGATGCCAGGCGTGCACCGCGGCGATCGCCATGGGGCCACGACAACGGGAACCGCCGCTGCACGTTGATGCAGTCCTGGACCTCAGTCCAGGATTCAGCCACCGGCACCTCCTCGCCGCCTGGGTGCTCGACGGCGCCGGCTCGGTTCCGGTCGGGGACAATGACTCCTCCTTGGTGAAACCACGATGGGCAAGCCCCACGCTGGGCAGTTCCGCAGCCGCCGGTTCCGCGTGGTCGTGTGCGCGTTGGTGGCCCTGGTGTTGGTGGTGTTGGCGCCGTGGCAGCAGGCTTGGTCCCAACCACCCGCCGCCCGATCCAGCGCTGCGGTGATCCCGATCACGGCCCAGCCCTTCTATCCAGAACTGCTAAACACCCAGGCGCGTTGGCGCGACTCCCGGCTCGGCCATGTGGTGGGGGAGAGTCCGCGCGAGACGCTGCTCAACTTCTATGCCGTGATGGCCGAGGTGCAGGGGAAGATCAACAAGGTGACCGATGGTTTGGATCGCGATCCGGGATTTTTTTGGAGTGACCAGGCACGCCAGCGGATCGAAATTGCCAATCGGTTATTTGGGATGGCTGTGGAGTCGCTGGATGCCAGCCGCTTCCCCAAGAGTGTGCGTAGAGATATGGCGGATGAGGCAGCAATGCAGCTCAAGGAGGTGCTTGATTACGTGCTGACCAACAGCCGTGAGCCAATCCATATCCCCGACTCAGCCGATCTCAATCAGCGCAGCAGTGGACCCGTGTTATCCGTCGAGGGCTGGACGATTCCCGACACGGCGATCACCATGATTCGCGAGAAAGGCGTTGCCGACGGTCGATCGGGATTCGTGTTTGCGCCGGATACCGTTTTCAACATCCGCCGGATGTATGACCAGCTTGCCAGCAAGCCCCGCCTTGATCAGCCCTTCGCCACGCCAGGCTTGTATGCCTCCTACACGTCGTCACCAGGTTACATCGTGCCACCAAAGTGGTATTTGCGCCTGCCCGACAAGCTCCGGAAAATCTTGGAGATCACGCTGGCTGAGCAAACGTTGCTCCAGATCCTGGCGGCGTTAGTGGTCGTGGTAATTTACGCGGCAATCTGCATGGTCCTGCTGCAGCGGCTGCTACACACATATCGCTACTGGCAGCTGGATCGTCAGCGCCGCAAGTCGTGGGAGCAGGATAATATTGCCTGGTATCGGGTGCTGCTGGTGCTACCGATCCTGCCGCTCACCAGCAGCTTCGATTACATCATTGATGACGCCATTAACTTTACCGGCATGCCGCTAGTAGCTTCGAGATACTTCTTTTTTATCTGTTATTTTCTGACCGGCAGCATCTTCGCCTTCTTCCTGTTCGAGGCGCTCGGTCGCTCGCTCGCCGAATGGCTCGTGAAGTTGCGTGGCGGTGGTTCAGATTTGCAGCTGCGGCGCGTCACGAATTTCGTGATGCCCGTCTCCCGGGTGCTGGGTGCTTTCGTGGGGGTTTGGCTGATCTACAAGCTGCTGGTCGACCTGGGCTTGCCGTCCTCTACCGTGCTGGCCTTTTCCGCGGTGCCAGGCCTAGCGATTGGTCTTGGGGCCAGCAAGCTGTTGGGCAATCTCTTCGCCGGTTTGGCGATTCAAACCGACCGGCCCTTGCGGGTTGGCGAGTTCTGCCGCATCGGCAACAACCTTGGCTTCGTGACCAAGATCGGTTTGCGCTCCCTCGAGCTGCAGACCCTTGAAAGCAGGGTCACCATTCCCAATGGTGTCGCCGAAGAGGAGACGATCGTGAACTATTCCCGCCGCAGCCAGGATTCCAGTGCTCCACCGATGCAGGCCCTGGAACTGCGGCTGGAGATTGAGCAACGGCTTTCGCCCGAGCAGGTGAATGATCTGATCACCTTGGCGCGCCACAGCTTCCGCCACGTCCCCGAGCTCCAGGAACAGACCCTGAGCCTGGAGCAGACCCACTCCGACGCCCTGATCCTGATCTTCATGGCGATGGTGGCGCTGCATGACTGGGGCCGCTATCTCGAACTCAGGGAGCAGGTGCTGATGCGACTGCAGCAGCTGGTGGAACAGGTGCGCCTGTCCACGATCACGCTGGGCGTGAGCTACGACACCAGCGAGCAGCAGTTGCGCCGCTTGCCGGCGATGATTGCTGAAACGGTCAACGGCGTTGCCGGTCTATCGCTGCAGAGCTGTCGGCTGATGCACATCAATGCCTTCAGCTACGACATTGTCTTTCGTTTTCATAGCAGCCATGCCAGCCTCGGCGCGTTCAAGGATGCCTTGCATCAGCTGAACATCAACCTGCTGGCGCGTTTGGCCGCTGAAGGTATCGAGATCCCCTTCCCCACCCAGGTGGAAATCAACACACCCGCCGATCGCTGACCTGTTCAGGACAGGGCAGCTGCCGGGAAATCCTGGTCAGCGGCGCCCGGCTGTTGATTGGAGTTGTTCTCGCGGGGCAAAGGGCAGCTCAGCCCTGTTGCAACCAGCCGGCGGCATCGCAGGCGTGGTAGGTGAGGATCAGGTCGGCACCGGCTCGCTTGAAGCAGAGCAACGTTTCCAGCACCACCGCCCGCTCGTCGATCCAGCCGCGCTCCGCCGCCGCCTTCACCATGCTGTATTCGCCAGAAACGTTGTAGGCAGCGATCGGCAACTCGCTCTCGCCACGCAGGCGCTGGATGATGTCCAAATAGGCCAGGCCCGGCTTCACCATGAGAATGTCGGCACCTTCTTGCTCATCGAGCAGGGCCTCGGTGAGGGCCTCGCGGGCATTGGCCGGATCCATCTGATAGGTGCTCTTATCCTTCGGGATCGGCTTGCTGGAGCCGCTTCGCGGCGCGGAGTCGAGCGCTTCGCGGAAGGGGCCGTAATAGGCCGAGGCGTACTTGGCGGTATAGCTGATGATGCCCACATGGCTGAAGCCTTCTTCATCGAGGGCTTCGCGGATGGCTGCCACCCGACCATCCATCATGTCGCTGGGGCCGATCAAGTCGGCGCCGGCCCTCGCCTGCACCACCGCCTGGCGGCAGAGGATGTCCACGGTTTCATCATTGAGCACGATGCCCTCCTCCGACACGATCCCATCGTGACCGTCGCAGTTGTAGGGATCGAGCGCCACATCGGTCATGATCGTCATGCCGGGATGCACCTCCTTCAGCCGGCGGATCGCCCGTGGGATCAGGCCGTGCTCATTGGTGCACTCCATGCCGTCCTCCGTTTTGAGGCCATCGGCCACCTTGGGGAACAGCACCACGCAGCGGATGCCGAGATCCCAGGCCCGGCCCACCTCCTCCAGCAGCCCCTCCAGGCTCCAGCGCTGGGCGCCAGGCATGGCGCCGATCGGCTCGTTCGTCGCCCCCTCATGCACGAACAGGGGATAGATGAAATCGCTGGCAGCCAAATGATGCTGGCGCACCATGGCTCTCAGGGCCGGGGTGCGCCGCAGCCGCCGCGGCCGGTAGGTGAGATCCATAAAGGCGATCGCTCTGGTCGGATCCTACGGACCACCCCTCCGGCTGCCGCGGGCCTGGGGCGTTGGTGGCCCCAGCTGGGCCCCAGCTGGGATGGCGAGATCTCCGGCGGAGAGGCCGCCTCGGGGATTGGGCGAAACTGGCTTCAGGGGCTCTGGCTCACTCCCGCCTCACGCCCGGAGGGTCCGCGAGCAGCCGGGGAGGACGATGGGTCGCGCTCGCCAGGATGCCGGGTTGTTCGGGGCGTCCTGAGGCGTTCGCTGAACACCCCCGTTGCCACCGGTTGAACCCACCACGGAGTTGAGCTGATCCCAGTCAGCGTCTGAACGGGCCGCACACGCTGGGACCGCAGATCCGTTCTAAGCGCAGTTTCTCGGCCACTGCTTACAGCCACTGGTTTCGGCCACTGGTTTCAGCCACTGCTTTCGGGCACTGCCTAGAGCTGGGCCGCCGCCGCCCAGCCCTGGCGCGGGTCGGCGCTGCGGGCCTCGCGCAGCTGCTCAAGCAGCCGGCGCTCTTGGTCGCTGAGGGGCTGGGGCAGTTTGAGGATGGGGGTGAGCAGCAGGTCGCCGCGCCCGCCGGCCAGGGGCCAGCCCTTGCCCTTCAGGCGCAGGCTGCGGCCAAGGGCCATGCCCGGAGGCACCTGCACCGTGGCTTCGCCATCGGGCGTGGCCACCCGTACCTCGCCACCGAGAGCCAACTCATCGAGGCTCAGGGGCAGTTCAGCCCGCAGTTGGTCGCCATCGAGGCGCCAGATCGAATGGGGCTGCAACCGCAGGTTCAAGTAGAGATCACCGCGGCGGCCGGTACCGGGCTGGAGGTTGCCCTTGCCCTTGAGCCGCAACCGGCTGCCATCCTTCACACCGGCGGGGATGCGCACCTGCACCCGTTCGTCGTTGACCGCCAAGGTGCGCTCGCAGCCGCGAAATGCATCCGAGAAGCTGAGGTTGAGGGTCACCTCCGCATCGAGATCGGCCGGTGCCGCGGCCCGACCCGGCCCGCCGAAGCCGGAGCCAAACCCCCCGGGGAAGCCGCTGGCGAAGCCGAACCCCCCCGGGCCTCCGAAGCCGCCCGCCGCTCCTGGCCCCCCAAAGCGGCCAAGCAGGTCATTGATGAATTCGTCGAAGTTGCCGTAGCGGCTGAAATCGACATCGACCCCGGCACCGCCACCACCTTGGTTCCAGTACTGTCCAAACTGCTCGTAGCGGCGGCGTTTGTCCGGATCGGACAGCACCTCGTAGGCCTCGCTGATCTCCTTGAAGC
>JBKCTK010000352.1:0-6695 GCA_046319055.1 Synechococcaceae cyanobacterium
CGGCGGCACCTGGATGCCGCCGGATCAGCTGAGGCTGCCAGGCCCACCGGCCCGGCCCCTCTCCGCCTTAGCGCTGCTGGGGCTGATGGCCCTGCTAGGGATGCGCTGGCGTGTCGGTGGCCTTTAATGATCCTGATGCCGATCCGCTGTACCACGTGAGCGCTGAGCGCTATCTCAACCACCCCACCTTTGGAATGCTTTACAGGGTGGCCCCCGCGGGTGAGGGTCGTGATCTCTATGCCACGCTCTACGCCCAGCGCATCTTCTTTCTGGTCACCTTGCAGACCCGGGGTGCCTCGTTCGAGATCGTGCCCCAGATGGACGCCCGCCATGTGGCCGAGCAGAACCTGGTGAGGGCCCGGCGCGAAGGCCCAGAGGTGTTGGCCCATTGGCGCCAGCTGTTCGACCAGACCTTCATCTGATGCCAACCGTGGGCCTGGCCGAACGGCTGGCGGCGCTGCGCGCCCAACTGCCGGCCGGCTGCCGGCTGCTGGCGGTGAGCAAGGGCCAACCGGCGGCGGCGATTCGCGAGGCGGTGGCCGCCGGGCAGCGCAGCTTCGGCGAAAGCCGCCTGCAGGAGGCCCAGGCCAAGCAGGCGGAGCTGGCCGATTTGGAACCGCTCGACTGGCACTTCATCGGCCGCCTGCAGGCCAACAAGGCCCGCCAGGTGTTGCGCCACTTCGGCACCCTCCACGCGCTGGACAGCCTGGGGCTGGCGCTGCGGCTGCAGCGGCTCGCCGCCGAGGAGAGCTTGGCGCCGGCTGTGTTCCTGCAGGTGAAGCTGCGGCCCGATCCAGGCAAAACCGGCTTCGAGCCCGAGGCGTTGCGCCAGGCCTGGCCGCAGCTGCGCCAGCTGGCGCCCCTGCGGTTCGTGGGCTTGATGACGATCGCGCCCCTGGGGCTCGGCACCGCCCAGCTAGAGGAGCTGTTCCAAGACTGCGCGGCCTTAGCGGCCGAGTTGGAGCTGCCGGAGCTGTCGATGGGGATGAGCGGCGATTGGCGCGAGGCGGTGGCCGCCGGCAGCACCTGGGTGCGGCTGGGCAGCGGCCTGTTTGGGCCGCGGCCTCTCTCCGACTGACTCCCTGCTCCCCATGCTGCCCCCCCTTCCGAGAGCGCCTGCATCCCATGGGATGCAGGCCGCCCCTGTCCCGGGCTTGCCGCTCGCTGCCACCGGGCGCCACCGCAGGCTGAGCCGCGCCTCGGGGCTGCTCTGGCTCCTTCTCACCCCAGCTTCCGTCGCGGCGACGCCTGCGGGCGAGATCGGGGCCCATGGGGTCTCAATGACCGGTGGGCCAGCTCCGGGGGCCTCCATCGCCCAGGTCATGACGGTACAGGCTCCACCCCCGGGGGGGCCGGCCAGCCGCCCCTCTCCCTCTAGCTCCGACAACCTTCTGGAGACAGAGGAACGCTTCCATCCCGTGCTCTCCAGCGGCGGCATCGTGGCGGCGCAGGAGGGGCTGGCGGCGGAGGCTGGCGCGCGGCAGCTGCGGGTTGGGGGCAATGCGGTGGATGCGGCGGTGGCCACGGCCTTTGCGTTAGCGGTCACCCATCCGCCCGCGGGCAATCTTGGCGGAGGTGGTTTTTTGCTGCTGTGGTTGCCGGGGGCGTCGCCGGCGCGGGGGCGTGGCTGCCTGCCGGCCACGGGGCCTTCACCGGAGCGGTCCATCGGCGCTGGCGTCGCGGTGGCGGTGAACTTCCGCGAGGAAGCCCCCGGGGCCGCCACGGCGGGGATGTTTCTGCAGTCCGACGGCACGGTGGATCGGCAGCGCTCCACCCAGGGGTTGCTGAGCGTGGGGGTGCCCGGCAGCGTGGCGGGGCTGACGCTGAGCCAGCGCTGCTATGGCCGCCTGCCACTGGCGACCGTGATGGCCCCCGCCATCGCCCTGGCTGAGGAGGGCTTCCCCGTGAGCCCGGCCCTCAGCGCCGCCCTTCGTGAGGAGGCCCCCAAGCTGCTGGCCGATCCCACCGCCCGCGCCATCTTTTACCGCCAAGGCCCGGATGGCCGCCCGCGCGCGCCCGAGCCTGGCGAGCCGCTCCGCCAACCCCTGCTGGCCCGCACCCTGCGCCGCATCGCCGCCGCGGGCGACGGGGGCTTCTACAGGGGTCCATCGGCCCAGGCCATGGTGGGCCTGATGGCCTCCGGCGGCGGCTTGATCACCAGCGACGATCTCCGCCGCTACAAGGCGCAGCTGGTGGCGCCACTCGAGCGCTCCTTCCGGGGCCATCCGCTGCTCACCATGCCGCCCCCGAGCGGCGGCCTCACCCTGCTCGAACTCCTGGCCCTGGTGGAGCCCTTCCCCCTGGAGCGCTTCGGCATCAACAGCGCCCGCGGCATTCACCTCCTGGTGGAAGCCATGAACCTGGCCTACCGCGATCGCAATGACCTGCTGGGCGATCCCGCGCCGGGCTCCAATCTCGCGGAGCGGTTGCTGAACGAGGCCTATCTGGCGGGCCTGCGGCGGCAGATCGCGCTGGACCGCCACCGGCCCCCCGCCGCCCTGCCGCCCCGTCCCCCCCTGGCGGAAGGCACCAACACCACCCATCTCTCCGTGGCGGATCGGCAGGGGGGCCTGGTGGCCCTCACCACCACCCTCAACCTGCCCTTCGGCAATGGCATCGCCGTTCCGGGCGCCGGGTTTTTGCTAAACAACGAAATGGACGACTTCACCGCCAGCCCGGGTCAAGCCAATTCCTTCGGCCTGGTGCAGGGGGCGGCCAACGCCATCGCCCCCGGCCGGCGGCCCCTGAGTTCCATCGCGCCCACCCTGGTCTTCCGGCCCGATGGAAGGCCCTGGATCGCCACCGGCAGTCCGGGGGGGAGCCGCATCACCACCACGGTGGCCCAAGTCGTGCTCAACCGCCTGGTACACGGCCGCAACCTCGCCACCGCCGTCTCCACCGCCCGCGTGCACAGCCAGCTCTGGCCTGACGTGCTCAGCTTCGAGGAGGGGATCTCTCCCGACACCCTCCGGCTGCTGGAGGCCATGGGCCACACCACGCGCCAGTCGCCGGCCATGGGGGCCGCCCACTCCGTGGAGGTGCGAACCGGCGCAGGCAGTGCCGCCGCCATCGACCCGCGCCGTTCAGAGGGGGCCGCTGCGGTGGAATGAGCCGGCGGGGATCAGGCGGGGGGGCCGAGGGCTGGCGCGGTGAACCATTTCTCACCCAGAACCATGGCAATCACTGGAAATAAGGCAGATGCGATGTCGTCTGAGCAGAAAGCGGGGGGCCGCGTGGGACGGCTCTCTAGCGGGTTTAAACATCCGAGAGGATCTTCAAGAACCAAACCAAGTCAGCCTGCTGCTGATGGCTGAGGTCCAGGTTGCCGAGTTTGGTTTTGTTAGGGGTTTGGGAAACCTCGGGTTTAGGCCAGCAGCTCAACGGTTGCGCTGAATCAATGTCAGTAAAGCGATCCTTGCAGCGCGACTTAACGTTAGGGCTGTTGCAGAAATCCTAGCGGCTGGCATGCCGCACCGGAAGTAGATGCTATAATTGAGTGTGTTTCTGGTCATGACGTGGCGCTTGGTCGTCCCATGGCCCCAGTTGTTCTTAACGACATCGAGTTTCAGCCATTGCAGAGCGTAGCCAACTCCCGATCACTCCCACATTCAATCGTGCAGCGCGCACAGATCGTGTTGGCCTACGCGACCGGTGAAATCAACACCTCCATCGCCAAGAGGATGGAACCTAGGACAACGACCATCGGCAAGTGGCGTGAGCGGTCTCTGGAAATGCACCCGTTCAAGGGGCGGGATGAACAGCAAACCCATGACATCGCCATGGAGGTGCTATGCTAATTGACCACTGAAGATCTCCGCAAGCTAATCACTGTTGCCCCAGCTAGCCCAGCATCAGCTCTGTATCACTGCCACAGAAACCACTGGTTGTGTCTCGGGATCACGCACCCGCCATCTCCACCGGCTGAACGGATATGATACGCATCGAGCGCTGTCGTTCACGCAAGCGCCTGGACTGGGCAAAAGCAACACCGATCCCCAACAGCGGCAACGGGCCAGGGCAGACTTCGCAGTCTGGGATTGCACCCGGCACACCCGCCAAGAAGCCGCTGAGGCGGACCGAGGCAGAGCCTCCCAGGTCATCCGTGGATCGAATGGCAAACCCGAAGGTGTCGGTTGGTGCCAGGGTGAGCTTGATGTATCCAGTTTGCTGCAAGCCGCCAAGGGGGTCGCTGAGTGGCGTGAAGTCAGTTGCATTCAGCATATAGCCAAAAATATCCGAGCTTGCATCGCGATCGGTGCTGTTATAATCCCAGTTAAATCCAACAGCATACTGGTCAGGGTAGAGACCAATGGAGTAGGTGTGGAAGATTTCACTGCCTGACCCACCGTCTGACCCGGAAAGCGTAATTGCTGCCGGTGCAGTGGTTGTGTCGATGACAGAAGCCTCGGGGCTGGGCGTCCAGAAGCTGGGGCTGAAGTTAGACGTAAATCCCTGCACCAAAGCAGCTGAAGCCGGCCGTGGGCTGATGGCGAAACTGGCGGTGGCCAAGAGGAGGAGGGCTCTGCCCGTCCACCGCGCAAAGGCGCGAGCCGGGAAAAGGGCGATACGCAGGGCAGAGGAAGTCATCACAAGCAAAACCTCATTGTAGACAGAAAAGACCAGTTGCATGCTCGTGATCTATCGGAATTGCTTATGACACCTGCCATGGCTCAACGGGGATTGGGAGTGGAAGAGGCGCCAAGGCTATGCCAGGACACCACTGGTTGCCCGCACATGGCACCACTCAGGCGCTGGCGCCAGGGGTGAGGGCAGCAGATAGGCCGTGTTTTGATAAGAAGGATACAGATTTGATGTGACCTCGTAAATTTTAGACGATGTGGCGAGCCACGGGAAAGGTTGCTCGCATTGCGACAGGCTGATCAAGCTGTGATTGTTGACTTTTGTGTATCTCCAAGACCACAAGCCGGTTCTGAGCTATGACTTGACTTGGATGACGTTGCGCCCACTGCTCTCTCCATAGCTTCCTCCCTGCAAGCCATTCGGCATCCAATGTGCTTTCGATTAGAACTGCATCGCCATGGATCCCCAACCTCAAACGCTCCCCTGGTCGACCCCAAGCCTGACCAGTGGAATGGTCTACGGGTTTGAGAGTTATCTGGCCACTGGCGCGGGCCTGGCGCCATCGCTCAGCGAGGCGGCACTTGGCGGCCCAACACCAACTGGATTGATCGATGAGCAACTGTTATCACAGTGGAATACGGCAACTGGAGATCCCTTCGTCTCGATCACGGGGTTGCCGGGAGATGGGCTCTCGGCGCAGGCGCTTTTGAGCGGGAGCTGCTTCCCCACCACGCTGGGCTGCCCCTGCCCCCCTCCCTCCACACCAATTCCCTGCGACAAGCCGACGTCATCCACACCCAACGACTGCCCCTGCAGCGATGGCAGTTGCCAGGTGTGTCCAGCATCGGGCTACAGCTCGGTGAGCGTTGGCACGGGCGGCAGCGACGTTCGCTCTGCCTCCGGCATCGGCTCCCCGCTGCAGTGGAGCAACAACACGGCGGCCACGGCCGGCGGCATCGTGGCGGGCAATGGCTGGAGCTACAGCACCACCCCGAAGCTGGTGCTGCGCCAGAGCGATGTGCTGGGCCCCCGCTCGATTGCGTTGCCGTTCAACGGCACGGATGTGCGCACCTTCGAGCGTTCGGCCACCGATGCCAGCCTCTACGTGCGCAGCGTCAGTTCCGGGGCCACCGATGTGCTGCGCGTGGTGGGCACGGGTGCCAGCGCCGAGCTGCACTACAAGGGGGCCGATGGCAGCACGATTCGCTTCGGGGGCATGGGCACGGCGGTGGCGGCGGGCCGGCGGGGGCAGTACCTGGGCGAGAGCGACGCGGCGGGCAACCGGGTGGAGGCCACCCTCAACGCCAACGGCAGCATTGCGGTGCGCCGCGGCTTCCAGGCGGGCAGCGCCACGGCGGATGAGGTGCAGCGCTTCACCTACACCGGCGCCACCAGCACGAGCGCGGGCCGCCTCAGCGAAATCCGGGTGGAGCGGGCCGATGGCACGCTGCTGCGGCGCACCGAGCTGAGCCATTACACCACCGCCACCAGCGTTGGCGGGGTGGTGATCGGCCGGGCGGGGGATCTGCGGGAGGTGGTGGTACGCGATGGGGCGGGCGGCGAGCTTGAGCGCAGTGCCTACCGCTACAGCACCGATAGCCGGGGCCGTTCCGTGCTGGCCTATGTGCTCGACGACGACAGCCAGCGGCGGCTGGCGGCGGCGGGGCTGGATCGCAACAGCATCAGCAACGCCCAGCTGGCGCCCTATGCCAAGGATTTCTTCGCCTACGACAGCCAGAACCGGGTGATCCGCCACGACCAGCAAGGGGCGGGTTGCACCACCTGCACGGGCGGCATCGGCACCACCAGCTTCGACTACTTCACCCGCACGGGCGGCGGCACGGGCTTCAACAGCTGGCGGTATCGCACCACCGAAACCGGCCCGGATGGCAACCAGACCATCCGTTACACCAATGGTTCGGGCCAGACGATGCTGGAGGTGAAGCGGGTGTTGGTGGATCCCGCCAACCCCGCCCTGGTGGGCAAGCAGTGGGGCACGTTCACCGCGTACGACGCCACAACGGGCCTCACGGCGTTGCAGGCCACGCCCGAGAGCGTGCAGCTGCCCACCAACCTGGCGACGTTGGAGGCCTACGACGACCTGCTGAACCAGG
>JBKCTK010000353.1:0-7362 GCA_046319055.1 Synechococcaceae cyanobacterium
GCGATCCAGCTGCGGTAGGCCTTCACCATCGGCAGCAGCTGATCCACCACCCGCTCGCTGCGGGCCAGATCCGCCAGGGCCGCCATGGCCATCGGCACCTGGATGCGCTCCTTGGGCTCCGGCAGCACGCGGGGTACCGCAGCCGTGGGCAGCCAGGTGGTGGTGAGGCGGGTGCAGCGGCTCTCCGCTCCTGTGCTGATGACATCGCCTGGTTCCACCAGCACCGCCACGTTGTGTCCCGTCGCGAAGCAAAGATCGCGGCGGTACTGCAGGGCAGCCAGGCGCTCATCGCCGTCTTTGGTGGCCTGCTGCAGGGCATCACGGCGCGGGGGAAAGCCCTTGGCGCACTGGAGCTGCAGCTGCACCTGGAAGGCACTCACCGGATCGCGATAGCGGATCTGCTTGCCGCCGCTCTGGGCCCGCTTGTTAAGCAGGAACACCGAGACGGAGTACTGATCAGCCGGGTAGCCGAGCTTGCGGGGGGCGCGCCTGGCGATCCAACGCAGGCACAGGCCCTCCGGATTGGGCTCCAGGGGGATATCGAGGCTGGGACCCAACTGATCAATCCGCAGGGTGCGCACCTCCCGCTTGGGCTCCCGGCTCCAGCCCTTGTCGTCTGAACCCTGCTCAGGCGGTGCGTAATCCCCCCAGCTGACGACCACCTCGATTTCGGTTCCCTTCTCAACGATCAGGCTGAGGCCAGCAGAGGAGGGGAACCAGTTGCGGTTGCTGCTGCTCTCCTCCTGGCTACCGCTGGCGTCGTCATCGCCCTCGCGCTCTTCCTGGCGGATCAAGGCGTCGTGGCTGGGGTCTTCCCCGCCCTGATCGGCATTGCTGGGGGCATCGCCCTCCGGCGGCTTGCCGGCTTCTTCTTGAAACGTGTTGGGGACAAGAAAGCCCGTTGTGTACCAGATCGAAGGGGGCTGGGGCAGCCTCTCGTGGCGACGCGCCACGTCATCCCAGCCGGGGCCGATCAGGTCGAGCTCCAGGGCTTCGACCAACTGCTGGCGGATCTGGGCGGAGGTGGCCATGGGGGCATTGTGGTGCGACTCGAGTAGGAGCGGCCAGCCGCCCACCTTTTCAACCATTTATGGCTCAGCCATAATTAGCGGCGATCCGTAAAGGTCTTAAATCCCGTGGCCGAGGTCTTCCGCCGCCCCCGGCTGGCCGCTGAGCTGGCCGCACGCCTGCTGCGCCCGGGCGTGCTGGATGAAGGATTGCGCTCGGGACTGTTCCTCTCGGGCCTGCGGCGCACGGGCAAGACCACCTTCCTGCGCACGGATCTGGTGCCGGAGCTGGAGGCGCAGGGGGCGGTGGTGATCTACGTGGACCTCTGGAGCGACACCAAGGTGAGCCCCGCAGCCCTCGTGCAGGCCGCAGTGCGGCAAACCCTGAAGCAGCTGGCAACGCCCTCTTCACCGGTGCTGGCCCGCCTGAAGCGGATCAAAGGCCTGGACCTGGGCGGCATGGGTTGTCGTTTTGGCTTCCAACTCGAGCAGCTCGGCGAGGCCGGAGGGGCGACCCTGGCTCAGGCCTTCACGGAGGTGGTGGATCAGAGCACCGGTGATGTGGTATTGATCGTGGATGAGGTGCAGCAGGCGATCACCACCGACGCGGGCAATCAAATGCTGCTGGCCCTCAAGGCGGCCCGTGATGCGATCAATCCCAGGCCTGACACCCCTGGGCATTTCTTGTTTCTGGGCACCGGCTCCCACCGAGCCCTGGTGAGCGAGCTGACGGCCCGCCGCAATCAGGCCTTTGCGGGTGCCACCTCACTGCCCTACCCGGTGCTGGATCAGGACTATGTGCGCCACGTGCTCCAGCGCCTGCGGGAGGAAGGGCTGGAGCCACTGCCCTCTGAAGAAGCGGCATGGACTTGCTTTCAGGCCCTGGGCCACCGGCCGGAGGAATTCCTGCGGGCCCTGGGACAGCTGCGTTCCAGCGCTAGTTCAGGGTTGGCCCCGGACCAGCTGCTGCCAGTGATCGCCGCCACGCTGCGCAGTTCCGCGGCCGACCTGGAGCTGCTGAAGGTGGAGCAGATCGGCGGCTTGGCGACGGCGGTCTTTGATCGGGTGGCGCGATCGGAGGGGCCGGCGCGAGGGATCTTCTCGACGGAGGCCGCCGCCGCCTTTGGCGAAGCGATCGGCCGCGAGGTGCGGGTGGAGGAGATCCAGCCGGTGGTGAATGAACTGCTCGGCGCCAATCTGCTGATACGGCTCGGCCATGGGCTCTACGGCGTCACCGATCCGTTTGTGCAGGAGATCTGGCGGGAGCGGCAGGGGTGAGAACTCCCGAGATGGGCTTTGCAACGGGCACGCAGAAGTGATCTAAGGAGCATTCACGAATTTCCTCGCCTGCTTCGCAGAATCAAGTCGAACCGCATCAAAACCAGGCAATCGGAATACGCTTGTCTGGACAGTCCTACGTACACGGGATGTCTTACCTCGAGCCTTGTAAATCCTGACGGCAACAACTGAGCCACGAGATTCAGACTCCAGCCGTGCAATTAGAACTTTTAGATCATGAAGAGAGAGTAGATCGCGAGCCATATAAAAAGAGACGCGATCAATCAACTCGGCTTCGCGCTTTGATAGCCTCAGCCAGGCATCGTCAAGGCTATCAAGCGGGCGCTCCTCAAGATCTTCATCGCCAGACTTTCTCGCCCTGAGCATCAGGGCGAGATTTTTGAGATAGGAGATTGCATTCTTCATCTTGTGATCATACGCCAATCCGGCCGGGTTGACCACAGGCGACCTTGAAAAACATCAAATTGGCATGGCTTGGCGGGCTCAAGAAGATAATGATGTGGCGCTCCATCTTGGCTAGTCGCCAACGCAAGGGGAAGCATGATGGGCCTGAATTCGAACACCGGATCTGCACCTAGTCCGTCCAGCCACTTCGGTCTTCGATGGGGAGGAAGTCTACGAGGATCGTCGGCGGTGGTAGACATTCCACCTGTGCCGGGCTGCACACGATGATTTTCATCAACAGGAATATCAACTTCAGGTCTAACGCCTAAGGAGCGTGACGAGTCGCCGGTCTTTGGCTTGAGGTCAGGATCTGCCTTCATTGCTCGAGAGAGTGCATTTGGCATGGGCTAAGGCTTACGGCTTGACAGAAGCTGGAATTGAGTATTTTAGCAAGAGGCTAGTATGATTGGCGCACTCAGTTGCGATCTTGCCAGGCTTCTTCTTGCTGATCCGGGGGTACATCAAGATGGCTTAGCAGAAGCAGCAGCAGCCGCTCTGTGCGGGAAGCGTTGTCGGGATATCCCAGAGCGCGATCAGCCTGTGCCTGTGCTACTCCCCCGGAAGGGGCTTCATCCGGGGCTTCATCCGTGACTTCATCATTGGCTTGATCGACTTGTTTCCGCTGCAGGATTTGAGAGATCTCGATCTCACTTGCCAGCTGTTGCTTGACAAACGCGAGCAGGTCGTCGCGGCGTAGGTTGGACCAACCACGCAAATGCCTGGAGCGGCAGACATCCTTGAGCTCACTGGCGGTCATGGCATCGAAGTTGAGATCGGGGGACAACAAAAAGCCCTCTGCATTGGCCAGGATGCCTTGGTAACGTTCCTCCACCCTGGTGGCCTGCCGTTGTAAGTAGGCGTCGAGCCCGCGAGTGTGATTGCCCAAGAGCATGCCGAGGGTCTGAAGATCGGCCGCAAAACCGGCGGTAATCGGTGTACCGCGGCGACGGCGGGGTTCAGGCTTGGTCGTCATCGTTGGCTTGCTCAGGTTGGGTAGCATCAGCTTCGATCGGTTCGATCGCTTCTGCGAAGAATTCCACCGCATCCGCACGCTCCAACAAGCGTTCGATGGCTCGCTTGAGATCGTCGATCGACTGCCTGGAGGGGCCCCCGTTGGCGCGGTCCTGCTGGTCAACCGCCTCTTTGATGTCGGCCAGGTTTTCCAGAGCCTGCTCAATCTGCTGCACTTGCAGCAGGCGGGCCTTGAGGCGTGGGAGCAGACGGGCGATCTGAGCCGCCTCGGCTTCGGCGCGTTGGCGGTAGGCGAGCAGATCGTCACGTTCCTGTTCCAGAAGTGCGATGTCATCCTCCAGCTTGGCAATTTTCTTTTTGGCCTTGGTGACCAGTATTGGCGGGTCGACTGCCTTGGCACACCGCCCCCGCCGTTTTCCGTCATCAGAGGCGGCCGCGGCATCGGCACTCTTGCCTTCCTCCCCATGCATGCACGGGTCACCAAACCCTCACATCCCTTGGAGATCGGCTTCGGCAACCTCCCCTTGTGTCATCGCTAGCACCGGGACTGGTCACAGCAGGATCCTGGGCTAAAGTAATCTGGTTCATGTGAGTTTACGATTCCGTGAAAGTTGAGCTCACCAGAAAGATCAAAGAAGTGCTGCAAGACCCCAGCGCTCGGAGGCAATTGCAGCAGGCATTGGCTGACGGCAAGAATCAAGAAATCAGTGTTGGTAACAAGCGTTATGAGCTTGTTTCACTCAGCGAAGCCGACCCACGCGCAGCTGCTTCTCAGTGAGGCCCGGGCCTGAGATGTGAACCTCGCATTCCCCGCACTTTTTATTTTCCTGCTAACTCTGCCGGGCCTTCTTTTTCGAATTGGCTACAAGCGGGGTCCAAACGGAGCTTGGAAACACCCCTTCGTGATTCAATCTTTGGGCGACGAAATCGCCTGAAGCCTCGGACTCGCAGCCCTCTTCCACGCAGCGGCTATTTGTGCCTGGCAACACTTTCGTGGACCAATCAATTTGAAATACCCCCTCGCCTTGCTTGTCTCCAGCAAGGACGGAATGGTGGAATCGGCAATTGAGCAGACTGCATCCGGAGCCGAGGCGGTAGCAGTATATTTTTGCTTATTAGGATTTGGCTCCTACCTGTTTGGCCTCTTTGCGCATTTCCTTGTCAGGAGCCAGGGACTCGATCACAGATTCCGACTATTTCGCTATGACAACCCATGGTTTTATTTGCTAAGTGGGGAGAGTCTTCAGGCAATTCTTCCCGATCAGCCGAAGTCGTGGTGGTCTCGAATGTGCAGTTGGTGGCCACTGGGTAGGCCTCGCAAGGCCGATGTGGTGAAAATCTCTGCCGCCGTCAAACAGGGTAATGACGTCTATCTCTATGTAGGGAAACTAGAAAGCTTTGAGTTCGATCGTGCTGGGCAGCTTGATCGTCTGGTCCTCAGCCAGGCGTCCAGGCGGCTTCTTTCCAAGGATCGGAGGCCAGAGGCCCAGTACGAGCACGATGCCAGGAAGGATGAGCGATTTTACCCCATCGAGACCCTGCACTTTGTCATTCGCTACGCCAATATTTGCACGTTAAATATTGAGCATATCCTGCTTAGGGAGATCACGCAGTCTGAAAGTGTTGCCACGGAGAATGAGGGGCTTAAAAGGCCAGCCCGATCTGCATCTCACTGGCGTCGGTTAGCAAGTTGGCTTCACGGATTGAAGATTTGGATGAGGGACTTGTTCTGATGGAGCGGCGACTCCGCAACCCCCGCGCCTGCTCCTCCCCATAGCGCTCGGCATTGAACGCGAGCAGCCTGGCCAGCACCTCATCGCGAACCTCATCGGGCCAGCGGTGGCGTCAGGCCTGCCGGCGGCTGGCTTTCACGGCGCCATATTGGCGCAGCTGGGACTGGAAGGCGCAAGCCTCGCTGGTGGTGTCGAAGAACAGATCTCCGCTGGCGATGCGCTCCTGCAGCTCTGGCGGCAGGGTGGTGTCGTCTTCGCTGTCGAGGTAGTCGAGGCCGAAGCCGCAGCTGGTGGGGATGTCATCCAAGCCGTAGGCCTGGAGCACCGACCGATCCAGCTGCTGATGCAGGCTTTCGCAATGCCAGAATGCCGTCGCTGGTTTCTGATCGATCGTGGAAGCGGTTGTAGGTGCTGGTGAGATCTTCGTTGTTGGCCACCATCAGCTCGGCACGAAGCTGTTGGTAGCGCTGGCCGATGGCTTTGAGGATGGGGCGCTGGTGTTCGTGGGTGGAATCGGAGGAGACAGGATCTCGAAGAGCGGCTGGGAACGAGATTGTCTCAATGCACGTTGGCGGTGTAGATGCGGGATCATCATTCATCGACGCCATCATGATACGCGTCCAAGACTCATGGCCCTTGCCTGGATTCGAGAGAAGTGGGCCACCAAGTCAGCGTTGCCGTGGCTCTCCGAGTGTGGGTGCTGAGCCAATCCAGGCAGTCTGCCGTGCTGCCTTCAGCGATGGTGGTCTTGCCCGTGAATGGCGGGGTGCCCACGAGGGCAGCGAAGCCCCAGCGCCCATTGAAGCCCGCCAGTCATGGTCGCCGCTCGCCTGGCGGCGGCCGAGGTCCACCGGTTCGCCTGGAGGTCGCATGGCCTGCTCGGGCTGCGGCAGCTCCTGGACCAAGAGTTGGTGATTGGCGTCCTCCCCAAAGCCGCGCACCACGGTGGTGGGTTTGAGGGTTTCGCCCAGCTCCGCCAGCTCGCGGCTCCAGGCCTCCAGGCTGGCGTCGTCCCGCTGCAGGGACTCCGCATCCCAGCTGAGCTCCTGCACCAGTCAGGCGCTTGGGGCATCAAGCCACCGCAAAAACATGCTGTCCCCCATTTGCGCCTCCAGGAGCACCACAGGCAGCTCCGGTTCGCTTGCGAGCGGTTGAAACAACCCATCCAGGCGGTGTTCCCGTTCCTTCACCACAGGCGCCGAGAACCGCCATCCGTTGGCCTCAGGTGGCAGATCGCGTTGCAGCTCCAGGAAGCGATCGGGATGGTTCTGAAACAGCCAATAGAAGAGTTTGTCGCTGGCGACCATGGGTGAATGATTCGCTTCCGGGGGGACCGGTCAGGCTGGCAGCGGAGGGGGCGCAACATTCCCCAGGCCGGGCGGTCTGCGGGGAGATCCCCGCTTAGTTGTGCTGAAAAACGGTCAGGCTGCAGTGCCCAACCAGGCGTCGAGATCCTGAGGGTTCTGAAAGTCCAGCAGCGCTTCCGCCAGGGCTTCTAGACGTTCCAGGGGGAGAGAGTGGATGCGGGCCACTTGTTGAGGGGTGAGTTCCCCACAGCGACGGCGCAGCAGGCGCAGGGCAAGCTCGAGCTCGCCCTCCTGCCGGCCTTCCTGCCGACCTTCCTGCCGACCTTCTTCACGGCCTTCCTGACGGCCCTGCCCAAAGATCTCGCGGTACGCCACGCTCTGGGTGAACTCCTCCAGGGTGATGCCGCCCATGGCGCAAAGCTCCGGGATCGACCGGCCGTTGAATCTTGTCACCACGATAGCGGCGATCACATCCGCGATCGCCTCCGCCTGACCTGTGCCGGCCACCTCCGACTGGAGGGCGGCACTGCTGGCGGGGATCTCCTGCTCCGCTTGCACCAGCAGGGCCAGTGCCCGCAGCAGCGGCGGCGCCGAGGGATC
>JBKCTK010000354.1:0-4795 GCA_046319055.1 Synechococcaceae cyanobacterium
GCCCCGGCGTCTCCAGCCCCTGCGGTGCAGATGCCTGCACCCGCCTCCGTGGCCCCGCCGCCGCCGCCACCGCTCTCACCACCTCCGCCGGTCAGCGCGCCTCCGCCCCTGCCCTGAAGCCCGGCGGAGCCAAGAGAGAGGCATGGAAACCATCTCCCCCCGAGGCTTCTCCGGGCCACCATTGCTGTTGGTGCAGCAGCCGCCAACCGCCATGGCGTTCCAAGAACGCCTGGGCCTGCTGCTCGTTCTCGCGCGGGTCGACGCTGCAGGTGGCGTAGAGCAACAGTCCGTCCGGCGCGAGACGAGAGGCCAGGCTGTCCAGGAGGCGGCGCTGCAGGGGGAGCAGTTCCTGCAGCGACGGCAGATGCCATCGGGCATCCGCATGGCGGGAGAGGGTGCCCAGCCCCGTGCAAGGGGCATCCAGCAGGATGCGGTCGAAGAGCCCTGTCGGCAGCGCCTCGGGCTCGGGGGCGTCGGCGACGTGACCGCGGATTGAGCCCAACCCCAAGCGCTCGGCATTGGTCCTCAGGCGCTCCAAGCGGCTCTCGGAGCGATCCACCGCCCAGAGTTCGCCCTGATCCCCCATCAACTCCGCCAAGTGGGTGGTCTTGCCGCCGGGGGCGGCGCAGGCATCCAGCACCCGCAGGCCGGGATGTACATCCAGCAGCGGCGCGATGCGCTGGGCGCTGCGGTCTTGCACGCTCCAATGGCCTGCCGTGAAACCGGGCAGGCGGCTGAGGTCGCCCCGGCGCCCGGGCAGGCTGATGCCACCAGGCAAATCCGCCAGTGGCTCGGCCTGGAGGCCAGCGGCCGCGAAGGCGGCTAACTGCTCCTCCCGGCTGGTGCGCAACCCTTGCACCCGCAGATCCAGCGGTGGTGGGCGGTTGCAGGCGGCGGCGAAGGCTTCAGCCTGGTCGGCGTCGCGCCAGCTGAGCAGATCCCGCACCAAGGGCAGGGGCAGGGAGCGGCGCAGGCTGAGGCTGATGGCGGCATCCTCGGGCAGTGCCAACCCCAGCCAGGGGTCTCCGTTGGCATCCAGGCCCAGGGCCTGGCGCCGTTGGGCCACGGCGCGCAGCACAGCATTCACTACAGGGGCCAGCCGCGCCAACCCCTCGCGTTTGGCCAGCTCCACGCTGGTGCTGATCGCCGCCGGCACCGGCACCCGGGCGCAGAACAGCAGCTGATACAGCCCGAGGTGCAGCAGCCAGCGCAGCCTCGGCGGCTGCCGCTCGGCCGGCACGCGGCCGTGGGCATCGATCCAGGCATCGAGCAGCAGGCGCTGGCGGATGGCGCCGTAGGACAGCTCGGTGGCCAGGCCCCGATCGGGGCCCGCCAATCGGGAGCGGCCGAGCTGCCGCTCCAGCACGACATCGGCGTAGGCCCCTGCCGCCACCGCCTCGAGCACATGCCAGGCGAGACGTCGTGGTGCCAGACCGGGGACGGTGGGGGTTGGCGGAATGGAGGGCGTCAGAGAGCGGATGGCCTGCTCTCCCCAGCTTGCGGCAGAGGGCGCCTGCTCCGCTGTTGACGCACAGCATTCCATCATTAAAATGAACGGCAAGAAGTTCGTTTAGTTGACAATATTGTCCGCTCTGAATAAGGCGTGCTCTCTGTAGAAGCCGTTCATGCTCAATAAATCGAGTCTTCCTTGTCTGGCTCGTGCGAGCGGCAACCCTCTGCCTCGTCTTGCGATTGCTGCCGTCTTCGCTGCCTCGCTTCTGTCGGCGGTCCCGGCTCGGGCCATGAAGTTGGAGACCATCACTGGCCTGACTCCGTCGGACCCCTTTTAGGCAGCGGCCATCGAAGCGCTGCGACCTGGCTCTAAATTCTCCTTTGATGTTGCGTCTAATTTTTTACATTCTATATTGATCCGGCCAGCGCAGTTGGCTATGACTACGTCCTGGCGTCTTCTGCGGGTCCTCAGTTCATATCGGTTGCGTCGCCAGGGCTGCCCACGGATAGCCAGTTCGATCTTTTGACGTCCCATGATTTGTGCAGCACCTTTGCCGTCTCCCATGCCGTCAAAGCGGCTGGCATGGCTACAACGTTTGACACCCCACAGCAGTGTTTCAACATCCGTGGCATTGATGCCAGCGCAAACCTTGATCCCGCCAATCCCACAGCTTTTGTCACTGGTGTGAGTTTCCACCAAAGTGGGCCGGTTTCCTTGACCCAGACCCCGATCACCGACAACCTGCCAGACGTGCCTGGACCAGGACCGCTGCTTGGCGCTGGTGTGTTCTGCGGCTGGAGCCGTCGCCTGCGCCAGCGCCTTCGCGGCCTCAAGGGGTGATCCAGCGGTGGCGGGCTAGGGGCAGGCGACCCTGGTCATCCACCGGAATCCCCTCGCCCCGCAGGAGTTCGGCCTGCATCCAGTCGCTGCCTTCGCGACTCACGCTGAGGCTGATGCGCCCTTGGGCATTCACCACACGGTGCCAGGGCAACTCCGAGGGGAGAGGCACGCGCTTCAGGGCCCAGCCCACCTGCCGCGCACAGCCCCAGGCGCCGATCAGCTCGGCCACCTGGCCGTAGGTGGCGAGCCGGCCATGGGGAATCCGCGCCACCACCGCGTACACCCGCTGGTCGAAGCCGCAGGGCTGATCGGCGCCGCCGCCTGGATCGGCGTCGTAAGCGTTGTCGCTGAGGGAAGGCATTGGCGTCCGGCGCCCTGGCGCCCAGTCGCTTGGGGAGGACCCAGCCGGGCCCGGCACGGCCGCCGCCGGGGCCCGGCTGGCGGGTGGGGACGAAACCGCGGCAGCACCGCCTCCCCAGCAGTTGGGGCCCAGCGCCGCCCGGCACGGCGGTATGGGGGGGATCGCTAGGAGCCATGGGCCAGACGCCATGGGTCGGGGATGCTGGAGTGGGTGGTCGTGCCCGCCGCGTCGATGCCGCTGCTGCCCCGCCGTTTCGAGCGCCTCAAGGCGGTGCTGGATCGCCGCATGGCCGATCTGACGCTGCTGCTGGAGCATGTGGACAAACCCCATAACCTCTCGGCGATCCTGCGCAGCTGCGATGCGGTGGGCGTGCTGGAGGCCCACGCCGTGAACCTGCCCGGCCGGCTGCCCACCTTCAACAGCACGGCCCAAGGCAGCCAGAAGTGGGTGCCGCTGCATAGCCATGCCAGCGCGGCCGCGCCGATCGCGGCGCTGCGGCAGCAGGGCTTTCGGCTCTATGGAACCCACCTGGGGGTGGAGGCGGTCGATTACCGCCGCTGCGACTTCACCGGCCCCACGGCCTTCCTGCTGGGGGCCGAAAAGTGGGGCCTGCGGGCCGAGACCGCCGCCGCGGTCGACCAGGCGATCTTCATCCCGATGGGCGGCATGGTGCAGTCGCTGAATGTGTCGGTGGCGGCGGCCATCCTGCTGTTCGAGGCGCTGCGCCAGCGCCAGGCGGCCGGGCTGCTGCCCCAGGCGGGTGAGGGGATTCCCCCCGAGCGTTACGGACGGCAGCTGTTCGAGTGGTGCTACCCCCAGGTGGCGGCCTGGTGCCGCCAGCAGGGCCGGAGCTATCCAGCCCTCGATGCCGAGGGGGTGATTCAGGAGGAGTTGCCGCGCACGTTGCGGCTGCGCTGTTGAGGTTTCCTCTGGCAAACCCCTGGCGCCGCAGGCCGGGCGGCTTGGCGGTAGGCGAACGCGGGTGGGGACATCACGTGCTGAAGGCTGGCCAGCTGGGTTGCGTTGGCCGGGCACGCTTGCGGGCCGCACTACCACCTCCTGAAGGTTGGCGCGCTTGATGGCGTTGGCCGCGCGCGCTTGCGGGCCGGGCTGCGCCCGTGGCATGGATCTCCGCAACGTTGGTGACCCGTCAGCCTTCCCCCAGGGCTGCCTGAACGTTTCTCTGCTGAGCTCGCAGGGCTCAGATGCGGCTGCGTTCCGAGCCGATCCAACCGGGGCGGAGGTGAGTCCTGGCGATGCCGAGGCCGTGAGGCAAGACCGCTGGGGCGGACTTTGCGGCAACCCTGGCTTCCCCCCCCCAAAAAAAAAGCGCGGAGGAGTGGCGCTGGATCGGGGTCAGCCTCGGATCTGCTCGAAATCGGCCAGCACCGCCGCCTGATTGCGCAACACTCCCAGCAGATTGAGTCGGTTGCGGCGCACGTCTGGGTCTTCGGCCATCACCAGCACGCTGTCGGGGCCATCGAAGAAGGCGGCCAGGGTGGGGGCGCTGTCTGCGAGTTCGCGGGCGAGCCTCGCGTAGTTCAACTGTCTCATCGCCGCCTGTTCCTTCGCGGCGGCGCTGTTGGGATTTAGGGCAACGGGCTCGGCCAGGCAACGGTGGGAGATTTGCGCGAGGACCAGCAACACTTCCCGCATCGCGGCCTCGGAGGGCTTCTCAAACAGCGCCGGGTCGACCACCTGGGCGGCGCTGAGTTCGGTCGTCGGCAGATTCCCCTTGGCCGCCAGCCGGGTGGCCCGCTGCACCACCGCCTGCACCGCCTCCAGTTGACCTTGGTCGCGCAGGTCGCTGAGCAACGCCGCCCGCCGACGGGCATCGGCTGGATCGGCCAGCACGCGGGCCTGGTCCACCCCCGGCCCAGCCACCGCCTGCACCAAATCGAGCGGCCTTCCCTCCTCTTCCAGCAGGCTGACCAGCCGCTGGCGGAAAAATTCGCCGATCTCCGCCGCCAGGCCTTCCGCATCCACCGTGAACTGCTCAAACCACCCCTCCGTGTGGGTGGCGCCACGCCGCAGCAGTTCGCCCAGATCCAGACGCCAGTCGCGCTCCCACAAGATCAGCAGCACCCCATTACCTGCCCGCCGCAGCGCATAGGGATCGGAGGAGCCGCTGGGCCGTTGCC
>JBKCTK010000355.1:0-5587 GCA_046319055.1 Synechococcaceae cyanobacterium
GTTGGCCGCCTCCTTAGCAGCCTGGGTACCGGAATTCATCGCCACGCCCACATTGGCCTGGGCCAGGGCCGGGGCATCGTTGGAGCCGTCGCCGGTCATGGCCACCAGCTTGCCCAGCTTCTGCTCCCGCTGAATCACCGCGATCTTGTCTTCCGGCGTGGCCTCGGCGATGAAGTCATCCACGCCGGCTTCACGGGCGATCACGCCGGCGGTGATCGGGTTGTCGCCGGTGAGCATCACGGTGCGGATGCCCATGCGCCGCAACTGCTCGAAGCGCTCGCGGATGCCGGGCTTGATGATGTCTTTGAGGTAAACCACGCCAAACACCTCGCCGCCGCTGCACACCGCCAGGGGTGTGCCCCCCAGCCGCGACACCTGCTCGAAGTGCTGATCGAGCACATCCGGCACCGCACCCCCACGGGAGCGCACAAAACCCTTGATCGCATCGACGGCACCCTTGCGGAATTCGAGGCCATCGGCGCTGTCGCTGCCGCTCATGCGGGTGCGGGCGGAGAAGTCGAGACCGGTGGCTTGGGCGGGATCGAAGGGCGGAACGGCCCCCAACTTTTCCGCCAAGCGCACGATCGAGCGCCCCTCCGGCGTTTGATCAAAACAGCTGGCGCCGTAGGCGATCACGGCCAGCTCGGCGGCGCTGACGCTGCCCACCGGCAGAAACTCTTCCGCCAGGCGGTTGCCGAGGGTGATCGTGCCGGTCTTGTCGAGCACCAAGGTGTTGACATCGCCGCAGGCCTCCACCGCCCGGCCGGAGGTGGCGATCACGTTGAACTGGGCGACGCGGTCCATGCCGGCGATGCCGATGGCGCTGAGCAGGCCGCCGATGGTGGTGGGGATCAAGGCCACCAGCAGCGCCACCAACGTGACCACCGAGGGGGCCTGCCCCAGAAAGCCCGCCAGCGGCGAGAGGGTGGCCACGGCGATCAGGAACACCTGGGTGAGCACCGCCAGCAGCACCGTGAGGGCGATCTCATTGGGGGTTTTGCTGCGTTCGGCCCCCTCCACCAGGGCGATCATGCGATCGATGAAGCCTTTGCCTGGATCAGCGCTGATCCGCAGGGTGAGCTGATCGGACAGGATGCGGGTGCCGCCGGTGACGGAACCCGCCACATCGGAGCCGGCCTCCTTGAGCACCGGAGCCGATTCGCCGGTGATCGCCGATTCATCCACCGAGGCCAGCCCCGCGATCACCTCACCATCGGCGGGGATCACATCACCGGCCTGCACCAGCACCACATCGCCGCGGCGCAGCTCGGAGGAATCCACCCGTTCGAGAGCACCATCGCTGCGCTGGCGCCGGGCCTGGGTGCGGGCCTGGGTGCGGCGCAAGGCGTCGGCCTGGGCTTTGCCGCGCCCCTCCGCCAAGGCTTCGGCGAAGTTGGCGAACAGCAAGGTGGCCAGCAGGGTGAGGCTGATCAACCCGTTGAAACCCCGCTCCCGGGCGGCGGCCTGGGCATCCAGCAGGCGGGGTTCGAGGGTGAGCAGCAGGCAGAGCACGGTGCCGGACCAGACCACGAACATCACCGGATTGGCGACCGCCAAGCGGGGATCGAGCTTGCGCAGCGACTCCAGCAGCGCCCGCCGCACCAGGCCCTGCTGGCGCGGGCGTTCGGTGTAACGCCGCTCCTGGCGAGGCCCCCGCGGCATGCGGGGAAAGGGAACACGTCGCGTCGTTGTCATCGGTTTGCTCAGGACGCCAGGGAGAGGGCCTCGGCGATCGGCCCGAGGGCCAGCACCGGGAAGAAGGTGAGGGCGCCGAGGATCACCAGCACCACCGCGGTGACGCCGTTGAACAGGACGGTATCGGTGCGCAGGGTGCCGGGGCTGGGCTCCAGCACCGGCTTGCGGCGGAAGCCATCGGCCAGGGCCAGCAACGCCGCGATCGGCAGGTAGCGGCCGCCGAGCAGGCTGACGCTGGCGCTGAGGTTCCACCAGGGGCTGGTGTTGGCCAGGCCGGCCAGGCCGCTGCCGTTGTTGGCGGAGGCGGAGGCGTATTCGTAGACCACCTGGCTGATGCCATGGGGGCCGGGATTGCTGATGCCCGCCAGCTCTGCCCCACCCGCCAGGGTGAGGGCCGCCGGACTTAGCACAAAGATCGGGTGGATCAGCAAGATCAGGCTGGCCCACACCACCTGGGGTTTCTCCACCTTGCGGCCGAGGAATTCCGGCGTGCGGCCCACCATCAAGCCGGTGAGGAACACCGCCAGCAACACGAACACCAGCAGGTAGGCGATGCCGGTGCCCTGCCCGCCGACCACCACCTGCAGAAACAGGTTGAACAGGGCGGTGAGCAACGTAAGCGGCATGGCGGCATCGAGGGAGCCGTTGACCGCTCCGGTCATGGTGCCGGTGGTGACGACGGCCCAGAGGCCACTGAGCGGCGCACCAAAGCGCAGCTCTTTGCCTTGCAGGTTGGCGCCGCTGAGCCAGGGGTCGAGCCATGGATTGCCCGCCTGCTCGGCCGCCATCGCCACGACGGCGCCGAGGGACAGCAGGCCAAACACCAACACCATCAGCAAGGTGCTTTGACGGCGGTTGCCGATGAAGCGCCCGAAGGCATCAATGCTGGCCGCCGGGATGATCAACATCGCCCAGGTGCTGACCAGATTGGAGAGCAAGGTGGGGTTCTCATACGGGTGGGCCGAGTTGGCGGCCACGAAGCCGCCGCCGTTCTCACCCAGCTGCTTGATCGCCTCAAACAGGGCGATCGGACCGCGGGGCAACAGCTGCGGGGCGCCGTCGAGGGTGGTGATCTCCAACGGCGGGGCCAAGGTCATCGGCACGCCGCTGACCAGCAGGAACAGGGCCAGCAGCAATGAGGCGGGGATCAGCAGCCGCGTCAACGAGCGCAGCAGGTCGCGGTACACGTTGCCGAGGGGCCTGCCGCTGAAGCCACGCAGCACCGCGAAGCCCACCGCTAGCCCCGTGGCGGCCGACACGAACATCAGAAACTGCAACGCCCCCAGCTGGGCCAGGTTGCCGAGCGACTGCTCCGGCACCAAATGCTGCTGATCGGTGTTGGTGAGGAAGGAGATGGTGGTGTGCAAGGCCAGATCCCAGCGCAGGCCACCAAAGCCGAGGGGGTTCAACCAGGCCGGCTGGGCCAGCAGCAGCGGCAACGCCACGGCCGCGAACAGGACGTTGCTGATCAGCAGGGGGAACAAATAACCGAGCGCCGAATCGGCGCTGCGGCCGGTGTCGCCGATCCAGCGCAGCAGGCGCGATTCGATCGGGTTGAGCCAGCGATCCCAAGCGGGTTGGGGCCGCTCAGCGAACACATCAAACAGATGCTGACCCAACGCGGGAGCCAGCAGCAGCACCGCCGCCAGGGTGAGGGCGGCCAGCAGCCAGGGAAGCATGGGTGGGAGGGACAGGCAGATCTGACCACTCTCAGCGCGGAACCGCCGCTAGCGCCACGACCGAACGGAAGAGATCAGCACAATCTCGCTTTCGGCCTTGGCAAGCCCCCGCCAGCTCCGGCGAGCGGCCTTGGGGGCATAGGCCTCGGGGGCAACAGGCGACGCTGGTAACCGGCCTCACTGGTAACCGGCGCCGCTGGCGCGGGTCTGCACCGCAAGGGCCGTTGCCGCCAGGGCTGCGGCGGAGGCAGGCGATCAGGGGCGGAGGAGGAGGGCCCGTGCGGTGAATCGTGAGCTCCGAGTGGGAGTAACTTCACCCTGTCACCGCAAAAGGGTTCAATCGGATTGCGTGAGCCACGAGGGAGGAAAAGCAATCAGCATGAGAGCTGCCAACGCTCAAGATCAGCGGCGGGGAGAAATTGATGGCCCGTCCACACCAGGGACCTGTGATCCGTCCTCTATGCGATGACACTGCTCAAGATTGCTTCTTGAGCGAGTAGATATAAACTATTTACTCGCGCCTACCCAGACATCTGCTAGTGAGCGGTTATCTGCAGCGGCCAGGACTTTGATAATCCAGCTGTCGCCGGCTTCGAGATCTTCGTATAGCGAGCGAGCCCCCCCTTTTTTAGGTTGACATAAACAGACACGATTCATCGAATCTGATCAACGGGGCTCTTATGGAAGCCGAGAAAACCTGCCCAAGGCCAAAATTTCGCCCGGTATCTCCCTCATCCTGACGAAGAGCTTGGCCTCGGACGTGGCCCAGGCAGTTGCCTGCGGTTTTCCAGGGCCTCCCAAGAATTTACGAAGAGTAATATTCTATTATGCAAAGCTGAAGGACAAGACAAGCGACCTCTGTGGCTAAAATTTTATTCAACTCTGTGAGTCTAGAGACTGCCATGGCAACCTATGTACTCGTTCATGGCGCCTGGTATGGTGCATGGTGCTACCGCGATGTCGCAAAGTGCCTGCGCGCAGCCGGGCATGACGTGTTTACTCCTACCCATTCTGGCCTTGGCGAGCGGCAACATCGTGCCGGAGAAGCTATCACACTTGAATCCCATATTCGTGATGTATGCGGGTGTATTGAAGCCGAAGAACTTAACGATATCATCCTTGCCTGTCACAGCTATGGAGGTATGGTTGCCACGGGCGTTGCCGATCGCTACCGCAAGCTGATTCGTCATTTGGTTTATATTGATGCATACGTACCGGAAAATGGTGACTCCTTGATTAGCCTATTGCACGAGGCGTTAGAGCCAGATGTAGCCGCATCGTTCATTCAATACTTTAGGTCATCAGCGGCGGAAAATAACTGTGGAATGATGAAGCCCTTACAAGCAGAACTATTCAACGTCATAAAGACAAAGCAATCGTGGGTAGATCGCCGCGCCTGCCCGCAAGCGCTGGCCACATTTGAATGCCCAGTCTTACTTTCTGATGCGCCGGACCAGCTGAGTAAGCATTATATTCTTGCTGACGACTGGGATCCCAGCCCGTTCCGATACTTTGCAAAGAAAATAGAGAACCTGCCAGACTGGAAGCTCAGCAAAATGCCTTGTGGTCACAATATCATGGTTGACATGCCAGTTGAATTGGCAGGCATTCTACTCGATCTGGCTTAGGCTGCAAAAGACTACTGTAATCACATTTTGACAACGAGAGCAAGTCATTACATCTGCAAAATGACCACTCAATTCAGGATAAGAATAGGACTACTGAATTACAACAGATGCTGGCCCAACGCGGGAGCCAGCAGCAGCACCGCCGCCAGGGTGAGGGCGGCCAGCAGCCAGGGAAGAATGGGTGGGGGGACAGGCAGATCTGACCACTCTCAGCGCGGAACCGCCGCTGGCGCCACGACCGAACGGAAGAGATCGGCAAAATCTCCCTGTCGGCCTGGGCAAGCCCCCGCCAGCTCCGGCGAGCGGCCTTGGGGGCAGAGGCCTCGGGGGCAACAGGAGTCGCTGGTAACCGGCCTCACAGGCGCGGGTCTGCACCGCAAGGGTCGTTGCCGCCAGTACTGCGGGGGACATCAGGCGATCAGGAGCGGATGCCAAACGCGGGACCTCTGTGGTGGTCCGGCTTTTCTGGACAGCTCCGATCGTTAACCTCTGAGGCGGGGCACCGCCCCTGAAAGGGGCCATCCACCGATGAACAAGCGCCGTACCCACAGCCCAGAGTTCAAGGCCAAGGTCGCCATGGAGGCA
>JBKCTK010000356.1:0-924 GCA_046319055.1 Synechococcaceae cyanobacterium
GCCGTAGCGGTACCCGTGGGCGGAGGCGGAGGCGGAGGAGGCGGTGGTGGTGGTGGTGAACCTGGTGGCGGCGCTGGTGGCGGTGGACTGGATTCTGGCTCGGTGGGGCCGGGATCCGCCGCGGGCGATTCGCCGGGCATGACGGGCAGCGAGGCAATCCATCATCTTAGTACATGTGTTTCAGGCTGGGACTGGTTGGGGCTGGCTGGCGCCGGGCAGATCGCGGCGGGTCTTCAGGGGCTCCAGCCGCTCCCGCTTGGCGGTGGCGTAGCGGGCGGCTACAAGGCCCTCCTGCAGGATCCAGGCCCTCCAGCTGGTCATCCAGACCGGCGACGCGGCGCTCGCCGAGGGCAAAGCGAAAGCGGTGATCGCGGCGCAGGCGGTTGAGTAGGGCGCCAGGGCTGCCTGAAAGTTGCTCGTCTGAGCTCGCAAGGCTCAGGTTCTGCTGCGTTCCGGGATGATCCAGCAGGAGCTGACGTGAGTCCAAGCAGTACCGAGGCCGTGAGACCCGGCCGCTGGGGAGGACTTTGAGGCAGCCCTGGGCAGGGGCGTGAACCACGGGATCACATTCACGATGGCCTGGATGATCGGCAGTTCGCTGGGGCTGGGGCTGGGGCTGGCCAGGGGGGGCATTCCAGCACCTGATCCAACAGAGGGGAGACGCAAAAAAACGAGGCGCCTACGGCGCCAGGCCTCAAGCCAAACAGCCCAGCAGCCAAATAGCCCAGCAAGCCAACAGCCAAGGGTAAAAAAACAGCCAAGTGCTAAGGGTTTAAGGGACTAAGTGTAAAGAAATAGTCCTGGGGGAGAGAAACAGCCGGGCCGGACGCCAACGGGGGTGAGGCCAGAGTCCGGGTGGACGCCGTCCCGGAAGGCGGCGCGGCAGGAGGGCGGATCGCCGAACCAGGAGCCGCCGCGCAGCAG
>JBKCTK010000357.1:0-3879 GCA_046319055.1 Synechococcaceae cyanobacterium
GTGCGCGGCTGGAGCACGTTCAGAAAGCGCGGCACCAGGTCGGGTTCTGCGTGGAGGTTGTGGTTCTTGCGCCGGCGTGGGGCGGCGCTGGCGGCAGCGGCGACGGTAGCGATGAGTTCCTGATCACGCCGCTGCAGACGGGGTTGCTCCACGGTCGATGCACCAATGGCCGCCAGGTTAGGGAGGGTTGGCCTTTCAGCCTTGTGCCGCCAGAGGCGCATCCCGCTCGCCTCCGATGCTGGTGGCAACGCCAGTCCCGAGCAGCCCCTGGGGCAAGGCGGACGCCCACCCCCGCGGCCCGTTCGAGGCATCGTCGCGGGATGCCCGTGCAGCCGGGGCCCGGCGCGATCCAGCGGGAGCGACCGGGAGTTCTTCGGGCAGTGCCTAACCACCTCCGGAGCCCACTCACGTCCTGACCTGGGCGACCCCTGCCACCCTCAGGGGCCTCTCAGCGGGATTCCCCCAACCGCGCCATCTGGCGGCCAACACGGCGATGCGGCAGGGAGCGACGGGCGCAAACAGCGGGAGTGGGGCGCAGCCGACCGTTGCGGACTGGAGCCGGTTCAGCGGCCTCAGACCCGCCCTTTGCGGTGATGGGCAAGGCGCGACAGGTTCCTGGAGAGGTCGTCGGCCTGCGCTGGTCCCAACGCCGTGGGGGCGACCGGCCCCACCCGCCGGGCCGCGAACCGTGCAGCTGTGGCCGGACTTCAGGGCCTCGGCTTGGGCGGCGCGGCCCAAGCGGCCGGCAGCGTCAGGGTTCGCCGGCCAGCTCGGCGCAGCAGCGTGCAAAGGCCTGGGCCGGATCCGCGGCGGCACTGATCGGCCGGCCGATCACCAGCCGGCTGGCGCCCGCCGCCAGCGCCTGGGCCGGCGTCATCACCCGGGCCTGATCGCCCAGTGCACTGCCGCTGGGGCGGATGCCCGGCGTGACCAACTCGAAGGGAGCGGGCCAGCGGCGCCGCAACGCCCCCACCTCCTGGGGCGAGCAGACCACCCCGCCAACCCCGGCCGCAACCGCCAGGGCCGCCAGCTGGGGCACGTAGTCGGCCACGGGTGAAGCGATGGCCAGCTCGCGGGCGAAGCGTTGGGGGTCCCAGCTGGTGAGCACCGTGACCGCCAGCAGGGTGGGGGCGGGAAACCCGGCGGCGGCGGCCCCCTCGGCAGCGCCGCTGACGGCCGCCCTCAGCCCCTCCGAGCCAGCGGCGGCATGGACGGTGAGCAGGTCGGCGCCGAGGCGGGAAGCCTGGCGGCAGGCCGCCGCCAGCGTTGCCGGGATGTCGTGGAACTTGAGATCGAGGAACACCCGCAAACCCCGCTGGCGCAGCTCCGCCACGAACTCGGGGCCGGCGGCCACGACCAGCTCCAGCCCCACCTTCACCCAGCGCAGCCCCTCGATGGCCCCCACCAGCTCCAAGGCCGAGGCGGCATCGCCCTGATCCAGGGCCAGGATCAGGCGATCGGCCGGCGCGACAGGGGTCATGGGCCGTGGCGGAGCCCGCCAACCTAGGCCGACGTCCCGTTGATCCAATCGACCGGGCGAATCCCCCGGCCCCACGCCTTCAACGCCAGCCCCACCGGCGATCGGCCCAGGGTGCCTGGCTCCAGGAACACGCCGGCCGGAGCGCGGCCTGGAGATTGTTGACGGCCCATGGAGCTCCCTGCCTCTGGGAGGAGCGCCCCAAATCGCCTGGCCTCACCCGCTGCTCCGCACGGCCAGGCCATGCGCGTGGCGCTCCAGAGCATCGACTAGGCGAAGAGGGGGGATTTTGCAACTGGCTTGCGGCGCAGGATCCATCACATCGCCGCAGAGAAAGAATAGAGATTGCCGGCTTCCCGATTTCAGCGAGAAGCCATCATCAGACAAGAATTGATGACGAATCATTATGCTATCGCCTCCCGCAGCCAGCCCGGCACAGCGAGGGAGCTGACGAGCCGCGGCAAAAGATCGGCGATGGATGGACTGGGGCTGGGGCTGGGGCTGCACTCGGGGAGCCGGAAGCTCCCAGCCCCTCAGGCTGGAGAGCCAGTCCGCAGCTCAGGCCTCACCCCGATTGCGGGGGGCCGAGAACGAGGACCGCTGCTGCGCTGGGGATGAGGGCGGCGCGGCTGCCGGGGAGCCCGAGTCCTGCAGGCCCCGCAACGCCGCCAGCAAGCTGGCCGGACTCTGGGGATCCACCATCAGCACGCTGCCCCCGGGCGCCTTAGCCAGCTCCTGGCCCATCCCCATCCAGTCGCCCGCCAGCAGCAGCCGCAGGCCTTCAGCCGCGGCCGGATGGGTCTCGATCACCCGGGCCAGCTCGGCGGCCGCCTCGGCCCGGGCGCTGGCCATCAGCTTCTGCTGCTGGGCGCGGGCATCAGCCTCCAGCAGCAGCGCCTCCTGCTTGGCTCGGGCATCGAGCACCAGGGCCTCGGCCCGCCCCCGGGCCGCATTCACCTGGGCCTCCTTCTCCCCCTCCGAGCGCAGGATGGCCGCCCGTTTCTCCCGTTCTGCAGTCATCTGCTGCTCCATCGCCTGCTGCACCCCCAGGGAGGGCTTGATGTCGCGCAGCTCCACCCGGGTCACCTTCACGCCCCAGGGATCGGTGGCCTGATCCAGCTCTTTGAGCAGCACCTCATTGATTTCGCTGCGGGTGGTGAAGGTTTGGTCGAGATCGAGCTTGCCCATCTCGGCGCGGATCTGGGTGAGCACCAGATTCACCATCGCCGCCTGCAGGTTGTCGACCGCGTAGTAGGCGCGGGAATGCTCCAGCAGCTGCCAATACACCACCGCGTCCACCTCGATGCTGACGTTGTCGCGGGTAATGCACTGCTGCGGGGGGATATCGAGCACCCGCTCCTTGAGGGATTCGTGGCTCACCACCCGCTCCACGCCGGGCAGCACCAGCGACAGCCCCGGGCCCAGCTCGCGGTCGTACTTGCCGAGACGCTCCACCAACCGCGAGCGACTGCTGCTGGTGACCTTGACGCCGCTGACCCCGAGGGCCGCCAGCATCACCAGCACCGGAACCAAGAGAACTTCCATCCCAACACCACTGCTTAGGCAAACACTAGGCAAGATGTGACCTGTTCAGACTGAGGACAGTGGTGGCGCCCCCCCTGCTCTGGCTTGGCCTGGCGGGCCTGCTACTGCTCCTGGTGCTGGTTGGCGCCGACCTGGATGGCCTGCTGCTGATCGGCGGCCTGGCGGCCCTACTGCTGACCCTGGTCAGCGGCCTTCTGCCCTTGGCGGGTCCGCTGCAGGTGTTGCTCTATGCGCTACTGGCTGCAGCGGGCTACGCCGGGTTGCGGCTCGCCTCGCAGAAACGGGCTGAGAAACCAATTCGGCCGGGGGCCGGCGCTGAACTGGCGGAGGTGATCGAAGCCTTCGACAGCCACGGCGAAGGGCGGGTGCGCTGGCAGGGCCAGAGCTGGGCCGCCCAAAACATCGACCCCCAACAGCCCCTGCCACCAGGAAGCCGGGTCTCGGTGCTGGGGCGGGAGGGCACACGCTTGCAAGTGCTGCCCCGGCGCTGAGGGTCCACGCCGGCCGTGCACCGTTGCGGGGCAACTCCCCGCCGCCGTGTCGGCCTAACCCGCGGGGCGGAACGAACGTTGTGCTTGCCGGCTCAGTCGAAGAACATCAGGCTGACCACCTTGCCCATGTCCTCGGCGCTGCGGCAGCTGGCCAGCAGCGTCTCACTGTCGTGGAAGGCGTAGCAGATCAGCTGGTCGCAGCGGTTGATGATCTCCTGGTTGCAGAGGCTGCTGGCCATCGGCAGAGGCAGCTCATCGTTCTCGGGCTTCTCCACCAGATGGAGCACGCGCTCAAGCTGCTCGCGCGATTCGCTGGGCTGGCGATCAAGGCTCTGAGGCAGCAGCACCGTGAGCCGTGAGGGCTCC
>JBKCTK010000358.1:0-14144 GCA_046319055.1 Synechococcaceae cyanobacterium
CGGCGGCGGCACCACCGAGGTGGCCGTGCTCAGTCTCAGCGGCACGGTGTTGAGTGAATCGGTGCGGGTGGCCGGGGATGAATTGAGTGATGCCATCAGCGTGTATCTCAAGAAGGTGCACAACCTGGTGGTGGGCGAGCGCACCGCGGAGGACATCAAGATCCGAATCGGCTCCGCCTTCCCCGACGACGACCACGACCAGATCTCCCTCGATGTGCGGGGGCTGCATCTGCTCTCCGGCCTGCCACGCACCATTAATGTGCGCGCTGGTGACATCCGGGAGGCGATCGCCGAGCCGCTGAATGTGATTGTGGAGGCGGTGAAACGCACCCTTGAACGCACGCCCCCCGAACTGGCGGCCGACATCGTCGATCGCGGCATCATGTTGGCCGGTGGAGGGGCCCTGGTGCGCGGCATCTGCGACCTGATCAGCCACGAAACCGGCATCCTCACCCACATGGCGGAGGATCCCTTGCTTTGTGTCGTGAACGGCTGCGGCATGGTGTTGGAGGACTACAAACGCCTTGAGCGCGTGCTCGACACCCCGGACTTCGCCCGTCAGACCTCCTGAGCCGTGAACCTGGCTCGCTGGCTGCGGCGAGCGGCCGGCCGCCCCCTGCCCCAGTCCTGGCGCTGGCTGCTGGCCTTGTTGGCGCTGTTGCTGGTGCGCATCAGCCGCGGCGCCTTCCTAACCGACGTCTACGCCCAGCTCACCCGCCCCTTCTGGCCCGGTACAGCCCAGGCCGAATGGCTGCGCTCCGCCCGCCGTTTTGAGGATCAGGCCCGTCTGGCTGGCCTGGAGGCCGAAAACCAACGCCTGCGGGGTTTGCTCGGCCTGCCTCTGCCCGCTGGGCGGGGGCGGACCGCGCCGGTGATCTCACGCCAACCGGCCGGCTGGTGGCATCTGCTGGTGCTTGGCGAGGGCTCCCTGGCCGGGCTCGCGCCGGGCCAACCGGTGCTGGCTCCGGGGGGGCTGCTGGGGCGCCTCAGCAGCGTCACCCCCAGCACCGCCACGGTCACTTTGCTCACGGATCCCACCAGCCGGGTAGGCGTCTGGGTGGCGCGCACCCAGAGCCTGGGATTGCTGACCGGCATCGGCACGAGCCGCCCGTTGCTGCGCTTCATCGACAAGGACCCCCAGGTGCGTCCCGGCGATCTGGTGACCACCTCCCCCGCCAGCACCCTGCTGCCGGCCAACCTGCCCGTCGGCGTGATCCGCGCAGTGGATCCGGCCGCCGATCCGGCCCCCGAGGCCGTGGTTCAGCTCGGGGCGCCCGCCGCCTCCGTCGACTGGGTGCAGGTGCTGCGGCGCTGATGGCCGTGCTCGCCCGCCAACCCCTGGCCTTGGCCACCGCGTTGCTGGTGCCCTGGCTCACCCTGGCGGCTCCAGGCTGGCTGCAGCTGGCGGGCATGGCCCCAGCCTGGGCGGTGCTGTGGCTGCTGCCCTGGTCCTTGGCTGATGGGCGCCTCTCGGGGGTGGTGCTGGGGCTGGCGCTGGGGCTGCTGCTCGATGCTCTGCATCCCGGCCCGGTCACCTTGGTGCCGGGGCTGGTGCTGCTGGGTTGGTGGTGGGGCCGCCTGGGGCGGCGTTCCCCGGCGATCGAGCGCAGCTTCAGCCTCGCCCTGCTGGCGCTGCTCGGCACAGCCTTCCTCAACCTCACCCTGATGGCGCAATGGGCGTTGCTGGCCTGGTGGTCGCTGCGGCAGCTGCCGCTGCTGCCCTTCCGCTCCAGCGGATCGCCCCGGGCGGCGGTGCTGGATTTAGGGGTGGATGCCGCCCAGCTGGCCCTGCCGGGCTGGGGCTGGGATGATCTGCATGCCGCCGGCCTCTCCGTGCTGTTGGCCCAGACCCTGATCACCGCCCTGTTGGCCCCGATGCTCTGTTCTTGGCAGTTGCTGCTCTGGCGCCAGCTCGGCGGTGCCGGACGCCGCTGAGATGGCGGGTTCCATGCCGCGTCGGCGGGCCTTGCCCCTGCGTCTCCGCCGGGTGCTGCTGGGCCTGCTCCCAGGCTGCGCGGCCCGGCCCGGTGGCGGTCGCGGCGCGGCGCGCGAGCTGAGCATCTGGACGCTGGATCTGGCGCCCCGCTTCAACCCCTTCATGCGGGCGGTGATCCGCGACTGGGAGCGGCGCCATCCGGGGGTGCGGGTGCGTTGGACCGATGTGCCCTGGAGCTCGGTGGAGCGCAAGCTGCTGGCGGCGGTCTACGCCCGCACCGCGCCGGATGTGGTGAACCTCAACCCGCCCTTTGCGGCCAATCTGGCCAGCAAGGGGGGGCTGCTGGATCTGCGCACCCAGCTGCCCCCGGGTGCGGCGGAGCGTTATCTGCCGGCGATCTGGGCAGCGGGCCAGCAGGAGGGGCTCCAGTTCGCCGTGCCCTGGTACCTGACCACCCGGGTGACGATGGCCAATACGCGATTGCTGGCCCAGGCGGGCCTGGCGGCGCCACCGCGGCGTTGGCAGGAGGTGCCCGCCTACGCCGAGCAGGTGCGCCGTCGCACCGGTCGCTACGCCCTGTTTGTGACGGTGGTGCCGGACGACTCGGCCGAGCTGATGGAGGTGATGGTGCAGATGGGGGTGCGGCTGCTGGACGGCCGGCGTCGGGCCGCCTTCGTTTCACCGGAGGGCCGCCGGGCCTTCGCTTTCTGGACCGATCTCTACCGCCGCGGGCTGCTGCCGCGGGAGGTGGTGAGCCAGGGCTACCGCAGGGCGATCGAGCTTTTTCAGGCGGGTGAGCTGGCCCAGGTGGCCAGCGGGCCCGACTTCCTGCGCAATCTCCAGACCAATGCCCCCGGCATCGCCGCCACAACCCGGGCGTTCCCGCCGCTGCGGGGCCAGGGCGATGCCGCCAACGTGGCGGTGATGAACCTGGTGGTGCCGCGCCGCACGGCGATGCCGCGGGAGGCGGTGGATTTCGCCCTGTTCCTGACCGATGCGGCCAACCAGCTCCGCTTCGCCGAGGAGGCGCGGGTGCTTCCCTCCTCCCGCTTGGCCTTGGCGCAGCTGGAGCGGCGGCTGCGGCGCGAACCCAGCGCCGCGGGCAACGCGACGCTGGTGCGCGAGGCCCGGCTGCTGTCACTGCGCACCCTCGGCCAGGCGCGGGTGCTGGTGCCGCCCAGCCCTGGCGTGAAGCGGCTGCAGGCGATCCTCTATACCCAGCTGCAGCGCGCCATGTTGGGCGAGCTCAGCAGTGATGCGGCCTTGGAGCAGGCGGGGCGTGAATGGAACGCCTACGCCCAAGCCCGATGGCCTTGAAAGGCCCGCTGGCCCTGCAAGGTCGGCCGCTGTCCGCGAGAACGGAAGAGAATCTTTAATCTCACGGCCGGATCACGCTGCCGGGCCGCTGCCAGTGTCGAGGCGGGCCGCCAGGCGGTATGTTTGCGAATCTTCACCGTAGTTGCTGTCGATGGCGAGGGAACAGGCCCCGTTGCACGACTCGCCAGCCGCTTCCCTTCAACCCTCCGACGAGGGCCGCGGTGGCGGCTATCGCGCCACCTTGCTGGTGGTCGACGACGAGCCTGCGGTGCGGCGGGTGCTGGTGATGCGCCTGCAGCTCTCCGGCTATCGGGTGGTCTGCGCTGAAGATGGTGAAGAGGCCCTGGCCCTGTTCCACAGCGAGCAGCCCGACCTGGTGGTGCTTGATGTGATGCTGCCGAAGCTCGACGGCTTCGCGGTGTGTCGGCGCCTGAGGGCGGAATCCTGCGTGCCGATCATCTTCCTCTCGGCCCTTGATGCCATCGCCGAGCGGGTCGCCGGCCTCGATCTCGGCGCCGACGACTACCTGCCGAAACCCTTCAGCCCCAAGGAGCTCGAGGCCCGCATCGCCACGATTTTGCGCCGCACCGGTCGGGGTGCCGCCAGCAGCGAGCCGCGGGAGGCGGCCTCGGGCAATGGCGTGATGCGGGTGGGCGACCTGGTGGTGGACACCAACCGGCGCCAGGTGACCCGCGAGGGCCAGCGCATCTCCCTCACCTACACCGAATTCAGCCTGCTGGAGCTGCTGTTCCGGGATCCCGGCCGGGTTGTGCCCCGCGCTGAGATCCTGGAGCAGCTCTGGGGCTATCCCCCCCGCCGCGCCGCCGATCTGCGGGTGGTGGATGTGTATGTGGCCCGTCTGCGGGGGAAGCTGGAACCCGACCCGCGCAATCCCGAACTGATCCTCACCGTGCGCGGCACGGGCTACGCCTCCCAGCGGGTTGGCGACGGCACCCTGGCCACGGCGGTTTAACGAGCCGCGCTCTGGGGGCTTGGTCTCGCAAAGCCTCGCTGGCAGACGACCTTGCTGATCCGGGGCCGCGGTCCAGCAGGATGGCCCCATCCCCTTGCCGCCCCACGCGCCTTGTCGGACCTGCGCGAGACCCGTCTGGAAAAGGCCCGGGCCCTGGAGCTGGCCGGCCATCCCCCCTATGCCCTGGGGTTTGAGCCCAGCCACACCACCCAGGCGTTGCAGCAGGCCCATGCCGACCTGGCCAACGGCGCCGAGCGGGATCAGGAGGTGGCGGTGGCGGGTCGGATCCTCACCCGCCGGGTGCTGGGCAAGCTGGCCTTCTTCACCCTGGCGGATGAGAGCGGTCCGATCCAGCTGTTCATCGATCGGGCCAGCCTGGAGGCGCTCCATCCCGACGACCCCGCCTTTTTCCAGCGGCTCACGGGCCTGACCGATGCCGGCGACTGGATCGGCGTGCGCGGCACCCTCAAGCGCACCGACCGCGGCGAGCTGTCGGTGAAGCTGCGCGACTGGACCATGCTGTGCAAGTCGTTGCAGCCGCTGCCGGACAAGTGGCACGGCCTGGCGGATGTGGAGAAGCGCTACCGGCAGCGCTATCTCGATCTGATCGTGTCGCCCCACACCCGCGAAACCTTCCGCCGCCGCGCCCGCATGGTGAGCGCGATGCGGCGTTGGCTGGATGAGCGCGGCTTCCTCGAGATCGAGACGCCTGTGTTGCAGACGGAGGCTGGCGGCGCCGACGCTCGGCCATTCCACACCCACCACAACGCCCTCGATCTACCGCTCACCCTGCGCATCGCCACCGAACTGCACCTCAAGCGGCTGGTGGTGGGGGGCTTCGAGCGGGTGTATGAACTGGGTCGCATCTTCCGCAATGAAGCGGTGTGCACCCGCCACAATCCCGAGTTCACTTCGGTGGAGATCTATCAGGCCCATACGGATTACCAGGGAATGATGGATCTCACCGAGCAGTTGATCGCCGCGGCGGCCGTGGCGGTGTGCAGCGGCACCCGGATCACGTATCAGGGCACGGAGATCGATCTCACCCCCCCCTGGAAGCGGGCCACGATGCACGAGCTGGTGCGGCAGGCCACCGGCCTTGATTTCCATGGTTTCTGCGACCGGGCCAGCGCCGCCGCCGCCATGGCCGCCGCCGATCTGGAGGCGCCAGACAGCGCCGACAGCGTCGGCCGGCTGCTGGTGGAGGTCTTCGAGCAGCGGGTGGAGACCTCGCTGTTGCAGCCCACTTTCGTGCTCGATTACCCGGTGGAGACCTCACCGCTGGCCCGGCCGCACCGCAGCAAGCCCGGCCTGGTGGAACGCTTCGAGCTGTTCATCGCCGGCCGCGAGACCGCCAATGCCTTCAGCGAGCTGATCGATCCCGTGGATCAACGCCAGCGGCTGGAGGCCCAGCAGGAGCGGCGCCGCGCCGGCGATCCGGAGGCCCAGACCGTGGATGAAGACTTCCTGCAGGCGCTCGAGATCGGCATGCCCCCCACCGGCGGCTTGGGCATCGGCATCGATCGGCTGGCGATGCTGCTCACCGACAGCCCCTCGATTCGCGACGTGATCGCCTTTCCGCTGCTGCGTCCGGAGCTGCTGCGGGCTGATGAGGCCGGAGCTGGCGAAGCATGAGCTTGCGAAGCCTGGCGGGCTGGCCCGCGCTGGCCACCCGCTTCACCCACGGGAGCGGCCTTGCTCCATTCGCCTCGGGCGCTGGGGAAAAGGGCTCCCTGGGAGGGGCTCCCGGCTCCACCTCAGGCCCGGCGGCTCGAACCCGGTGCCGACGCGGTGGGATAATGAGACTGCGTAAGCAGTTTGCCCCAGACTGGGGCTCTTGGTCCATGAGCGGTGAGCGCGTCGGATTTCGCTTCAAGCACGCTGATCCGGTGGTGAAGCGCAACCCCCAGGGGCGTTCCCGCCGCGGTTGGGTGATGGAGCCGGTGGAACAGACCACCAGCCGCGGCACCAAGATGCCGGCCTACAGGATCCGCTGGCGCGACAGCGAGCGCCCGGAGATCGTGCTCCAGCACATGCTGATCGCGGACCCGGATCCCACGCCGCCACCTGAAGGGGTGAGCTTGGTGCCGCCGGCTCCCAAGGTCTGAACCGTGGCGGCGCCGTGCCTGCCGCCAGCGGTCGCCCCACAGTCGCCACAGATTGGTCCATCGCCGGACAACGCTCACCCGAGTCGGCGACTCCTGGCATCGGGCGTGCCGATCAGACGACGGCAGGGAGCGCAGTGGTTTCCAGCGGCAACCTGAGCAGCAACGCAGCGGCGCTGAACAACGCGGAGCGTCTGTTCAGGCTCCCGCCGCCCTGCTTTGAACGCAGGGCTTGAGGTGTTTGGCTGAGCGTGCGGTGCTTTGTTGATGATCAAGAGCGGCATGGCTCCCGAACTGAAGCAAACAACCGCTCGCAAGGCTCATGTTTGGCTGGTTCCGCCACGATCCAGCAGAGCCTGACGTGAGTTCTGGCAGAGCCAAGGCCGTGAGGTCAGGCCGTTGGGGAGAACTTTGAGGCAACCATGTGTTCAACGCTTGGCGCAACAAGCCTCTCAGGGCTGATCCGCTGAAAGGTTTGCGGGCACTTTCCCACCTAGCCAGGATACTTTCGATTCCCCGTTGCCCCATCAGTTCAACCATGAGAAGTTCAACAATGATTTGTGGTGGCTGTTGAGGTGGAGGCTGGGCGACAAACCTTGCTCAAGGATGAATCGCTTGAACTCTGCATCCTGCGAGGAAACGGCTCCGTCAGGTGATCCTGGGTGAATCCACTCTGCAGCCGCTGTCGTTGCTGAACGGTGTCGAATTGGGCGGAGGGACCGCGAGCGGGGAAGAATCCCCGCAAGCAGTCCCTTCGTGCAAGCCGTCCTTTCGAGAACGGTGGGCGGGACTCAGCCCCGCTTGATCCGGCGGCGCAGCGTTCTGGAAGCGCCAAAGGCAACCGCCACACCCGCCAGAGGCAGAGGGCCGGGAGCTTGGGTGGGAGGGGTAATGTCGCGCAGGGAAACACCGGACAGGAGGGCGAACGGAGGGCCTCCAGTGGGTGTACCTTGCGTCAAGAAGCTCAGAACTTGTGAGGTGTTGTTGGCAGTGAAGGTGGTTGTTTGTTGTTGCCAGGCACTGACTGGAGCGCCGGAGGCCACGGAGATGGTATTTGATTGGAAGGTGGAACTCCCAAAAGCAACCTGCCAAAATGCCGTGATATTTGCATCTGGGTATGGTGCATACTGGCCGGCCGCTTGATAGAAGGAAAGCTCATAAGAATTGCCAGGCGTCAAGCCATTGATTGTCTGCTCCAAAGTATTATTAAAGCGGACGTCAGCATCAACCGAGAGAAACCATCCCGAAAGATCAGCACTGGCTACCGATGTTGCATAAGCCGTATTCAAGCCTGTGCCATTTCCCTGGGGCCAGCCAGCGGAGATTCCAAGCTGAGCTTGATCCATATTGACGGAGATGGCGGTGCCATCCGCCACAACAGCACCCCAGAAATTTGGATTAGATACCCAGTTCGAACTTGTTTTCCAGCCTGGCAAAATAGTATTATTAGAAGTCCCCAAAAAGGCTGAGTTGGCACTGCCGACCATGGTGGAATTCGGCACAAAACCTCCGTTTGTTACCAAGTTTGCATGGGCCGGGGCGGCCGCAATTGCGGCCAGCGAAGGCAGAGCAACCATCGCCAAGATGGCCTTCTTCATGGCACTACTGCGATACGCAAACAAAGAGCTGCCAGAGAGCTTGAAGCCGCTGGTGAGCATTGCAGATTTAGGCATGGCAGGACTGATGAAGAGCGAATTGAAGCTCGCCCGAGCAAGCTTGACACCAACGTAACGATATGCAGCCCATCATTCAAGCTAGTCTGCTGGAATTGCTTAGATATGCCGTTTTTGCAAAGTTCAAAGTCCTCCCGCTCGTTGCTATTTCGTGGAGATTGACTTGATGAAATAGGGTGCTGTCTCAGTCCCTGGGAGAGGTGATCTGGCTTCTCGCTGTAGGCCCGATCGTTGGCCTCGAAGGCGGCGCACCGCCTCAGAAACGGGCTCCCTGAGATGGGCGAGCACCGGTGGGAGATGACGGGTGCACCCAACGCGTTCCCCATGAGCTCAACGCAGCTGGCCCCGAGCGAAGGCCTCGGCCGCAGATCGATGCGCCCGCCGGAGGATTCGGGAGTTCAGCGGCGCGGCTGGGATCGCGTCTGCGGGTTCAGGCTTGCGGCCTTCAGATCCAGCCCCGCAGCCGGTACACCGCGAGCCCGACCAGTTCCTTGAGGCTGCGGCTGGTGCCGGCCAACGCCTGGGCGTCGGGCAGCAATGCCTGCACCAGGCTGGCGAGGGTGGCCTGGCCCCTGATGTCCACCTCCTGAAAGTCGCAGGCCACCGGCACGATCGTGACGCTGGTCAAACGCCTGGCGGTGGCCACAGCCCGTGGCAGATGGCTGGCGCTGGTGACCAGCAGCAGGCTGCGCCAACCCCGTCGTCGGGCCAGGGCATCCAGAGCCTGCAGTTCTTCGGCGGTGTTGCGCCCCGCGCCATTCGCCACGATCTTCGCCGCCGGTGCCCCCAGCTCCAAGGCCAGCGCCCGCGCCAGGGCACCCTCCCCCGGGGTGGGATCGTCCTGGCGCAGGCTGACCGAGCCGCCGGACACCACCAGCCAGTTGGCCTTGCCCTGGCGCAGCAAGCGCACGGCCATGAGCAACCGATCCCCCGCATCGCCCACCTCCACCGTTTGCCGCGGCGGCAAGGGTGCGAACAATCCGCCACCCAGCGCCACGACCGCATCGGCATGGGGCAGCGGCTGGGGGACCAGCGCCAGAGCCTGTCGCTCCAGCCGTTGGGTGAGGGCCCGGCTGGCCCATGGCATCGAGGCGAGCCACAACAGACCGATGCTGGCGGCCGCTAGCCCGGGCGCCCAGCGCCGCCTTCGGCCCAGCAAGGCCAAGGCCTGCAGCAAAAGCGCCAGGCCGAGGGGATAGACCAGCTGCGGGAGCAGCTTGGAGAGCAGGAAATCCAAGGCCGGGCCGCCTGCGGCTGAGCTCAGGCAGCCTGGCCTAGCGCAAGCGGCGCAAAGGCGGCTGTTGGTCCTGGATCGCCGCCGTCATGCCGGTTGAGGTGGCCGTTGCGATCAGCGCTGGTCGGCCTGAGCCCCTACAAAGGGCGCGCGTGCAACGGACGGCTCAACAAGAGCGTGGTCAGAGCGTTTCTTGGCGCCACTGGTGTTGGTGCCACTGGTGATGGTGCCACTGTTGTCGGCGCCACGGGTCTTGGCGCCACTTGGCAGTCCTCCAATAGGCCGGCGTTTTGCGCCTGGCAGCGCGTTGGGCTGCGGGGGCGTGCCAGTCATCCAGCCGAGGGGCGACGCCGGCATGCGCAGAGAGCCCCAGCCACGCGACCCTCCAATCCGGCCGCGTCGTGGATGCGGCCCGGCGGAAGCTCAGCCTTCGGCCGCGCCCTCCCCGGAGCCCTGTTCGGAAGCCAGCAGGTCTTCCGCCAAGATCAGCAGGGAGATGCCCATTAGCGCCAGGGCCATCCCCCGCTCAGCGTCTCCGGCCCGCTCCAGGGTGCGGGAGGTTTCCAGGTGCTGGGGCCAGCTCAAGCGCATGGCGGATCGACAAGAAATCCCAATCAGCATTGAAGCAAACGCTGATCACCGTGTGCGACTTAACACCTTGAAACACTGACGGCGCCGCGGTTCGGTAGCGGCAAGCACGTCTGACTGGTTGAAGCTCAGTAGTTTGACGCCACCTTCGAGTTGGTGTCACCTCCATGCCGATCGAACTGAGCCTCGGACAGCGCTTTGAGATTGAGCGTCTCAACCGTGCTATCGATGCCACCGCAGATCCCGAGCAGCTGCGTCAGTTGGCCAAGCAGTTGCTGCAGGCTTGGCATACCCAAAAAGCGGCCACCAACTGGATGATCAGCCAGCAGGCGGGCATGCCGCCGGCAACCCAGGTCTAGGGGATTCCCACAGGCAGGGCCCGTGGAGGCTGGGATCAGCTGTGGGCCCTTGTTTCGAAGGGCCGCAACACCGCCCAGCCCCGCTGGTTGCCCCCGGTGCGGAGTGACGCGATGCCGACTGCGCCTTTCACGGATCCTGAGTTGAGTCTTTTCCTGCCGGCGGAGCCCGTCGGTTGGCCAGCCTGATCCAGGCTTGAGCCGTACCGACGGGCTATCCGTTCCCGATCAGAATAGGCTGCTCAGCCGCAAGCTGTCGGCGAGCAGATCCGGGGCGGCGCCGACGTGGGACTCCCAGGTGCCGCTAACCGGTTTGAAGCTGTAGCCGCCCCCATCCAGGCAGGGACATTCGTCCCCATAGGAGGTGATGGCTCCTGACACGCCGCTCCCGTGAGCGTGGTCCCCGTTCTGCCCTGCCGCGCTGTCGCAGCAGCTGGCTCCGTCGATCAGCAGGTCCGCGCCTGGGTCTGAGGCGGGGTCCGCGCCACCGCTGCCGGCCGTCCAGGCGGTCAGGCTGTCGCCGGCGGGCGGGCTTAGGTTGGCCAGCGTCGCCCCCGCGCTGGGCGCCAGGGCGGCGCTGGCGTCGAGCGTGGTGCCGCCGCTGGGGCTGATCGGGCTGGTGGCCAAGAGGCTGCTGGATGTCGGGCTGGTGCTGGAGGGCGCCGCCGCACTGTCGGCGATCACGGTGATCTCCAGCCGGGAGGCCAGCGGACGACCCGCCAGCACCACGGGGATCTGTTCGCTGCTGTCCAGCTGGCTGTAGCTGTGGGTGCCGAGGGCCACGTTGCTGAGACTCCAGCTGACGCCCCCCTGGCTGTCGGCGGTCGCCGCGCCGCCGCTGACAGGGGTGCCGCCGTCGAGCAGCTGGAGCGCCTGGTTGGGCAGGACGCTGGCTCGCAGCGTGAAGCTGCGGGCTGTGGTGACGTTGTCGTTGCTGGTGCCGGAGGCGCCGCCGCTGCTGTCGCCAGAGGCCTCGAGATCGAGCAGGGCCGAGCTGCTGGCGATCAGATCGCTGCCGCTGGAGTTGGTATCGCTCAGCAAGATGCCGCCGGCGGGCAGTCCGTCGACGTTGGCGCTGCGGTAGAAAATCTTGCCGGTGTCGCTGATGCCGACGACGCTGACGGCCGAGCCCAGGGACACGCCGTCGCGACCGCTCAGCAGCTCGAACTGGGGGGCGGTGACGCTCACCGCCAGCAGGTCGTCGGCGCCGGTGGCCCCATCCATGAAGGTGGCGCCGTCATTGCCGAACTTGCTGGCATCGGCCGTGGCGAAGAACACCGTCCGGCCATCAGGGCTGATGCCGCGGTAGGCGGTAGCGGCCGCCTGGGTGCTGGCGCTGGAGGGGCTGCGGGTCAGCAGGGTCTGGGCGCCGCTGGCCAGATCGAAGGCGAACAGGCCCTTGTCGTACTGACCGCTGCCGCTCAGACCGCTACCGGTCCAGCTCAGATAGCTCGACTCGACCAGCAGGGCGCCATTGCCGGCCGTGAAGGCTTTCGGACGGGCTCCGGCCCAGAAGCCATAGGACCCTCGCTTCTGATCACCGCTCCAGTTGACCAGCCTGATGCTGCCGTTCTGGGTATCCACCACGAACACGCCATCGCCCGCCTGGTTGAAGGTGAGGCCGCCGGAGCTGCTGCTCGGCACGTTGTAGGCGAAGGCCACGGTGCGGTTGTCGCTCGACACCAACAGGGAGCCGGCGGCATAGCTGCCGTTCATCGCGGCGCCGGTGTTGTTCTGCTGGAAGCTGAGCAGCTGCAGGTCGCCCGTGACCACATTGGCGCGGTAGAGATCGGCCTTGGTGGTGTCGCCATCGGCCGTGGCGCCGAGGCTGGTGGCGTCGGCCACAGTGAAGTAAACGAAATCGATGATTGACAAACTGCTTGCTGTGGCTGAGGTCTTCGGGCTGTTTCGCCATTCAGCACGGCCCACATCAAGCTGACATCGGGGCAACAGCGGCGCCGTCCGCGAGATCGTGCCGGCGGCGGGTCGGCGAACATTGCTACAACATTCAGGGTTGCCCAGATGGCGTGCCATTGCGTTCAAGGAATGCCGCCAACACAGTCACTTGAATTGTCTTGAAATCCGTGACCCTGGTTGGCGTTGGCGGCAGGATTGCCTCAAAGTCTTCCCAAGCGGCCTAGCCTCAGGGTTGCGGTGCCGCAAGGCCTCACGTCAGTCCTTGCCGAATCGTCTCCGAACGCAGCCGAACCCCAGGCTTTCGAGTTCAGCCGCGAAACTTCCAGGCAGCCCTGGCGTTGGCGGCGGTCTTCGGGCCTGAGTCCTGGGCCGTCCTGCGGGCGAGCTCGGGGCCTTGCGCACAGCGGATGTGCGCGGGCGACCAGCTTTGGGGCAGAAGGCGTCGACTGCCACGTTGGTTTGCGGGCTCCGGCAGCTCAGCGCTGCAAGCGGCGGCGCAGCTCCTCCAGGTCCTGGCGCGCTTCGAAGTCGGCCCAGCTGGCCTCCAGGTCGAGGCTTGCCGGGCTGCTGGCCGCCGCCGCACCGCTGGCCTGGGGCCGGCCCTGGGCGGGCGCCGCCGCCCCTGCTCGGCTGGCGCCCGTGCCCGAGCGGCTGGCGCCGGCTGGGCTGTTGGCGGATGGTTCTGACCCATCGGCTGGGGAGTCGCCGCCCGCGCGGCGGCTTCCGGCGGCTGCCGGCGGCGCTTGGGTGGCGCTTCCCGGCGCGGCGGCAGGGGAGCGGTGGGCCGCGCTGTCGCCGGCCGGTGTCGCCGAGCGACCCAGGGCCTCCAGCTCCGCCTCCAAGGCCGTAAAGGCCTGCCCTAGCTCGGCCAGCTCCTGCCAGGCCTGGCGGCCCTGTTCCATCAATCGGGCGATGTGGGCTTCGGCCCGCACCGCCAGCTCGTCGGCAGCGGCGGCGCGGGCCTTGGTCACCCTGGCCTGCCAGCGGCGGATCTCTTCGGCCAGCTCCAACAGCCGCTGCCGCATCGCCTCCGCATCGGCTTGCAGCCGCAGCCGCCGTTGCAGCAGTTCGCGCTGGCGATCCCGAGCCTCCTGTTCGGCCAGCATCTGCTCCTGCCGGGGATTGGCCTGCAGAAACTCCTCCAGCTGGGTCTCCAGCCGGGCCTCCAACTCCTCCAGCCAGCTCGGGCTCATGGAGCGGCTTCCCCCGGGGCGCTGGTGATCAGGGGCGCTTCAATCTCCTCCCGCAGCGGCGTGATCGCCGCCTCGCGGGAGCGCAACAACAGCTGGGTGAGCCGGGCGATTGCGCCCTCACCCAGGTTCTGCTCGCTGATCCGATCAAAGGCGCGGCGATAGAGCTCCTCCAGTTCGGCGATCAGGTCCTCGCGGGTGGCCCGCATCGCCTGGCGCTGCTCCTCCCTGCTCATCCCGACTGACGCGACTCTTGAGAGTCTGCCTGGGTCAAGACCCTCCCAGACGCCCGGTTGAACCCCTCGGACGCAGCCATCGCCCGGGTTCGTGGCCGCCGCCAAGGGGCGCGGGCTTTGGCGCAGCGGTGGCCCGTGCGGCTGGGGGAGCGCCTGTGATCACCGCCTATTGCGGGAAGCTGCCCTTACGATCGCGCCACCGTACGGTCGAGCAGCGCAACGTGATTGGTGGACAATCGGCTGGAATCAGCGAGGGATTCGCGGCCGCGGTGGGTCACACCCCGCTGATTCGCCTGCGACACCTCAGCGAGCTCACCGGCTGCGAGATTCTCGGCAAGGCGGAGTTCATGAACCCCGGCGGCTCCGTCAAGGACCGCGCGGCCCTCGGCATCCTGCGGGCCGCTGAAGCCAGCGGTGCCTTAGCGCCCGGCGGCACGGTGGTGGAAGGCACCGCCGGCAACACCGGCATCGGCCTGGCCCACCTCTGCAACGCCCTGGGCTATCGCTGCTTGATCGTTATCCCTGAGACCCAGTCGGCCGAGAAGATCGGCCTGCTGCGCAGCCTTGGGGCCGAGGTACGCACGGTGCCGGCGGTGCCCTACAGCGACCCCAACAACTA
>JBKCTK010000359.1:0-3670 GCA_046319055.1 Synechococcaceae cyanobacterium
GGGATCCAGGATGCGGTGAGCGCATTGCAGCAAGCCTGGAAGGCTGATCCCCGCACCAGCGCCCTCGCCTTCCCGTCGATCACCGCCGCCGCCGACGCCAGCCAGCTCCAGCGGGAGTGCCCCCTGACCTGGCATACGGCACCGCAAGCCTTGGCTCTTTACTGCCAGGAGCAAGGCCGGATCCTGATCGATCGCCCACGGCTGGAGGCGCTGGCAACGCAGGCCGGAAGTTGGGATGCGGGCGTTGGGCTGGCGACAGCCCTTGGCCAGGCCCTCATCTCTTCCTCACCCCCGTCCGGCGGACCGCCGGGGAGCTTGCCGGCCAACCTGCAGGCGTTCTGTTTTGGCGGCACTTTGCTGGGCCAGGCTCCAGGTTTGCGGCTGCCAACCGATGGGAGTGCGCTGTCTGCGGCGTTCACCGCCTTCCCGGCGCGGCTCAAGGGGGAGCAGGGCACACCAGCCCAGCGCGCCTATGCCCTCTTGACGGGCCTGGGTGGCACGGCGAGCGATTGCGGCGACGCTGCCATCGCCAACCTCGCCGCCGGTGTGGTGCCGGATCCCGAGTGGTTGCGGGCCCTGGCTGATCCCGATCGGTCCACCGGTGGTGGGGCGATCAAGGAGGTACTCAAAGCCCTCTGTCTGCCCAAGCCACCACTGAACTGCACCCGTCCCCGTCGTCTGCCGCCAGCCCGTGTGCGACCCACCCCCTGAGCCGCGCAGATCACCCCTCCGCCAGCTCAGGCTGCCGCCCTGGCTGAAGACGGGAGACGTGCATGAGTGGAGCAAAACCGTGGCGGTACTGCTAGCCGCACTTTGGGGTGGGTACACCTTCCTCTGGAAGGAAATCCTGGTGCCGAGCTGGGCGCCAGCGACGCTGGTGATCGAGGTCAAACCGCGGCAGGAGGGATTTGAGACCAAGCCAGGAGCCGAACGGACGGGCCCCTCGCGGCTGCGCTTGCGGGTGACCGCCACCAACCCCAGCTCGCGAACCCTCTACCTTCTGCCGAGTGTCTGGTGGGCTACTGCCATGCAGCGGACGGAGACAGGACCTGGCCGTTCGTTTGAAGCGGCGGCCAATGCGGTGTTGCGCGATCGCCCTGTGCTCCAAGCCGAGCGGGGGCAGGAGTTGGTTAAAACCGGGGTAGTGGCGACGGGGCGCCTGTTTATCGATGATCAGATCCTGCCCGGTGAAACCGTGAGCCGGGATCTCTCCATCCCCCTGCCGAAAAACGTCGCGCCCATGGTGCTGCAATGGATGCTGCCGGCCCTTACCCGCAAGCCGCTGAGCGACTCGGGCACACCACGGCTTTTTGCTGGCCAGCGGCTGGGGTGGGCATATAGCGAAGAGCGCGCACAGGTTTATCCAGTGCTATGCAAAGGGTCAGATAAAAACATCAACTGCCATGAGGATACTGATGATGTCATTAAGAGTGAGATTCAGCGATACGACCCGCGCTCCGTGATTTTCCATCGAACTTTGTTGATCAATGATTAACGCTGCTGTGTTTCCCATGGGCTCTCGTATCCAGACAAGAAGATTGGGCTCTGCTCTGCTGGTCATTTCGGGGCTGCTGCTCTGGCCTGTGCCGTTGGTGAAGGCTGCTGGGGGGTTGGCGCCAGGGGAGCCGGGGCTGGTGGCTCAGGCGAGGGATGGCGCTGTGGAGGTGCCGGCGGAGGTGATGGCGTGGAGGGAGCAGGCGAAGGCGCTTTATCAGCAAGGAAAATGTCAAGCGGCGGTTCCCTTGCAAGAGCAGGAATTAGCCTGGACGGAGAAAAACTATGGACTCGATTACCCCGATACCGCTACCAGCCTTGACAACCTTGGGCAGCTATTCGTGTGCCAGGGCGCCTACACAAAGGCCAAACGCCTCTACCTTCGCTCGCTGGCGATCAGGGAGAAGACGTTGGGGAACGATCACCCCGATACCGCTACCAGCCTCAACAACCTCGCGGAGCTTTACCACAGCCAAAGCGACTACGTCAAAGGCGAGACCCTTTACCTTCGCGCCCTGGCGATCAGGGAGAAGGCGCTGGGGCGCGATCACCCCTCTACCGCCACCAGCCTCAATAACCTCGCGTTGCTGTACTCCAGTCAGGGTTCCTATGCAAAGGCCGAGCCCCTCTATCTTCGCGCCCTGGCGATCAGGGAGAAAGCACTGGGGCCCGATCACCCCGATGCCGTCCTCAGCCTTAACAGCCTCGCAGGGGTCTATATGGACCAAGGTTTCTACGCCAAGGCTGAACCCCTCTACCTTCGCGCCTTGGCTATTGCCGAAAAGGCGCTGGGGCCTGAGGATCGTTCTACAGCCATCATCCTCAATGACCTCGCGATGCTGTACCTTAGCCAAGGCAACTATGCCAAGGCTGAACCCCTCTGCCTTCGCGCCTTGGCGATTACCGAGAAGGTGTTGGGGTCCGATACTTCCGAAACAGCCACCAGCCTCAATAACCTAGCAGAACTTTATCACATTCGGGGCGACTATGCCAAAGCAGAACCCCTCTTCCTTCGCGCACTGGCGATCAACGAGAAAGCGCTAGGGACCGATCACCCCAATACCGCCAGCAATCTCAACAACCTCGCGGAGCTGTACAGAAAGCACGGCGCTTATGCCAAGGCTGAGCCCCTCTACCTTCGCGCCCTGGCGATCTTGGAGAAGGTGTTGGGGCCCGATCACCCCAATACCGCCGGCAGCGTCAATAACCTCGCTCTGCTGTACAAAAGCCGGGGTGCCTACGCCAAGGCCGAGCTCCTCTACCTTCGCGCCCTGGCGACAAGGGAGAAGGCGCTGGGGCCCGATCACCCCCATATCGCCATCAGCCTCAATAACCTCGCGTTGCTATACGAAAGCCAGGGCGCCTATGCCAAGGCCGAGCCCCTCTACCTTCGCGCACTGGCGATCTGGGAGAAGGCGCTGGGGCCCGATCACCCCGATACCGCCACCAGCCTCAACAACCTCGCATTGCTATACAGTACCCAGGGTGTTTACGCCAATGCCGAGCCCCTGCTGCGCCGAGGCCTCGGCGCCCAGAGCCTCTTCCTCCAGGGTCAGCTACCGCTGCTGCCCCAAACTGCGCGCATGGCCCAGGTTCAGGCTCTCGATGCCAGCTGGGAAGTTGCCTTCTCCGGTGCGGAGCGATCCGAGAGCGCTGCCGAGCTAGCTCTCTTCTCCCGTCTCAACCGCTACGGCCTGCTGCTGGAGATCGAACAACGCCAGGCCCAGCTGGCGCGGGCCCCAGGCACCCCCCAGCAACTCGCCCAGCAAATCGCCAATCTCACCACCAGGCTTGCTGATGTCACCATCCCCGTGCCCCAACGGCAGGAGTTGGGCAAGCGCAGAGAAGAGCTGGAAAGAGAGTTCTATCGCCTGCTGCCATCTCTGAAACCGCAACTGGTGGAACCCGCCCAGGTGGCCCGCCAGCTGCCCGCAAGTGCTGTGCTGGTGGAATTCCAGCGCTACCGCCCGTTCGATGGGCGCCAAAAGCCAGACCAGCGCTGGGGAGCCCCGCGCTACCTCGCCCTGGTGCTGAGCCCCGCAGGCACCACCCGAGCGGTGGATCTGGGCCCCGCCGCCGCCATCGAACCCCTCATCGCCCAAGCCCTGAGGGAATCTGAGGCCAGCAGCAGCGATCCCACAGACCTCTGGCGGCAGGTGAATGGGAAGGTGTTTCC
>JBKCTK010000360.1:0-13112 GCA_046319055.1 Synechococcaceae cyanobacterium
TGGCGGTCCTGCACCTCATCAAGCTTGCCGCGGGTCTGCTCGATGCGGGAATCGAACAGGGCCACGCCGGCCAATTCATCGATGATGCCGCGCCGCTCCTTGGCGCTCATCGACACGATGCGGGTGACATCGCCCTGCATCACCACCTTGCTGCCCTCCGGATCCACCCGCAGGCGGCGGAGTTGGGTTTGCAGCTGCTGCAGATTGCAGGTCACGCCATCGGCGCTGTAGGTGCTGCTGTAGGTGCCGCCCGGCGCCACCCGCAGGCGCCGCGTCACGCTCCATTGGCGTTGTCCGGGTTGGATCCAGGGCCCTTCCGCCACCGCCTCCAGCCCGGCCTCGGCCGCACCGGGGCTCCAGTCACCCAGGTCGAACTGCACTGTGACCGACGCTTCCGCCGCCTTTCCCTGGCGCAGCACGGCGCTGTTGATCAAATCGGGCAAGCGTTCGGCGCGCATGCCGCGGCTGCTGGCCAGGCCGAGACAGAACAACACCGCATCGAGAATGTTGCTCTTGCCCGAGCCGTTCGGACCCGTAACCACCGTAAAGCCGGGTTCGAGAGGGATCGCGATCGAACCGCCAAACGACTTGAAATGGGTGAGCTCGACCTGATTGATGTGAACCAACAGGCCCGCGTGCCGGGTCGGCCGAATGTAGCGAAGCTGCTGACGTTGCCAAGAGGCCTTCCTAGCTTGAGCTTGAGATCCCCCTGCCAACGCCATGGACCCGGAGACCGCCACCGGCCCGTCGAGCGCCGAGCCCGGCCAGGCCCTCGCCGAAGCCACGCCGCAAGCGGAGGCCAGCACGCCCACCACCCCCCTGCAGGTGCTGTTCCGCGAGCGCTTTGAGAGCTTGCTGCCCACCATCCAGCGGGAATGGCCGGAGGTGGCGCGCCACACGCTGGAATCCACCCGGGGCAGCCTGGATCATGTGGTGGAGGTGATCAGCCGCCAGACCGGCACGGCCACCTGCGTCGTGATGGAGCTACTGCTGGTGTTGCTGCACAGCACCGGCCAGCGGGCCAGTTCGGTGGCCGAATCGCTCAAGCCCCTGGAGGAGCAGCTGGAGCACCTGCTCGATGAGCTGAACAGCACCCTGCGGCCCAAGATCGAGAAGCCGGTGCGGGAGAAGCCGCTGTTGGCCCTGGCCGCCGCCGCCGGCGTGGGGCTGATCCTCGGCCTGCTGCTCGCCCCCGGGCGCCGCTCGCCATGAAGATCTCGGCGATGGCGCGGGTCACCGCCCTGATGGGGTCGGTGATGGACCTGCACGTGCGCCTGGCTCTCCAGGAGGTGAGCAAGGAGAAGCGGCGGGTGATCGGCGGCGGCGTCTTCCTCGCCATGGGGATGGGGCTGGCGAGCATGGCCTGCTTGGCCTTGCAGCTGGCCTTGATCCTGTGGATCCGGGAGCGCTTTGGCCTCAGTTGGTTGCACACCGCTTTGGTGGTCACGGCCCTCAACGCTGTGCTGGCCACGATTTGCCTGCGGGTGGGGGGCCAACTGCTCAAGGGCCCCTTCCAGCCGGAGACCACCGCCGGGCTGGTGCGCACCACCCGGGCGATCACGGGGCGGTTGTCCTGAGGGCGGGAGCGGGCAGCTGCCTGGCTGCTGACCTGCCGGATCCGGTCGTGGCGGTCCTGCCGGCCACGGCCGCAGACCTCCCGGTGCTCAAGGAGAGCCTGGCTGTCAGTCTTTGTTGAAGGGTGCTGGAGTCACCACAGGACAAGCGAGCAATCAGCGCGACGAGGCTGAGGCCGCACTCGTGGTCCTAGAGCAGCCACTGCGGGAGAGAACAGGGCTGGATGCCCATCACACCGCCCAGATGTCCTCCAAATCGAGCACCAAACCCTCAGCCAACTCCGCGCCCTGCAGCTGGCTGGCCTCCTCCAAGCGCTCAGCCAGCCCCAGCTGGCCGGCTCGCCAGATCTCCACCGTTCGCTCCTGGGGCAGCAGCAGCCAGCCCAGTTGGGCGCCATTGGCCTGGTAAAGAGCCATCTTCTGGCGCAGCATTGTGACGCCCCGGGGCCCTTCGTCGCTGGGGCTCGCCAGCTCCAACACCAAGTCGGGGCAGAGCGGCGGGAAGCCGCGGCGCTGCTCGGGGCTGAGGGCTAGCCAGCGCTCCTGGCGAACCATGGCCAGATCGGGGCTGAGCACCGATCCATCGGCAAGCCGGAAGCCCGTGGAGCTGTCGAAGGCGATCCAGGCCCCGGCGCCAGGCCCATCGATCCAGCTCAGCAGCCGCTGGCCGAGCCGCAGACTCCTGGCGCCTGCCTCCCCACCCGTTGGCGTCATGGCGATCAGCGTTCCATCGGCGGCCAGCTCCAGCACCGCATCCGGGTTGGCCTGGCACACCCGCTCGAACTGCTCCGGCGTCAGCCGCAGATCCCATGGCAGCCGCAAAGGCTCTAGGCCTTGCGAATGGCCCTGCGACTGGCTGGCCGATGGCGGCGATGCTGTGGGCGCCAGGGGCATCGGCAGAGCCTTTCTGTTGGCAACTTTATGGGAATCCCAGTGAAAAAAGAGAGTTTCACAAGTGAAGGGCAACACAAGCAAGACGATGCCCCCCATTTGCTGTGCAGAATTCGGCATAGCCATTGCTGAGGTGCACCACGATGGATCGCGACGCCGACCTGTTGGCGGAGGCCAAGGCCCTGGTAGCTCGCCAGCGCCTCCTCCTCAGCCGGCTGATCAAGGAAGGTCTGGCCATGGGCCTGGGTCGGGCAGTCGTGGTCTCTGCCACCAACCCCCGCCCCAACCTGCCAGTGCATGCGGGACGCGGCGGGTTGACCGCCGCCGTGACGGACCCGAGCCGCACGGCCGCGCTGCTGGATGCGGCCGATGGCCTGGAGCCCAAGAGGTCCTGACGGCCCTCCTGGCCTTTGCGGGGGTGCATCGGCTGTCACCCACCGCGGATGTCATACCGCAACCAGCGGCAATCGATGCCGCCATTGCTCACCGGGATGCGGCGGCTGGCCTTGAGGCGTAACGCCGCGGTGAGTTCGGGATTGCCACTTAGCAGCCACACCGTCCAACCGGGGCAGCGTTGCCGCAGCCATTGGCCCAGGTCGGCGTAGAGCTCGCGCAGCAGCTCGGTTTCGCCGAGGCGGGCGCCATAGGGCGGGTTCACCACCACCATGCCGGGGCCGGCGGGGGGGCACAGCTCAGCGAAGTCGCCTGGCTCGAAACGAACGTGGCCCGCCACCCCGGCCCGCTCGGCGTTGCCTCGGGCCTGGGCGAGCACCTCCGGGTCGCGCTCCATCCCCAGCAACGGTGGCAATGTGCGGGAGCTCGCCAGCGGCGGCTGGCAGGCCTCCAGCTCCCGCTGCCAGAGGGCGGCGTCGAAATCGGGCCAGCGCTGAAATCCAAAGGCCCGCGGCCGGCCCTGATCGATCCCGGCCGGCAGGTTCAGGGCCATGGCGGCGGCCTCGATCAGCAGGGTGCCGGAGCCGCACATCGGATCCACCAGGGGCACCGTGCCATCCCAGCCGCTGAGGGCGATCAGGCCGGCGGCGAGGTTTTCCTTGAGCGGCGCGGCCCCCATGGCGCTGCGGTAGCCGCGGCGGTGCAGGCTGGCGCCGCCGCCGCCATCGAGGCTGAGCACCGCCTCGCTGAGGCCCGTGCGGTGGTCGTGCTGGAGATGAAGGTGCAGGGCCAGGTCGGGATCGTCGAGGTTCACCGAGGAGCGCGCGCCCCAGCGCTGGCGCTGCAGATCCACCAGGGCGTTCTTCACCGTGAGGGCGGTGTAGTGGCTGTGGGACAGGGCGGGGGTGGTGCCGCTGGCCTCCACCCGCAGGCTGGCCTCAGGCGGCAGCCACCGCTCCCAGTCCGCGGCGGCCTGGACGCCGGCGGCCAGCGCCTCCCGGTTGCCGCAGGGGAAGCGGGCCAGGGTGCGCAGCAGCCGGAAGGGCAGGCGGGCGCGCAGGTGCAGGCGGTAGTAGGTGGCCAGGTCGCCGCGGCCGCTCACCTGCAGGCGGCCAGGCCGCACCTCGCTGACCCCAAGGGCGGTGAGCTCGGCGGCGGCCACCTCCTCCAGGCCCGGAGGCACCACGGCAGTGAGCGCGAAGCGGGCGGAGTCCCGGGGGGAGGGGGTCATCCGTGCCGTGCGGTTGCCTTTAAGCTAGCTGCCTGATCTAGCCAGCTCGTCATGGCCGGTGAGTGGACGCTGCAGGACGCCAAGAACCGCTTCAGTGCCGTGGTGGAGGCGGCTCTGGCGGGGGAGCCCCAGAAGGTCACCCGCCGGGGGCGTTGGGTGGGGGTGGTGATTTCGGCGGCGGAGTATGAGCGGTTGCTCCGTCTTGACCAGGCAAGTGCGCCGTCGCTGCCGGACCTGCTCCTCGCCCTGCCCCAGGACGACGAACCCTTCGAACGGATCGGCCTGACGCCGCGGGAGTTTCCTTGTACCTGATCGACACGGTGGTGCTCTCGGAGCTGCGCCGCCGCCAGCGGGATGCCGGGGTGGTGGCCTGGATGGCCCGACAACAGCAGGAGGATTGCTACCTGAGTGTGGTGAGCCTTGGCGAGATTGAGCGCGGCATCGCTTGCAAGCGCGCTTCGGATCCCCGCTTTGCCGAGGATCTGGCCGCCTGGCTGGACCGGCTGCTGCGGCTGCACGGCCAGCGCCTGCTGGCGGTGGATGTGCCTATCGCCCGCCGCTGGGGCCGGCTCTCCGCCGCCCTCGGCCACGACAGTGCCGATCTGTTGATCGCGGCCACGGCCCTGGAGCATGGCCTCACCGTGGTGACCTGCAACCTGCGGCACTTCACCCCCACCGGCGTGGCCACCCTGAATCCCTGGCAGGGCGAAAGCTGAGGTCTCTTCTGCGCTGCAGGCCATCCAGGCGTTCCTTGGGGCTGAGCTGCATGCATGGGCCCAGCCAGTTCGCCCAATTGGTGCCAGCGCTCGTGGAGATGCTGAGGCCAGCCCCGTAAGTTTCGGCTTAGATCTTAGAGCCGCTGGCGTAGACGCCGGTCACGTCCCTGCGAATCCCATTGCTGGGGTCGGAGTAGGTGAAGAGGAGGTTGTTAGCAAGGGCCCCGGGTGTGGTGGCAAGACTGAGGGCGGTAGCAGCCGAGGCCAGAAGTGCGTTGCGAAGGTTGGCCATGGCGGCAAGACCATCTCGCGGTTGGTTTACCCCACTCTCGAGGTGTTAAGCAAGTGTGTGCGGCTTCGAACAGCGAGGCAGCTGGGCTGCCGCCGCCGCCCGGCGCAGAGGCTGCACCGCCTCGGCTCCGAGGGCGGCAAGCTCGGAGGCCGCAGCCTCCTCCCGGCCGGGCGACACCACGGCGATCAGGCCACCAGCACCCCCACACCGGCGGCCCAGGCCGCTTCCGCCAGGTCGGCATCGCGGGTGGCGATCGGTAGCTGCAGGCGCAGCGCCAGCTCCAGGTAGGCGGCGTCGTAGCTGGTGAGCTGGAAGCGCAGGGCCAGGCTCAGCAGAGCGGCTGGCTGGGGAGGCGAGGCGTCGATGCGGTTCGGCAGCAAAGCGATCTGATCGACGATCTCGCGGGCCGCGGCCACCGAGAGAGAGCCGCGGCGGCAAGCGGTGCGCAGCACATTGGTGAATTCCAGCTGCAGCAGCCAGGGGGCGTGGGCGTCGATCTGGCGGAGTTGTCCGGCCACCAAGTCGCCGTACTCGCTGGCCTGGTTGCGGAGGAACCAGCCGCAGAGCACGGAGTTGTCGAGCACAAAGGAGCTGGCCCCCATGGCTGGACTCAATCCAGGCCCTCGCGGGCGATCGCCCGCAGATCGCCCTCCAACACGACGTTGCCGCGCAGCTGCCGCAACCGCTCCAGCGCCGCGCCCACCCGCTCGGCGCGAGCCGCCAGCTGCTCGCTCCGAGCGGTATCGGGCACCAGCCGCACCACCGGCACGCCGCGGCGGCTGATGCTGATCTCCTCCCCCCGCTCCACCCGGGCAACCAGGGCCGACAGTTGGTTTTTGGCCTCGGCCAGCGACACCGTCAGGCTGGCCCTGCCCTGGCAGGCCTGGGTGGCGGAACCCTGGGCGGCGGAGCTCTGGGCGGCGGAACGTTGCATCGCAAACAAGCTAGCCGGACTTTGACCTTAGCTAGCTTGTTTGGGGCTCTTGCCTTGGTCAGGGGGCAGCGGCGCAGGATCACCGCGCCGCGTCCCAGCGTTTGCCGCGGGCGGCGGCTCCAGTGGAAGGCGGCACCTGCGCCGAGGGGGCGAGGCCTGGTGATCAGGCCTCCATCACCCCCACACCGGTGGCCCAGGCCGCTTCCGCCAGGTAATCATCGCGGGGATCGGCGGAGGGCGGAGACAGCTGGGCGGGGCCGACGTGTCCTGTTCAGGGGGATTCGATGACGCATAGATCAGCGGCCCGCGCACCTGGCACCACCTCCACCCGGATGCGCTGATCAAAGGTCACGAAGCGGCCTCCATGGCACACCGCCAGGGCCAGCAGGTAGGCGTCGGTGATTTGGCGCGGGCCCAGAACCCGTTGCCAGTTGATCAGGCCCTCCTGCAGCAGGCTGATCGGCTCCGGCCAGAACGCATGGCTGGGGTGCCGGCAGGCCTCCGCCAGCCGATCAGCCACCCGGGCGGCGGGCTGGCCGTTCGGGTAGGCCGGCTGGGCCATGATCCGCACGACACCGTTCTGGGTGATCGGGCAGCTGGCCCAGCCGTGCTCCAGTTCCCGCTCGAGCCAGCGGACGGCAGGGTGGTGCAGCACATGGCCCTGATCGAGCAGGGCGATCACCACGTTGATGTCCAGCAGGGCCCGGGCCATCAGAGACCGGCTTCATCCCGCAGCTGGTCGATCCGCTCGTTGCTGACCACCCCGGCGGCCTCAGCCTGGAAGGGGCGGAAGCCGGCCACGCACGGGGAAGAGGCCAGCGGCATCGGGCCTGAGGCAACTCCGCCGCTGAGGGCGGCCCGCAGCAACCGCGACACCACGACTCCGGCGGATGTGCCCTGCCGGCGCGCCAATTCTTTGGCCGCCGCCAAGACGTCGTCCTCGATGTCGAGGGTGGTACGCACGGCGGGCGATGCAAAGCGATGGGTTTGTTGAGATTACATCAGTGCATCGGTGCATCGGTGCATCGGTGCATCAGCGCATCTTGTGCTGAGGGCAGTGCGGCGGCTCTGGAGCTGGCTTTGCAGTGCCCCGCGGCTGGCCTCGGCAGCGGGGCACGCCGGTACGGCGATCACCCCCGCCCGTGTGGCTCGGCGCGATCAGCGGACGGTGCCATACTTCAGAGGTCGCTCCCTCGGGAACGACTAGGTGATCCACACCAGTGTTTCGGACAGCGGTTCGATTCCGCTCAGCTCCATTCCCCCGCCGCCGGCCTTCGGGCCTGGCCACTCCGGGGCTGCAATGGTTTCGACGGGGCATGAGGAGGGTGACTGAAGCCTGCTCGGTAAGAGCAAACCCGTAACTGCGAACAACATCGTTCGTTTCTCCCGTCAAGCCGCCCCTGTGGCTGCCTGACACTCTTAAGGGAGATGGGGTGAGGTCAGCCTTATCACCCAAATGACCCTGGGGGCCTGGAAGGGCCCCTTCCATTTGATGGGGGTTGGGGTCTCAGCTGTCGCAGCCCGTGCTCATCCGCGAGGTGTGTGCAAAACGTGTGCAAGCCGCTCCTGCCCCGTCATTGGGCTTGAAGGCCGCAGGCGCCGATGTCCTCTTCTGACGACCACGGACAGCGAGTCCGCCAAGGGCTGCGGCGGGCCGTACAGCAGGGCGCTTCTCTCGGTGGCCTGAGGCCGGCGACCGAACAAAACAACGCCGCAGCCCACACTCTGCTGGAGGGGCGGCGGGACTATTGCAAGCGGCAGTGTCTCTTGCTAATACTTGGTTTTGAAGCTCGCCATACAGAGCAGTTTCTCAACGTCCATCATTTAAATCCATCTCACGGGGATCAGTGTCATCAACAAAGAACACAGCTCCGCCGATCCCAGATGAAAAGATCAGGCCTATCGCAGTGCGACTAAGTAAACAGAGGCCGTGGCATTCAGCCGAAGAGAACTGGCTGGCAGCTGAGCGTGCGTTGCGGCAAAGGCCATGGCGCGCATGGGTGATTCGCTTCAGCGGCGAGAAGGAAAGAAGCGGCTGGGATTGGGCCGATTTGATATTGAGGATATCCGTGCCAGTGTTAATCCTTGTGCTGGGAGCAGGATTAAATAAATGCACGTCTGATCGAGAGGAAAGGCTTGCTCGCCAAGAGAGAGAAAGCGCTGTCGTCTCTGGCTTTATCGGGGAGATGCAAAAGCTGATTATTGCAAATCGAATCGTGCCTGGCAAGCAGGTTAGCGGTGAGTCTCTGGTCTTGCCAAGAGAGCTAACAACCTCTGCACTCGCTCAGCTCGGCGCCGAGGACGCCCATCAATGGAGAAGCCAAGTTCTTCGATTCGTCCGTGGGCTCAAGCTGATCCAAAAGGGAGGCGGTAATTTATTGCTTTCAGCCGATCTGAGCCATCTCAATCTCCGCGAGGCGGATCTTCGCGAGGCAGGTCTCCGGAAGGCCGAGCTTACGAAGGCAAATCTCAGCCTTGCAAGACTGGACGAGGCCGACCTGCGCGAGGCCACTCTCATGGATGCCAACCTCAGCATGGCTCAACTCCGTGGCGCCGACCTCCGCGAAGCTGAGATTAGCAGTGCTAATCTCAGCAAGGCTTACCTCGGCGGTGCCAATCTTGGCCAGGCAAACCTCGCCGAGGCAAACCTCATCAAAGCTGAACTCAACGGAGCCAGCCTCAACGGAGCCAAGCTCAGTGGGGCTGACCTCAGTGGGGCAAACCTCAGCAGGGCAAACCTGAGCAACATAAGTTGGACTGATTTCACTCGATGGCCAGGCCCTGCCAGTTTCAAGGGTGCAAAAAACATTCCGCCCGAACTAAGGAAGCAGCTCGGCATCCCTTGAAGCTGTCTGCACCTGGGAGCTCTCCCGAGAAGCCGCGCGGCCCCCATGACAACGATCCCGTCTGACTTGGCTGACCTGACCCCTGTGCAGTGGCGGCGCCTGATAGCGGCTGTCTTCGGGCCGCCGGGGCCATGGTGTCGCTCTGGCCCAGCCTGATCCCCAGGGCGCCTTTGTGCGTCTGCTGGTTGCTGGCAACGACCTTGTAGAGCCTGCCAATCAGCTGGAGGGCAGGATTCACCGACGCGGGAGCCCACTCCAGCGGCAGGACCACACCTTCTGCGCGCTGACCCGACCGCCGGACCTGAAGCCGGATCTTCCCGCGATGGGGGGTCACGGTCCAACCTGGCGCCACCTTGGCCACGCCTCGGAAGCCGATTTCCCACGGCTTGATGTGGATCGACTGGGGCATGGGGTTGGAGGAGCGGCCACGGCTGGCGTGGGCCAATCGTGTGCAAGCCCCTCGGCAAGGCGACTCTCAGCCGCTGAATTGACTCCCCAGCGCCTGGGCCACCGCTGCTTGGATCTCATTCCCAAGGTCGTCCCGAGCCCACTCCTCGGAGATCATCTCGGTTTGGCGCAGCACCAGCTCAACAGCTGACGCCTCCTGATCGGGCGGGTACTTGTACCGCTTGAGCAGCGCCTTGATCATCGTGCGCAGGCGGGCCCGCACGTTGTCCTTGTACTGCCAGTCGATGGTGAGGTTTTGGCGAAGCTTCTGGGCCAGGCCCCTCGCCATCTCCGTGAGCACCGCGTCACCCATCAGCTCCTGGGCGGACTTGTTGTTGGCGAGGGCGTCGTAGAAGGCGATCTCCGCGGTGGTGAGGCCCAGGGCCTCCAACTTGTCGGCCTCATCCCGGAACTGCTTGGCCATGGCGATCAGCTCCTCGATCACCTGGGCGGCCTCGACTGAGCGGTTCGCATACTTGGCCAGGGAGGCCTGCAGCAGCTCGCTGAAGCGCCGTTTCTTGACCTCGTTGAGCCGGAAGCGGGTCTGCACCTCCTCCTTGAGCAGCCGTTGCAGCAGCTCCACCGCCAGGTTCTTCTGGGGGATCTTGCTGATGTCGGCCAGGAACTGATCCGAGAGGAGGCTGATGTCTGGCTTCTCCAGGCCAGCCACCTTGAAGATGTCGGTGACTCCTTCCGAGACCAGGGCGCCGGAGAGCAGCTGCTGCAGCTCGAAATCCACATTTCTGGGGGCGGCGCCGTCCCCCTCATCCGGGTCTCCTTTGATCAGCAGCGCCCGCAGCCCCTTGAGGAAGGCCACCTCGGGATCGAGGGCAGCCCCTGCCTCGGTGGTGGAGCAGAGGGAATGGGCCTTGGCCATGGTCAGCACCACATCGCCGAAGCGTTTCTTGCCATCGCTCAGCGCCAGGATGTGATCCAAGCAGGGCTGCAGCAGGGCCAGGGCGGTTTTGGGCTCCTGGAAGCCGCTCCAGTCGAGCGGGTGCAGCAGATCGCGAACCACCTGCAGCTTCTCCCGCACCAGCCGCACCGCCTCGTCGGTGTCGTGGGTGGGCCTGCCCTTGCCCCTGGCGGCGGTGTAGGTGGCGAGGGCCTCCTTGAGCTGGGGGGCGATGCCGATGTAATCGACCACCAATCCGCCGGGTTTGTCTTGGAACACCCGGTTCACCCGGGCGATGGCCTGGGCCAAGTTCGCCCCCCGCATCGGCTTGTCCACGTAGAGGGTGGCGAGGCAGGGCGCATCGAAGCCCGTCAACCACATGTCCCGCACCAGCACGATCTTGAGCGGGTCATCGGGGTTCTTGAACCGCTTCTCCAGGTCTTTTTTCTGCTGTCTGGTGGTGTGGTGCGGCTGCAGGTGGGCCTTGTCGGCGGCGGCGGCCGTCATCACCACCTTGATCACGCCCTTCATGTGGTCGTCGTCGTGCCACGCGGGCCGCAGGGCGACGATGGCGTCGTAGAGGCGGGCGCAGATGTCCCGGCTCATCAGCACGCCCAGGGCCTTGCCGCTCTGGCTGCGGCAGCGCTGCTCGAAGTGGGCGACCAGGTCGGCGGCCACCTCCTCGATGCGGGGCTGGGCTCCCACCAGCGCCTCCAGAGCGGCCCAGCGGCTCTTCGCCCGCTCGAAGGCCGGGATGTCGTCCTCATCGGCCCACAGCTCCTCCACCTGCTCATCCACCTGGGGCAGCAGCGGCTCCTTCAGGGAGAGGCGGGCCAGGCGGGATTCGTAGTAGATCGGCACGGTGGCGCCGTCTTCTACCGCCTGCTGGATGTCGTAGACGGAGATGAGGTGCCCGAACACCGCCTGGGTGTCCCGGTCCTGCTGCTCGATCGGCGTGCCGGTGAAGGCCAGGAAGGTGGCCTGGGGCAGGGCATCCCGCAGGCAGCGGGCTAGGCCCAGCTTGATCTGGCCGGTTTTGGGATCGAGCCGCCCCTGGAAGCCGTATTGGGTGCGGTGGGCCTCATCGCAGATCACCACGATGTTGCGGCGCTCGCTGAGGGCATGGGTCCGCTGTTCGCCGGGCTCGGGGGCGAACTTCTGGATGGTGGTGAACACAATCCCGCCGCTGGGGCGGTCCTTGAGCAGCTGCCGCAGCTCCTGGCGGCTGCCCGCCTGTTGGGGCGATTCGCCCAGCAGGTCACCCGCTCCGGCGAACACACCAAACAGCTGCCCGTCGAGGTCCTGCCGATCGGTGACGATCACCAGCGTGGGGTTCTCCAGGCGGGGATCGAGCAGCAGCATCCCGGCCAGGCAGGCCATCTCGATGCTCTTGCCCGCCCCCTGGGTATGCCAGACCACGCCCCCCTTGCGGTCGCCCTCGGGGCGGCTGGCCTGCACCACCCGCTCCACCGCGGCCCGCACGGCATGGAACTGGTGGTAGGCGGCGATCTTCTTGATGATCTGGCCGTCGTCCTCGAACAGGCAGAAGAAGTGCAGGAAGTCGAGGAAGCGGCGGGGATCGAACACCCCCCGAATCACGGTCTCCAGGTCCCGGTGCTGGCCGAGCGGGTCGAGATCCTGCTCGGCGGCGATGGTGCGCCAGCGTTGGAACCGCTGCCGATCGGCGCTGAGGGAGCCCACCCGGGCGTGCACGCCATCGCTGATCACCAGCAGCACGTTGGCCAGGAAGAGATCGGGGATGTCGGTCTTGTAGGTCTGCAGCTGATTGAAGGCGGCCCAGATGTCGGCCTTCTCCTCGGTGGGGTTCTTCAGCTCCAGCACCGCCAGCGGCAGGCCGTTGACATACACCACCAGATCCGGCCTGCGGTTGTGCCTGGGTCCTTGAATCGCCAGCTGGTTGACCACCAGCCAGTCGTTGGCGGCAGGGTCGTCGAAGGCGATCACTCGCAGGCGGATGCCCCGCTGCTCGTTGCCATCCATGACGGTGATCGGCAGCCCCTGGGTGAGCCAGCGGTGCATCTGCCGGTTGGCCGCCAGCAGACCCGGCAGGTTGGGATTGCTGAGCTGCAGCACGGCCGATTCGATCGTGGCTGGCGGCACCTCCGGGTTGAGGCGGAGCAGGGCTGAGCGCAGGCGGCCCTGGAGCACCACCTGGCGGTAGTCGGTCCGTTCGGCCTGGGAGCCATCGGGGGCCAGCTCAGGCCCGAAGGCGTGGGCGTAGCCAATCTCCTGGAACCATGCGATGGCTTGCTGCTCCAGATGGTCTTCTGTGATCGGAGCCATCCGTGCAGCGAAATTGCTCCGACACTAGCGATGGGCGACGTAGCCAAGACCCGCTGAGGCAAGGGAAGCGGGGGTCCCAGCATCGCGGTAAGGCAAAGCAGCCTTACACTGACTCCATGGTTGGCGCCACGCCATGGGCCGGCTCACTGTCACTGCCAAGGGTCAAGTCACGCTGCGGCAGGAGTTGCTGCGCCACCTCGGCGTCAAGCCAGGAGAGCAGATTGAGGTGTCTGCCTTGCCGGGCGGGCGGATCGAGGTGCGTGCTGCCCGGCCCTCGGGCTCGATCGAGGGCTTCATCGGTCTGCTGGCGGGCCACAGCCACAAAGTCGCCAGCCTGGAGGAGATCCAAAGGGCGGCCGAGGCCGGTTGGGGTGGCGAGGCGTGAACATCACCGCCGACACCACCATTCTTGTGCGGGCTCTGGTGGCGGATGACCCTGCCCAGGCCGCCGAGGCCAGCCAGCTCCTGCGAGACGCCTCCAGCATCGCCGTTCCCCTGCCTGTCCTGTGTGAGCTGGTCTGGGTGTTGAAGCGGGTCTACGGATTTGCCGTTGCCGACATCGGCACCGCGATCCGTTCTCTGCTGGCGG
>JBKCTK010000361.1:0-5859 GCA_046319055.1 Synechococcaceae cyanobacterium
ATCCTGGCTCGACACAACCTGCCGCCACTGGCGTTCTGGTCGTTCGCCACGCCGACGGATGACCTCAAGCACGCCCTGCATGCCGGCTTTGAGCAGCTGGAGCTGTTGGAGGCGGAGGAGCAGGAGCTGCTGGAGGAAGCCGAAATGGCCTTCCGGCTGACCCAACGGCTGCTGGCCGAACTGGAAACCCTGGCCTGAACCAATCCGCCCTCCTCGCCGCCCCGCCAAGCGCGTTGGGTCCCAGCACGCGTCCGAATCGGTCGCGGCTGGACCGGGCCTCAACAGCCCGGCGGGGAACGCCTCCCCGCAAAGACGGTGGACCGATGCGCCCCATTGGTGTCCAGGCCGCTCCAGGGACCTTGCCGCTCCAGGGACCCTGCCTGATCCCGTTCCCCAACCCCATGGATTCTTTCCCCATGAATCAGCTCTCCCAGCCGATCTCCCCACCATCCAGCGACCGACTGCCGCTCTCGAACGGCAAGCACGATGGAGCCAGACTTGCAGCGGATCCGAGGCCTTGGAACGGTGCGGCCAGCGGTGGCTCCGAGGGGGAGGCTCCGAACCTCGAGCGGCTGCAAGCGTTGCTGCGTCGCCACGACCAGCCGGTTCCCCGCTACACCAGCTACCCCACCGCCGCCGCCTTCCATGCCGGCGTCACAGCGGCCGATCTGGTTCAACAGCTGCGACAGCCCAGCGACGAACCGCTGTCGCTCTACACCCATCTACCCTTCTGCCGCCACGCCTGCTGGTATTGCGGCTGCAACCGCATCACGACCCAACTGGGATCACGGGTGGTAGCGCCCTATGTGGAGGCGCTGGGGCGGGAGCTGGAGTTGCAGCGGGCGGTCGCGGGCCGCAGGCGACTGGCCCAACTGCACTGGGGAGGCGGCACCCCCAACTACCTCAAGACCGAGGAATGCGAGACCTTGTGGCGGCTGATCGAGCGCCACTTTCAACTGGAGCCCCACCTGGAGGCCTCGATCGAGCTCAATCCCGAATTCCTCAGCCGCGATCAAGTGCTAGGGCTGCGGCGCCTCGGCTTCCGGCGGGTGAGCTTCGGCATCCAGGACGCCGATCCCCAAGTGCAGCAGGCTGTGAACCGGATTGTCCCGGAGGAGCAGCTGTGGCGAGTGATGGCCTGGCTGCGCGAGGCCGATTTCGAGAGCGTGAATGTGGATCTGATCTGCGGGCTGCCGCTGCAGAGCCGCGACCGTTTTGCCGCCACGCTGGAGCTGGTGCGGCAGCTGGCACCCGACCGCATCGCATTGTTCTCGTTCGCCTATCTGCCAGCCCAGCTGCCCTTGCAACGGCGCATCCGCCCTGAGGATCTGCCGGATGCGGACAGCCGGGTCGCCATGCTGGTGGATGCCCAGCAGCTCTTCAGCCGGAACGGATACGACGCCATCGGCCTGGATCACTTCGCCCGCCGCGACGACAAGCTGGCGATCGCCGCCCGCCAAGGGGAGCTGCATCGCAACTTTCAGGGCTACACCACCGGCGCGGAGCTGGAGGTTCTGGGGCTGGGAACCACCGCGATCAGCCAATTCCGAGGGCTGCTCTGCCAAAACCAACGCCGACTGCGCGACTACATCGACTCCCTGGCGCGAGGAGAGCTGCCGGTGGAGCGGGGGGTGCGCCTGGTCGATCCGCAGCTGATCGAACGCCGTCGCTTGATTACATCCGTGATGTGTCGCTTCGAGGCGCGCTTCGATCCACAACATCTGGCGGAGGAATGGCAGCGGCTGCAACATCTAGCCGAGGAGGGATTGGTGACCCTGGAGACCCCGAGCCAGCGCGAGGCGGTGGTGCGGGTTACCGCCACGGGTCGGTGGGTGCTGCGCAGCATCGCGGCGGTGTTCGATCCGGAGCAGCAGCGCCAGGTCAGCGGCTCCCGGCTGATCTGACGTCAGCCTGGCCTTCGCGAAGGCGGCCCTGAATCCCCCAGCCCTCGCCAATGCGAACGCCAAGGAGCTTGGCGCCGACCAGCCAACACAAACCCGAACCCCAACTAAAAACCAACGCCTACTCCTACTCCACCTCCTACTCCAACGCCTACTCCAACTCCTACTTCAACTCCAACTCCACCTCCAACTCGTACGCCAGCGCCAACTCCAAAACCAACGCCAACGCCAACGCCAGCGCCAGCGCCAAGCTTCAACGCAGGCGCGTTGCGACGTGCAGATGCTCCAGCCAGCGGTTAACGCGACGGCGCAACCGCGGCGGCACCTCCTGCACGAGCTGCAGCAACTCTTGGGCCGCGAGCCGGTGCAGCACACGCACATCCACCCGCCAGAGGGATTCCGCCTCACGGATCAACAACGCCCAGGAGCGGGCCGACTGCCAGCGGTGCAAGCGACCCGGGGGAGAATCCTCCGGGTGTTCCGACGACAACGTCGGGGGGCGTGGCATGGGCCTGGACGATGGAGGCTGTTCCCAGCCTGGGAACGCCATGGGGATCCGCCCAAGATCGATGGAAGACCTTTCGATTCTGGAAGGGATTCAATAAGCCCACACCCTTCGCCCAATGAGCCCGACGAGCCCGCATGGAGCAGGTTCGAGCACCGATCCCAGCCGCTCTGGCAGGCGCGGGCGACGCGGGCCGCCGATCCGCAGGCCTAGCCCCCAGGCGAGCTGGCCTCCACGGGATGCACCGCAAATGGCAAGGATTGGGCTTCACGGTGGCTGAGCCGACGGGTCCAGGCCCGGGCCACGGGCTGGTCCCAGCGGAAGCCGGCCTCACGAGCCAGGTGGCGATCGGCGTAACTCACCTCCGCCCGCATCAAGGCGCGAGGCTCCAGCGCGGCCGCAAGCAGCTGCTCCAGATCAACGCAACGCTGAAAGACCTGCACCAGATACGTGCAATCGGTGAGGGCCCGGTGGGCGGCCCAGACGGGCACCCCATAGGCCAATGCCAACGACTGCACCGAGGGGATCGAGCGCAGGCCCAGGGAGACGGGCCAGCGGATGTCCTCCATCGAACAGATCCAGGGTTTGTCGATCGAGGGCAAGACCCCCTGCCCGAACCACTGCCGATCGAAGCTGGCATTGTGGGCCAGCAGGGCATCGGCCTGAGCCACCATCGCCTGAAAACAGGCCAAGGCCGGTTGCCAGGGCTGCCGCAGGCGGGTGACCGCCGCAGGGATGCCATTCACCGCTTCGGCAGGGTTGCTGTCGCAGGGCAGCAAGAACGACACTTGGGTCAAAACCGCCCGATGGGGTACCTGGAACAGCACAGCCCCCACCTCGATGCACTGCCCATCGTCCGGACGCAAGGCCGTGGTTTCGGTGTCGAGGATCAGCAGGGTTTCCGGAGGGGTGGGCAATGGATCTGGGGGACTGTCTCCTCTGGGCGAGATGAAGGCCACGGCGGAGGGGAAAGGGGGAACCCCATGAGCCGTGGCGATGGAGCCTTCCAAGCCCACCGAGGGTTGGCTGGCGAGGTCTTCCCCGCCGGGAGCCCATCGGGTTTCAGCCCCTCCGGCTCGCAGAGGGCCTTCGGAGAGGGCGCCATGGAGGACCGGCTCGGTTGGGGTAGCGGTCTCCACAGCAGACGCATGAACATCGGCGCCCTGCGGTGCCTCCAGATTGGTTGGGGGAGCAGCCTCTGAGGCCCTCCGCCAAGGCTCCACGACGTCGTCGTCCACCGAGAGCTCCAAGGGCGATGACACCCCTTCCAACTGTTGCTGGTTTGCGGCGCAGGACCCCCCGAGAGCGGCGCTGAAGGCCAACGGGGTGGAAGCCATCACCCCAGCAACAACGGACTCTTGGAGCAAGGGCTCTTTGAGAACGGGTTCTTCGAGAAGAGTCTCTTCGAGAAGGGGCTCTTCGAGAAGAGGCCATTCAGCAATGGCTCCAGTGGCGAGGCCTGTTCCTTCCACGTCCTGCCTCGCCGCCCCGGAGGCAACGGCGGGAGGCTCTCTCCTGATGCAGTGATCCGAGAGAGGGATCAGCGGGGCAGCGTCCTCGGCCAGAGCGCCTCCGGATACCGCTGGCTTCGTGGTGGCAACCGGTTCGTGATCATCCCGATCTTGAGCAGATCCACCCTCGGGCTGCTTCCGTGGAGGCTGCAGCACCCCAAGCAGGCCGAGCAGATCGGTCTGTTGCCAGGCACCGGCTGTCACTGGGCAGGCGATCGCGTCTCTTAGCCATATTCTCAGCACGAATGCCTGGCGCAAGGGGTCCTTCAGGCCGCCTAGGGTCAGTTCGAGATGCCCTGCCGCCATGCCTTTGGCCCCTGGAGACTGCGCCCCCCACATCGCTCTGCGCGATGCGGAGGGTCAGGAGCGCACCAGCGACCAGCTGCAGGGCCGCCCCTTGGTGCTGTTCTTCTATCCCAAGGACGACACGCCTGGATGCACAGCTGAAGCCTGTGCCTTTCGAGATAGCTATGCCGACATCCGGGCCCTAGGGGCAGAGGTGTGGGGTGTGAGCGGCGATGATGCTCCAAGCCACCGGCGCTTTGCGGAACGCCATCGGTTGCCCTTCCCGCTGCTGGTGGATGAAGGCAATCGACTGCGCCAGGCTTTTGGAGTCCCGTCTGTGCTGGGCCTGCTCCCCGGCAGGGTGACTTATCTGATCGATGGAGACGGCGTGATCCGCCTGGTGTTTAACAACTTGCTGGATGGAGCCGCCCATCGGCGAGAGGCATTGATGGCCCTACGCCTCCTGCAACCATCCGGTTCAGGGCGTGGCGATGCGGGTGCCTGAGGTGAGCCGATCCTCCGCCAGCGCATCTCTTGGGCTTGGAGAGGGCTGGCAGCAACGGGGATCGCTCTGGCTGCGACAACCTGCGAGAGGCCCTGCCCGGGGGCTCATTGAATTCATCGGGGGTAGCTATCTGGCCACCACGCCACAGTTGAGCTACCGGCGATTGCTGGAGGCGCTGGCCAGTCGGGGCTGGAGGGTGCACGCTTGGAGTTATGTGCCGGGCTTCGATCACCAGAGCCAGGCAATGGAGGCGTGGAAAACCTTCCGGCGGATCCGGGAGATCGAGGGGCTCGTCGCCAAGACACCCCACCAGAAGGCCGACGGGGCTGGCCTGACACTGCTTCGGTTGGGCCACAGCCTCGGCTGCAAGCTCCACCTTCTAGCTCCAGATGCAGGACGCCACTGCCAGGGTCTGGTTGCCTTGGCGTTCAACAACTTCAGCGCCGAGCGCTCTGTGCCGTTCCTAGCGGAGGTGGGGCAGCAACTGGGATTCCGGAGCGAATTCAGCCCATCTCCAGCTGAGACCCTAAGGATCGTGAGCCAGACCTGGCGACAGCCCAGGAACCTGCTGGTCCGCTTCCGCCGCGACGACCTTGATCAAAGTGCACGACTGCTTGATGTCTTGCGGCAACGCCCGCAGGATGGCAGCGAACTGCTGGAGTTGCCGGGAGACCACCTCACACCCGCCAGCGCGGGCCTGCGGCGCAATCTTCTGGGGGATTGGGCCGACGACCCCTCACGTCAACGGCAGATCGAGAGATTGGCAGAGCAGATCAACGACTGGGTCAACTGAAGGCCTAGACAACCATCCGAGCAGGTGCCGCGCTGAAATCAACGAGCCGCCCCCGCATATCAGCCTGACTGCATATTCATCCAGTACCCCACTTTTTCTCCGATGCAAGGGAAACCTTTGGCGCAGATCAAGACTGGCAGCAAGTAGCAGGGCCAGGGGCAAGCACTCAGCCCAAATCAATGGGGAACCAGAAACTGCCTCAGGGTTCGTCAGACACAAAAAAACCAGCAACCGGTTGCACCACGGTTGCTGGTTCTGGTAGACCCACAAGCACTTGGCGTGGGCTGAAAAAGTTTTACCTGGCATCGAGCTATTTTCGCGGGGTGCTACCACCCAACTATCGTCGCCGCTGCTGCGTT
>JBKCTK010000362.1:0-4124 GCA_046319055.1 Synechococcaceae cyanobacterium
GCCCTCGGCATCCTGCGGGCCGCTGAAGCCAGCGGTGCCTTAGCGCCCGGCGGCACGGTGGTGGAAGGCACCGCCGGCAACACCGGCATCGGCCTGGCCCATCTCTGCAATGCCCGCGGTTACCGCTGCCTGATCGTGATCCCCGACACCCAGTCGGCCGAGAAGATCGGCCTGCTGCGCAGCCTGGGGGCCGAGGTACGCACGGTGCCGGCGGTGCCCTACAGCGACCCCAACAACTATGTGAAGCTCTCCGGTCGGATCGCCTCCGAAACGCCTGGAGCGGTGTGGGCCAACCAGTTCGACAACCTGGCCAACCGTCAGGCCCATTACGACACCACCGCCGTGGAGATCTGGGAGCAATGCGAGGGTCGGCTCGATGCCTGGGTGGCCGCCACCGGCACCGGCGGCACCTATGCCGGTGTGGCGCTGTTCCTGAAGGAGCGCGACGCGGCGATCCAGTGCGTGCTGGCCGATCCCCATGGGAGCGCCCTCCACGCCTGGGCCACCCGGGGCGCACTGCAGGCCGAGGGCAACTCGATCACCGAAGGCATTGGCAACAGCCGGGTGACCGCCAATCTTGCCGATGCGCCGATCGATGCCGCCGAGCGCATTGACGACCAGGCTGCGCTTGAGACCATCTACGGGTTGCTTTGGCGGGAAGGCCTGTTCATGGGTGGATCCGTGGGGATCAATGTGGCCGCGGCGGTGCAGACGGCCCGGCGCCTCGGCCCAGGCCATCGCATCGTCACGGTGCTTTGCGACAGCGGTGACCGCTATCGCTCGCGGCTCTATGACGCCGCCTGGCTGGCCGGGCGGGGCCTGCACCAGCCCGAGCGCCTGGCCGCGGCGGAATCCCGATGAACGACACCGCGATCGCCCCGGGCCTCACCATTGGCGAGCGTTACCGGCTGGAACGGCTGCTCTCGCCGACCTCCAGCACCCGCCAGGGCGATCTCTGGCTGGCCCGCGACCAGCTGGCGGGCGAGGCTCCGGCGGTGTTGCGCCACCTCGGACCCGGCCCGGATCAGGAGCGGGCCCGCCAAATTTGGAGCCGCCTGCAGGGGGTGCTCCATCCCCAGATCCCCCGCATCGGGGCGGCGATCCACGAGGACGACCAGCTCTGGCTGGCCCGCGATTGGCAGAACGGGCGCACCTATCAGGAGCTGCTGGAGGCCCGCCGCGAGCGCCAGTTGGTGTTTGGCGCCGGCGAGGTGCTGCTGCTGCTGCGCCAGCTTTTGCCGCTGCTGGTGGCGTTGCACGGCCAAGGCCTGGTGCACGGTGATCTTTGCCCGGCCAATCTGTTGCGCCGCGACAGCGATGGCCTGCCGGTGCTGCTGGATTTTGGCCTGGCCCGCCTGCAGGCCGACGGGACGGCTGACCCCGCCGCGGCCAGGTCGCCCCTGGCCGCCACCCCCGGCTACGCCCCGCTGGAGCTGTTGCGCGGCGCGCCGGTGCAGCCGTGGATGGATCTGCATGCGCTGGGGGTGGTGGCCCTGGTGCTGCTCAGCGGCGATGACCCCGGCGCCCTTGTCGATCCGGTGAGCCTGGCCTGGCGCTGGCCGGCGGCGCTGGAGCAGGAGCCGGCGCTGCAGGCCCAGCTGGCCCGCCTGGTGAGCGCGGAGCCGCAACGGCGCTTTCGCGGCGCCAGCCAGGCGCTCCAGGCCCTGCAGGAGTTGCCGATGCCCGACAGCACCGGCCCGGTGCCGCGGGCCGATCGCACCCTGGCATTGCTGCCGCCGGAGGTCTCGGCGGCGGAGGCCGCCGCCCTGAGCGGCCGCGAGACGATGGCGGATGGCGGGGCCGGTGTGGCGCCCGCTGCTGAGCTCGAAGAGCGGACGGCTGCTGCCGCGCCTCAGGCCGCTGCCGCTGGGGTTGCCGCCGCTGGTGCTGACGCCGTGGCTGGCGCTGGTGCTGACGCGGCAGCCGCTGCCACGGAAGCTGGGGCGGGGGCGGATCGTGCCGCCGCGGAGCCCGCTGCCGAAGCGCTGGAGGACGGGCTGGAGGACTGGTCCCCCTCCGCAAGGCCGGCCTATGTGGAACGGGAGGAGGCGGCGGAAGGAGGGCTCTGGCCGGTGTTGATCGCCCTGGTGCTCTCGGCCATCGCCGGCACCGCCTTGGGTTGGTGGTGGCTCGGCCGCGACCAGGGGCTCGAACCGCAGCGGGAGGTCAGCGGCCTGCGGGACCAGACCGCCAGCCTGCCGCCGTCCGAGGTGGACCAGCGCCAGCAACTGCTCAACCGCCTACGGGCGCTGCAGGTGGACCGCGGCTGGTTCCTGCAGCTGGTGGATGCCGCGCTTCTGGCCCAGTACCCGGAGCAGAAGGGGCGTCTGCCGAGCGCCAGCCCCGATGACGCGCCGCTGCGCAAGGTGTGGAATGAGCTTGCCGATGACTGGCTGGCGCGGGTGGAGCAGTTGCCCCTGGCCATCCGTAGCCGGCTCGGCCGCCTTGGACCGGGCGACTGGGAGCGCAACTTCACGAGTCTGCAGCAGCAGGGCATCAGCCAGCCGGTGCTGGAGCAACTGGTGAGCGGCAACGCCCAGAACCTCCTGCCCGGCAGCGCCGGCAAGGGCATCCCACCTGAGCCCTTCCGCCAGCTCTGGTACGCCGCCGCCGAGCAGACCCTGGCGGGTCTGCGGGTCGATCCGATCGTGGCGGGCTCGGGCGTGGCCCAGATCGTTTCCGCCGATGTGCCCGCCAACGGCGTGCGCCTGTTTCCGATCAAGCTGCCCCCCGGCCATTCCCTAGCTCTGGGCGTGAATGGCACGCCGCTGGTGCAGATGACCGTGTTCGATGCCGAGGGCAAGGTGTTGGAGGCGAAGGGCCCGCTGCGGGTGATCTCCCTCCCCGGCCAGCCGCGGTCGCCCCTGCAGCTGCTCGTGAGCAACGAAGGGGTGGCGCCAGCGTTGATTCGCCTGTCGTTGCGGGCCGATCCGCCCCCGGCGGCCGCGGTCAAGCCCGGCGAGGCGGCTCCCGGCGCCCAAATCGTGCCGCTGGATCCCAACCAGCAGCCCGGAGTCAGCCCCAGCAGCGGCCAGGATCCGCGCAATGGCGAGGCCGGAGCGGCACCGCCGGCCTCACCGGCCGGTCCCGCCCCCTCGGCCGCCCCTTCGGCCGCGCCCTCCAGCGAGCCGGCGGTGCCCGCGCCGCCGGTGCCGCCGGCCAGCGGCCCAGCCGGTCGCACGCCCTGAACGTCCCCCGAATCCCCCTTGGATCCCGCTCCCGTGGATGCCGACCCATTGATCGCCGCAGCTGCCGACCGGTTCCAGCCCGCGACCGTTGCGCTGGATGCCCTGGCCCAGCCGCCGACCACGCCGTTGGTGATCGCCACGGGCAATGCGGGCAAGCTGCGGGAGTTTGCGGCCTTGCTGGCGGCCCTGCCGCTGGAGATCCGGCCCCAACCGCCGGGGCTGGAGGTGGAGGAAACCGGCAGCACGTTTGCGGCCAACGCCCGCCTCAAGGCGGAGGCGGTGGCGCGGGCCAGCGGCTGCTGGACCCTGGCGGATGATTCCGGCCTAGAGGTCGCGGCCCTGGGTGGTGCTCCTGGCGTGTTCTCCGCGCGCTATGCCCCCAGCGATCCAGCCCGCATCGACCGCCTGCTCCAGGAGCTGGCCGCAGCCGGCCGGCGACGGGCCGCGGCTGGGCTGGCGTCAGATCGCTCCGCCCGGTTCTGCGCCGCCCTAGCGGTAGCCGATCCCTCCGGGGCGATTCGCCTGGAGGTGGAGGGGCACTGCCCCGGGCAGATCCTGGAGGGGCCCCGCGGCGCAGGGGGCTTTGGCTATGACCCGGTGTTCCTGGTGCCGAGTCTGGGACGCACCTTCGCCGAGCTCGACAAGGCGGAGAAGGCAGCCGTGGGCCATCGCGGTCGGGCCTTCGCCCTGTTGGAGCCGCTGCTGCGCCAGCTGCTGGCCCCCGCCGGCGGCTGATCCGCCTCGGGCCGCGGCCCCTGGTCTGGCTGCCTTGGGGTGGAGGCCGACGGCGGGGGCCAGCAGGGCTGCCTGAAAGTTTCGCGGCTGAGCTCGAAAGCCTGGGGTTCGGCTGCGTTCGGAGACGATTCAGCAAGGACTGACCGGAGTTATGGCGGCGCCGCACCCGTGAGGCCAGGCCCCTGGGGAGGACTTTGAGGC
>JBKCTK010000363.1:0-3106 GCA_046319055.1 Synechococcaceae cyanobacterium
ACGCCCGTCCGACCAGCCGCCTCTCGCCGAAAGCGCCTCCAGGGACCCGCTCACCCATGACCCAACCGGCAGCCATGGCAGCGGCGATGGCAACAGCAATGGATCCGGCAGCGGTAACGAAACAGCCAGCTACCCTGCCCATCTTCTCTCACAGGAACTCCGCTCTTTTCTTGCGGAACGCCTACCGGACTACATGGTCCCCTCGGCCTTCATCGCCCTGGAGGCCCTGCCCCTCACCGCCAACGGCAAGCTCGATCGCAAGGCCCTGCCAGCCCCGTCCTTCGCGGGAGATCTGCAACAGCGCATCCCGCCCTCCTCCGACCACGCACGCCAGCTCCATCGCCTCTGGGCCGACGTCCTCGGCCACTGCGACTTCGTCATCGCCGACAACTTCCTCATGGTGGGCGGCCATTCCCTTTCCGCCGCCCGATTGGTCGCCCGCATCGAGCAGGCCTTTGGCACCGCTCCTCCCTTGGCGACGCTGTTTCAAAGCCCCACGATCGCCGGGCTGCTTCCCCTCCTCGCCCCACACCAGGGCCGCTCCGAACCCACCGCCGCTCGCCAGCCCATTCCCACCGCGGCGCCCCTCGCCGGCGATTGGCCCCCGGGGTGCCAAGCGTTCCAGGCCTCTTTTGCCCAGGCGCGCCTCTGGTTCCTGCAGCAGTTGCAACCGGAGCTCACGGCCTATCACATCCCCATCTTTTGGCGCTGCCGCGGTGAGCTGGATCTCCAAGCCTTGCAACAGGCCCTCACGGCACTCATCGCGCGCCATCCCACCCTGCGCACCTCCTTCCAGTTGCAGGGACAGGATGTGGTGCAGATTCTGCATCCCCCGGCAACGTTCTCCATCGATCTCGAACATTTGCAGGGGAGAGAAGCGCAGGATGTGATCGCGAAATGGCTACAGCAAGAGGCGGAATCACCCTTTGACCTGAGCTCCGGCCAGTTGCTGCGCATCCGCCTCTTGCATGTTGCCCCGGATGAACATCTGCTGCTGATTAACCATCACCACATCGCCTCCGATGGTTGGTCCCTCTCCATCCTCCACCGCGACTTGGTGGAGCTCTACAACGCCGCCCATACAGGCCGTCCCGTCAGTCTTAAACCCCTCAAGGTTCACTATCAAGACTATGCCGATTGGCAGCGCAACAGGCTCAGCGATGAGCGGCTGCGACGGCTCAATGATTACTGGGCCGAACAACTCGCAGATCTGGAGCCTTTGGAGCTGCCGGCTGATTACCCCAGGCCCTCCACACCATCCCATCGGGGCCAAACCTTGCGTTTCGCGATGGAGCCCGCCCTGCTGCTGCCCTTTGAGGAGCTTTGCCGTTACCAAGGCGCCACCCTGCAAATGGGCCTGCTGGCCTTGCTCGCCCTGCTCCTACATCGCACCAGCCGCCAGGACGATTTTGCGATCGGCGTGCCGATTTGGGGCCGCAATCATCCCGATCTCGAACCCCTCATCGGCTTTTTCGTCAACACCCTCCCCGTTCGCACACGCTTCTCTCCACAACTCTCCTTCCGCCAGTTCCTCGATCAGGTCAAAACCACCTCCATCGCCGCCTACGACCATCAGGAGCTGCCCTTTGAGCAGATGGTCGAGGCGCTCCATGTGGAAAGAGATACCAGCCGCAATCCCTTAGTTCAGGTGATGTTGCAGCTGCTGGATCTACCTGAGCTTTCCCAGCGGGATCTGGATGGCCTGCAACTAGAAGAGCTACCTTGGCAGTGGGATTCCGCTAAATTTGATCTCTCCTTGTTCTTCCGCCGCAGCACTGATCAAGGCCTGGAGGGCTGGATCACCTATGCCACCGATTTATTCACAGCCGATCGGATTGAGCGCTTGAGTGCTCAGTTGCTCTGCTTGCTGCAATCCCTGCTCGAGGCTCCTGATGCCATGGCCAGCGGCTTGAATCTCCTGCCGAACCACGAGCGTCAGCAGATCGAGCGCTGGCAGCAGGGCCCAAGCCTGATGCCGCCAGATCTCTGCCTTCATGAGCAATTTGAACAGCAAGCACGTCAAACACCAGACGCTGTTGCCCTGGTGTTTGAAAATCGGCAGTTCAGCTATCAGCAGCTGAACGTCGCCTCGCACCGGCTCGCCCAGCATTTGCAGGATCAGGGGCTTAAAACAGAACACATCGTTGCCGTTTGCTTGCCACGCTCACCCGAGTTGCTTGTCGCCATGCTGGCCGTGTTCAAGGCCGGCGGTTGTTTCACACCCATCGATCCCCTCTGGCCACCCAGCCGCAGGGAGGCTTTGCTAGAGCAGCTGGATGAGCCTTGGCTCTGGCAGGCTGCAGACATGCCTGCGCCCAAGTTGAACAGCCAGCAACAGCTGCGGATGGTCGCGTTGCAGCCAGATATTTCCCTGGAAGACCATGGGGAAAACAATCCAATTATCGAGGCCAGTCGACCCAAGGTGGCCATCAATCAGGCAGCCTATCAATTCTTCACTTCGGGATCAACAGGTCTGCCCAAGGCCGTGGTGGTTGAGCATCAGGCTCTCGCAAGTCGTATAGCAAGCCTGAGCGAGATCTTTGATCTCAAACCTGGTATCCGCGTCTTGGCCCATACCACCGTGGTGTTCGATATCTCCCTCCTGGAGCTGATGATTCCGCTCTGCCACGGCGCCACGGTGGTCCTTGCCAGTGCGGAGCAGAGTCGCCATGCCGATGCGCTCATCCAGCTGATCAAGAACCAAAAGATCGAGCGACTGCAGGCGACTCCCACCCTTTTCCAGATGCTCAAGGCCGCAGGTTTTGCCCCCTCCAAGCAGCTCACCATCCTCGTGGGCGGTGAAGCTCTGCCCCCATCTCTCGCGGCAGACCTCTGTCAGCCTGGCACCACGGTTCGCAATGTGTATGGCCCCACAGAAGCCACCATCTGGGCCACCTTTGCCGCAATCAAGCCCGGGCAAGCCATCACCATCGGCCAGCCCTTGCCAGGCACAGCGATGCGCGTGCTCGACCACAACGGCCAGCCCTGCCCGATCGGCATCCCCGGCGAACTGCACATCGGTGGCGCCGGACTCGCCCGCGGTTATCTCAACAATCCCCAGCTCACCGCTGAAAAGTTCATCCCCGACCCCTACTCCTTACATCCC
>JBKCTK010000364.1:0-1618 GCA_046319055.1 Synechococcaceae cyanobacterium
TCCCAAACCTCTCTCTCGCCCAATCTCTCCCACTCCATGCGCCACAAAATCACCCTGCAAACACCCGACAAAACCTTCGAGATCGACTGCAACGAGGATCAAACCATTCTTGAAGCCGCCGAGGAGGCCAGCCTTGATGGCCTGGAGCTGCCCTATTCCTGCCGTGCAGGAATTTGCGGTACATGTGCTGGTAAAATCATCTCTGGCAAGGTTGATCAGTCTAATGAATCCTACTTGAATGAAGACCAATATAAGGCGGGCTTCGTGATCTTGTGCTCTGCCTATCCCAGGGCTGATTGTGTGATTGCGACCGACAAGCAGGACGAAATGTAATGGCGTGAGCGGCCGTCGCGGCCCCTCAGCTCTCTCCCTCCGCCACGAGCGCCGCATAGGCGCCTCCAGTTTCGGCCAGCAGCTCCTCGTGGCGGCCTCTCTGCACCACCCGGCCTCGCTCCAACACCAGGATCAGATCGGCGTCTTGCACCGTGCTGAGCCGGTGCGCTACCACGATCTGGGTGCAGGCCCGGCGGCGCAAGGCCTCCTCCAGGCGCTGTTCCGTGTCCGCATCCAGGGCGCTGGTGGCTTCATCCAGGATCAAAATCGTGGGATCCTGCAGCAGGGCCCGGGCGATCTCCAGCCGTTGCCGCTGCCCGCCCGAGAGATTGCGGCCCCCTTCGCTCAATTTGGTGCTCAACCCATCGGGCAGCGACTGGATCAGCTCCAGCAGTTGCGCCTCACGGCAGGCCTCCAGCAGCTGCTCATCGCTGAGATCCTGGCGCCACAAGCGCAGGTTGTCGCCAATGGTCATGCCATACAACGTGATCTCCTGCTGCACCATCGCCAGGGAGTTCACCACAACCTGGCGCGGGATCGCCGTGAGCGGATAACCATCAAACTCGATCGTTCCGGCGCTGGGTTGCAGCAAGCCAGCGATCAACCGCGCCAAGGTGCTTTTGCCCGAGCCGCTGGCCCCCACCAACGCCACCTTCAGGCCCGGGCTGATCTCCACATTGAGCTGGTCGATCAGCGGCGGCCGCACCGGCGCGAAGCGATAGCTCAGGTTCGCCACGCTGATTCGGCCCGACAGCTGCGGGCGGCTGGCGGGCCAGGGCGCCAGGCCCGCTGACGTGGAGGGTCGCAGCAGCGGATCTTGGGGATGGTCGAGCACATCTTGCAGCCGCAGCAACGCGGTTTCGAGCCGCGGCAGGCTCGCCACCACCCCCACCAGGCGATCTACTTCCCCCTTCAATCCCGCCGCCACCTGCTGGGCCGCCAACACCATGCCCAAGCTGAGCTGGCCATCCAACACCAGCCAAAACCCCACGAACAACACCCCCACGGTGTTGAGTTGGCTCAGCAGGGTGGGCAGCAGGCCCAGGGCCGCCTGCTGGCGTGAGAGCTGATGCACAACTGTCTGCACTTTGCGCTGGTAGCCAGCAAAGCGCTGCAACACATCCCGTTCCATCGCCGTGCTCTTCACCATGTCGATCTCCAGCAAGGCCGCCATCAGCGCCCCCTCCGCCTTGCCGGCATCCTTCTGCAGCCGCAATGTGGCATCGCGCTGCTGCCGCAGGCTCAGCAGCACCACCCCAGCATTGAGGCCTGTGCACACCACCAC
>JBKCTK010000365.1:0-4024 GCA_046319055.1 Synechococcaceae cyanobacterium
TCAACCCCAGCCACGCGCCGCGCTGGGTCGGCCCCGAATACGATCCCGCCGCCCGCGACTGGTCTCTCTCCGTCGTCGCTCCGTTCTTTCGCCATGGCCGGTGGGCCGGTTCGCTCGGTCACGACATGGTGGTATCAAAGCTGCTGGCGAACCTTTTCGATCGGGGCGAGTTCAATAGCGGTAGCTTCACCAGCCCGCTGTTTGTGGCCACCTTGGATGGGCACCTGCTGGCCAAGCCTGGTGGGGTGCCCAGCCACGACGAACAGGCTCCTTCCGCTTTTGCCGCGATCCTGAGACGCCCCGAACGGGGCCGTCAGCTGGTGGTGATCTCCCAAGGCAGCAACTATGTGGTGGTGGCGCCGATCCCCACGCTTAAGGCCAAGGTGCTCTACCGGGTGGATGGCGACTGGTTGCGCCGCACTGTTGGCCAAGAGTTGGTGGGGTTGCAGCTGGGCCAAGGGTTGTTTGTGATGTTGGTGGTGAGCTCCGTCATCGGTCTGGGGTTGAAGGATGCCCAGGTCCGTCAACAAGAACAACGGCTGTTGGAGCAACGCAACCGCGATCTCAGCGCCCTGGCTCGCCAGGATCAGCTCACCAGCCTGCCGAACCGCTTGGGGCTGCTGGAACGGGCTGAGGCGGCCCTAGCGCGTGCCCGCTGCGATCAACGTGAGCTCTTGGTGGTGTTTGTGGATCTCGATCACTTCAAGCTCGTTAACGATTCCCTCGGCCACAACAGCGGTGACGACTTGCTCAAGGCCGTGGCTGATCGCCTGCGGCAGGGCGTACGCCCCTGCGACACGGTGGCGCGTCTGGGCGGTGATGAATTTGTGTTGATCATCGAAAACCTTGATGATCAACTGGATGCTGGGCAAGTGGTGGCCAATCTGCATCAAAGCTTCGATGCCCCGGTGCTGCTCGAAGGGGGCCCCCAGCCGGTGTCGCCCTCAATCGGTGTCAGCCTATTTCCCCGCGATGGCGACGACATTGACACGCTGTTGCGCCAGGCCGACATGGCGATGTATGAGGTCAAGTCCCACGGTCGCAATGGCTGGTTGTTTTTCACCGAAGAGATGAATCGCAGAATTCAGGAGCGGCTGAGCCTGGAGCGAGATCTCCGCCAAGCCCTGGAGACCGACGAGCTGCATCTCGTGTACCAACCGCAATGGGAGTTGGAGGGCAATCGCCTGATCGGCTGGGAGGCTTTGTTGCGCTGGCAGCACCGCGTGCGGGGTCGCGTGGGCCCTGAGGTGTTCATCCCAATCGCGGAAGACACAGGCATGATTAACCAAATCGGCCACATGGTGTTGCGCCAGGCGTGTCGTGAAGCCGCCTCTTGGCAGCAGCGCGGTTTCGGAGAGTTTGGGATCTCTGTGAATCTTTCCGCCCGCCAGTTCGCCGTGGCGGATCTAGCGGAGCAGGTGGATGAAGCCCTGCGGGACTGCGGCCTTGGGGCGGAGTTTTTGGAGCTGGAGATCACCGAAACGGTGCTGATGGACAACCCTCGGCGCACCAGTGAGCTGCTGCGCCATCTTAAAAGTCGTGGCGTGCGCGTCGCCATCGACGACTTCGGCACCGGTTATTCCTCCCTCAGCTACCTGAGTCGTTTCCCGATTGATCGGCTCAAGATCGACCGTTCTTTTGTGGCTTCCAGCCTCAGCGACCGCAGTGGGGCCCTGATCGTTGCGGCGGTCATCTCCCTGGCCCGTTCCCTTGGCATGGCCGCCATCGCTGAAGGCGTAGAGACACAAGGCCAGCTGGAGTTTTTGCGGTGCCACGGCTGCAACCAGATTCAGGGTTACCTCATGGGCAAGCCGATGCCGGCGCAGGAGATCGAAGCTTTCCTGCGCACCACATCCAGGTGAGCGCGGGGTATCGCCTCAACCCGCCGCCACCAGGCCCGAATGGCGAATCAAGGCTTCACTGCTGGGCTCGCGGCCGCGGAAGGCGGCGAACAGTTCGGCTGGATGGCGGCTGCCGCCATGGGCCAGCACCGTGTCGCGGAAGCGGCGGCCGGTGGCCTGGATCGCTTCCTCATTCTCCAATCCAACCTCCTCGAAGGCGCTGAAAGCATCAGCGCTGAGCACCTCTGCCCACTTGTAGGAGTAATACCCTGCCGAATAGCCTCCGGCGAAAATGTGGCCGAAGGAGCACAACAGGGCATCTTCTTCGATTGGCTGAAGAATCGTGGTCGAGTCGGCAATCTGGCGTCGCAGCTGCTCCGGGGTCAGGCCGCATTCCGGTGTCCAGTGGCTGTGCAGTCGCAGGTCGGTGAGGGCGAAGTGCACCTGTCGCAATGTTGCGGAGCCGGCCATGAAGGTGCGTGCCGCCAGCAACTTGGCGTAGTCCTGCTCCGGCAAGGGTTCCCCCGTCTGCCAGTGCCGGGCCATCCCCATCAGGGTGGCGCGGTCGTAGCACCAATTCTCCATGAATTGGCTGGGCAGTTCCACCGCATCCCACTCCACATTGTTGATCCCGGCCGCCTGGGGGCGCTCCACGGTGGTAAGCATGTGGTGGAGGCCATGGCCAAACTCATGGAAGAGGGTCTCCACCTCCTGGAAGGTCATCAGGCTGGGGCTGTCCCCCACCGGCGGGCTCTGGTTGCAGATGAGATAGGCCACCGGCAGCACAGCGGTGCCATCGGCCCGTTGGGAGCGCACCAGGCATTCATCCATCCAGGCACCGCCTCGCTTGCTGCCGGGCCGGCTGTAAGGATCTAGGTAGAACGCCGCCAGGGGTTCGCCGCTATCGCGGTCATGCACCCGAAAGAACCGCACATCTGGGTGCCATACCGGCGCCTCGCCATCGGCGGCGCTGATGGCGAGGCCGAACAGCCGGTCGCACAATCCAAACAGCCCCTCCAGCACCTGAGGCAGCGGGAACCAGGGGCGCAGGGCCTCGCTGTCGAGCTCGAAGCTGCGCCGCCGTTGCACCTCGGCCCAGTAGCTCACATCCCAGGGTTGGAAGTCGTGGGCTTCGGCCGCTCCCGACGCCGCGGCACAGGCTTTGAGCTGCTCCAGCTCCGCTTCGGCCACCGGATAAGCAGCGGCCCGCAGCTCCTCCAGCAGCCGCTCCACCACCGCTTCGTTCTCGGCCATCTTGGATGCCAGGCTCACTTCAGCCCAGTGGCGGAAGCCGAGCCGTTGGGCCTGCTCCAGCCGCAGGCTCAAGATCCGCTCGATCAAGGGCCAGTTGCTGGCCGCCTCCCCTGAAGCCCGGCTCACATGGGCCCGATACACCTGCTCGCGCAAATCGCGGCGACGGCTGTGCTGCAGGAATGGCGCGAACCGCGGCATGTCGAGCCCCATCAGCCAGGGCCCCGCTGTGGCCGTGGCCTCTGTTGCGCCGGCCTCGCGGGCGGCCTGGGCCAGGAGTTCCAGCAGACTGGTTGGCAGGCCATCCACCTCGGCGGGATCTCGCCACCAAAGGGTCCAGCTGGTGGTGGCATCCAGCACTTGGTTGCCGAAGCGGGTGGCCAGTTCAGCCAGTTCTTGGCTTGCTGCATTGAAGGCCAGCTGATCCTCGGGCGGTAGCGCCACACCGCGCAGATCCATGTCGCGAATCTCGGCCTCGAGGATGCGCTGCTGGGTCCTGTCCCAGCCGCCTTGGGCCTGGAGTTGCCGCAGGGCTCGATACAACACCTGGCTTTGTCCGCAGCGGTTGCCGAAGGCCACCACCGCCCCCTGTTGAGCGCCATGGGCTTGGCGCAGTTCGGGGCTGTTGCAGACGCCGTTGAGGTGGCTAACAACGCCCCAGCTCCACCGCAGCCGTTCGCCGAGGCGATGCAGCGGATCCATCACCTGCTCCCAGGTGAGCGGGGTGTTGCTGGCCAGGGCGGCCTCCAGCTGGGCCTCCAGTTGGTCGAGTCCCGCCAGCAGCTCCTGGAGCAGTTCGGGAATGTGCCGCTCGATTTGCTCGGGGCCGATCGCCGCAAAGGCCGGCAAGCCCTCACCGGCGAGCAGGGCAGGGGCGGAAGGGCTGCTGACGCTCATGGCGAAGGGGTCGCGAAGGAATGATTCCAGCCGAA
>JBKCTK010000366.1:0-6569 GCA_046319055.1 Synechococcaceae cyanobacterium
ACTACATCGTTCTGCATGAGCTGGCCCACCTGAGGGTTCGCACCCATGGAGAGGAGTTCCTTGCGCTGCTCGATTCCTTGCAGCCAGACTGGCAGGAGCGTCGGCGCTTGCTAAACGATCTCCCGATCCTTGATCGCTGAAATATCTGTTTGAAATACCAGTCTGAAACTGCTGTCTGAAATAGCTGTCTGCAACAACGGTCTGAAGGAACTGTGGTTGCCGGGTTCATGGCTGGGGTTCAGCGGAGCGGCTGGACCCCCCTCGGGCCCTGCCCCTGAGCTTGCCCCATCCCCACCAGAACAGCAGCACCACCAACGCTGCCGCCAGGCCGATGAGCGAGTGGATGGTGATGTCTGCCAGCCAGAGCCCCGCCGCTGGCAGAGGGGGTGGCTGGGGAACGAACGTGGCGAGCAGCTTGGCGCTGGGGCGGGGCCGGGTGGCGGCGGCGAGGCCGCTGATGCTGAGGGCGGCGCCAATGAAGAAGATCGTGCGTTGCAGTGAGCGATCGCGTTGTTTCTCCTGGCGCTCCAGCTCCATCTGCAGTTTTTGCCCGTCCAGCGCAACGATGGCGCGCAGGGAATCGCTGAGCTGTTCGCTATAGCGCTGGCCCGAGCGCAGCACCTGGCCGTCGTGGTCCAGCTGCTGCAGCCAGGTTGTAGCTTCCTGCTCCAAAAAGTGCTTCAAAAAGGTGTCTCCCTCCCGCACCAATGCCCGGACGGCCTGGGCGGCGTTGAAGGCGTTGGTGGAGACGGTGAGCTGATGGGTGGTGAGGTCGCGTTCGCAACGGGCCAGGCCCAATCCATGTTGGGGTAGGGCGGTGAGCAGCGCCTCCAGGTTGGCGATGCGGCGGAGTTGCGCTGCTTCCTCAGAGACCTCTAGGGGTTGGCTTGGTGGTGTTCGCCGGGTTGCCCCGGGGACGCTGGGTCGCAGCCCAGGTGACGGGGATGGGAGGGGAGTGGCTGCCGTGAGGGTTTCAAGGGTGGCGAGTTGGCCGGAGCACGCTTCGATGGCTTGATAGTGGCTCAGGCCCGCTTCAAAGGCCTGCCGCCCAGCGCGGGCGGCGAACTCCATCTTCGCCCGGCAGCAGAGGAGGTTGAGCAGATGTTGTTGGTAGGAACCATCCTCCTGTTGATGGATGGGGTGATCCGGATCATCAAGCCAGATGTACCAGCTGTGGCGGCCAGCGGCAAACTCCCAAATCGGCCGGCCCAACAGAGTGGCTTCGCCACACAGGCGCAGCTCCGGCGGGCCAACGGCCGCGGCGCTGGCTTGGGCGAACGCCAGGGATGAATCGTGGGTTTGGAGATAGAGAAGGCAGCAGTGGCCGAGGGAGGGAGCGAAGCAGGGCTCAACGCCGAGCGAAGCCTGGCGGAGCAGCGTAAATGGCTCCGAAGCCAGGGCATGGGGCTGGCCGGAGCCAGCGACACGCAGCTCAAAGCTGAGCTCAAAGATGAAAGTGTCGTGCAGAAGGAAGGGGCTGAGGCTGGCGACCAGCGGGGGCGAACTCGCCAGGGGAACGGCATGGGGTTCAGCGGGCACCAGCGGCAGCAAATCTGGATGGCCCGGGGCCTCGTTCAGCGCCGAATTAGCGTGGGAGGGGCCTAGCCCATCGGGCCGCGACTGCAGGGCCGCGAAGGTGTTGGCGATGGCACGCCGATGCTCTGGCGCCAGGCTAGGAAGGGCGGCGAGGAGCTCGGCCAGGGCGGCGTCAGGCTCGGCGGTGCCGACACCGGAATGGAGCTGGAAGAGCAGCTGCGAGAGGCAGGCTGAGTGGCAGGCCAGCTCAGGATTTGGGGGGGGTGCCGCCATCCTTTTGCTGGCTGGACTGGGCTTTGAGCACGAGGTTGCGGAGGTGGGTTTTGAAGGCGGCTGGGGTGGGCTTGATGGGCTGGCCGGCGATGCGTAGCCGGTGGCCCTCCAACTGGTAGCCCTCCAAGCGAAGGTCGATGGATTCGTGGTCCAGCAGGAAGCGGCTCAGGCGGGCGGTGAGGGCCTCGGCGCTGAGGGCGGGATCCAGGTCTGCGGCGAAGCCGAGCAGTGCGCTGTGCTCATCGGCCGAGAGAGCGGTGGCGTTGTGGTCGAGGAAGGCCAGAAAAGCGGCGGGGCTGACTGGCATGGCCAGGGAGGGGATTCCGGAAGAAAAGGCTAAGGGACACCGATGGGGCGCCTATTGGCCCACGGCGGTGAAGGCGGCCCAATAGAAGGGGCTGCTGAAGGGGCAATCGCTGGGGGCATGGTTGCGGTTCAGCCGCTGGAGATCGAGGGCAATGTTGTGGGCCATGTTGTCGGCCAGGGCAGGCGGGAGGCTGGAGCGCAGGGCTTCCAAGTGTTCAGGGAGTTGTTCAAGGGTGAGGGTTCGGAGCCAGTGTTGGGCCTGCTTGAGGGCCAACGCCACGCCGCCGCCGCCCTGAACCGTTGGGGCTTTGAGCAGGCGGTAGAAGCGGGCCATGAGCAGGCCGGTGGAGATGTCCGGCACCGTCCAGAGGGTGCCGATCACGCTGTTGCAGCCGGCGAACAGGAAGCCGGTGCTGAGGCCCACAAATTCATCGCTGGCGCTCTTGATGTCGCTAAGGCCTGTTTCGCAGGCGGAGAGGGCCACGAGGCGGGCCTGGCGCAGGTCGAGCTGGAAGAGATCGAGCAGGGTGAGGCTCTGGTGCAGGTCGATGGCGCCGCCGTCGCTGATGGGGAGGTACTGGGAGGGATCGGCATCGGCGGGGAGGGAATGCACCGTGCTGTCGGCCAGAAGCAGGGCGGAGCGGAGAGGTTCGGCGAAGTTGAAATAGCCGTGGCAGGAGAAGTGGAGGCAGTGGCTGGCGGCCAGGGGAGCGGCGAGGCGCTCCAGCTGGGCGCGGCTGGCGGCCTTCCCCTCCAGCACGACGGGGTGGGCGCCAAACACGGGCTGGATGCTGGCCACTTCCAGGGCGGCGTAAGGCAGGTCCTCGCCGGAGTTGGCGGGGTTGGCCAGGGCGAAGAGGCTCTCCAGGCTTTTGGCCTGGCGCCGCTGCACCAGCTGGAGCACCTGCAGGCTGGGCGAGAAGCGCACGCCGCGGGCGAAGCGATCCAGCAGGCACGTGCCGGCGGCGTTGAGGGGCAGGGCGTGGAGGGGCAGCAGGTGAAGAAAGCGATGGGGGGTGAGGATCAGTTGATCCACCTGCGGGCTGGCGGCTTGGAGGGTGTGCAGAAGCGCTTCGATCTCTAAGGCCGTTGCCACGGAGGCGAGATACGCCGGCAGAGCTCGCTGCCATTCCGTCTTGCTGGTGAGATAGATCTGGAGGTGGGTGTTGAACAACGCCGTCAGCCGCTCCAAGGTGTCTGCCGGGTAGCGGTGGCACAGCGGTTGCGCTTGGTCGGCGGTGACGATGAACGCCAGCAGCTGCGGGCCTGCCGCGTACCAATAGAAGAGGGCGGTGCCGGCATCGGGCAAGCTGGCTTGCAGCTCGGCAAAGGCGAGGGGTTGCACCTTCTGGCTGAGGGAGAAGCTGTCGTCGAACTCCTTGATCTCGGTTTGGATCAGCTGATCGAGCTCTTGCTTGAGCTGGATCAGCCGCTCCCTGGCAACCTGATCCCGCTGCCGCGCCGCTTGCTGGGCTGCGGAAGAGGAGCTTGGCGATTGCACCTCGCCCCTGGGGTTGATCGTTGTACCGCCTGAAAGGCTGGCGGCGCTGTCGGCGCGATTCAACTCCCGTTCGGCACTGGCGATGGAGCCACGCAAGGCATCAAGGCGGCGAAGGATCTCCGGGGGCACCTCCCCTTTGGGGACAAGGTCCCTGGTGGCCAGGAGTTCAACGAGATTGCGCGCCTTGGAACGATCAGCCACCTCCAGAGCTTTGTCGTATTGCCCAGCATCTACATACACCTGCACCAAGTTGGCATATACCTCGATGGATTGGGATAATATCTCCGCTTTGCGGCTGGGATCCAATGCCTCCGCCCGCATGTTTTCCACGGCGGTGATGGCAAGTGTGTAGCCGTCGATGGCAACATGGCGGAGGTTGTTGGCAAAGCCCAGGTTGCCGAGGTTCCTGGCTGTTCGCAAGCAATCGCTGGAGCGGGTCGCCGGGTCGCGGACTCGCAAGGCATTTGCATAGGCGTTGATGGCGTTTTCGATCTGTTGCTTCGGATTCTCTGAAAACGGGGCAAGATCGCTGTAGGCGTTGCCGAGATTATTGTTTATGGCTGCCCAGATTTTCGGCAGCTTTGTTTCTGTGGCGACCCGCAAGGCGTTGGAATAGGCGTTGATAGCGTTTTCGATCTGTTGTCTTGGGTTATCGGAGTATTGGGCAAGGTCGTTGTAAGCACTTCCGAGATTGATGTTTGTCCCAGCATAGTGTTGTGGCCGTTCCAATTCTATGTATATTCGCAAGGCATTGTTAAAGGCCTCGACGGCTTTCTCGAGCTCGTGTTTCGGATTTTCTGAAAACCGGGCAAGATTGACACGAGCGATACCTAAACTATTATTGTTTTCAGCCCATTCTTCCGGCAGCGTAAGTTCTGTGCTGATTCGCAAAGCGTTGACATAAACATCAATAGCTCTTTCGATTATTTGTTTTGGCTTGTCTGAAAATGGGGCAAGATCAGCGTATGCTCTGCCGAGATTAATGTTTGCTCTTGCCCAGTCTTGAGGATACCCGGTCTCAGTAAAGCAGCGCAATGCATTGGCACAAGCCTCAATAGCATTTTCGATCTGTTGTTTCGGATGTTCTGAGTATCGAGCAAGCTTAAAGTAGGCGGCTGCAATATTATTAGTCGTTTCTGCCCAGGCATCTGGAATATCGAGTTCTGCAAGGATCTCCAAGGAGTCTGTATATACTTGGATAGCTTGTTCAAGCTGTTGATTTGGACTTTCTGAAAACGCAGCGAGCTCGCTGTAGGCGTTGGCTAGGCCATTGTTTATAGTTGCCCAGTTTTGCGGCCGCTCGGTCACTGTATAGACCCGCAAGGCGTTAAGATAGGATTCTATGGCTTTAATAATCTGTCGCTTAGGATTGTCCGATAATCGAGCAAGTTTGCAGTGAATATTTCCCAAGCTATTGTTTGTGGAGGACCAGAGTTCTGGTAGATCGGTTTCCGTAAAGATAGCTAAGGCGTTAGTATAAGCAGTGAAAGCAATCTGTAGTTTCGATTTTGGATTTCCAAGTGGAAACTCTTCCAGGAGCAATCCAAGGGTGACACTTAGGGCAGCGAGACCTGGGTGCTTGTTTGGGCTTGACCCTTCAACTGCGCATGTAAACCATTGCTCCAGCAAATCGGCCAATCTGGGGTTCAGAAGGTGCAGATGATCCCTCAACAGCGCGTACACGATTGCCCGATCAACATTGGCCTCAGCCACCGTTTGCAGCAGGCGCATTAAAAACGCTTGTTGCTCCTGGGAGCGGCTGGAGCTGGCGGCACTGGGCAAAGCCCTTCCCAGCTGGGAGGCAAAACTCCGCAGCCAGTCCGCAGCCTGCGGGTTGTTCTGCTCCTTAAGTAGCTGGGCTGCATGCTCGCAGAATTGCACAAACTCTGGGTCGAGAAGCTCGCTGTTTGCCGCCAGGATCTGTTGCTCCTCTCCAGTCGGGCACGCCAGTAATTGTTGCACCAGATTCCCATAGGCCTGCTGGCGCTCCATGGCTGAACGATCCTGCCGCAGCGCACCCTGTTGAAGGAATGCCGCCATCTGGTCGGCAAGATTCTCAAGAAAGGCGGCGGCATCTGGATTCCCTTGCTGGTGCAGGGCTTCGGCAAAGCTTCGCAACACCGCAACGAATCCCTCATCCAGCAGCTCCAAGTGAGCATTGAGAATTGTATTCTCTTCTCCGCTGGGGCAACGCAGCAGCTGATCGATCAAACCGGCATAGGCCGCCAGCCGTTGCTCATCCAGGGGCCGTGCGGAGTCGCCTGACTGGGGTTCCATGGAATGCTTGGTGGAGGCTGGCGTGGCTGGGTCGTTGATAACCCAATGACCCTTGTGATCGTATCAGCACTATTACCGTAATTCCTTGTGGTATCTGTTTCGCATCACCATCCCAGTCTATGGCCGAGACGGTTCGGGCAGGCTGCGCCTCTTGCCGGCGCGTGGGGATCATGGCGTCCCAGAAAGGCGAAAAGATTGCGCAAAAGGTATCGGCCGTCATGGACAGCTCCGTGATCGGAGGATCCCCCAGCCTCTCCGGCAGCCGATTCGACCCCGACTCAAGTCCACCGCTCCCGCTCGGCAAGAACAAGTGTATTGTAGCGTTTGTTCTTCCGCCTGGCCTCGCTAAGCTCATGTCATCGATGCTTGATCCCCGTGCCGCTGAAGCCGGAGAGAGTCCGTCCCTGCTGGATGGGCTGGGATGGGCCTCCCTGGCGGCCGGCTCTCTAGTTGCTTTGATCACCTTCTTCACCTCCTACAGCCATGTCGATCTCTTCGGAGTCTTTCAATTCAAGGCCAATCAGCAAATCGGAATTCCTCTCCTCCTTGCCGCCATGGCGGCGCTTTTTGGCGAAGTTAAATTGGCATCCAACGATCGATGCGCAAATCAGAATTCTCGAATTCGAGAGGAGAGAGCAAGAGAGCGAGAGGCGCGAGAAAGAGCTGGAGAGGTACG
>JBKCTK010000367.1:0-24435 GCA_046319055.1 Synechococcaceae cyanobacterium
ACTGTGGAGGACTCTCAAGTATGAGGAGGTCTACCTGCGGGCCTATGGCGACGGCTGGGAGGCTGAAATCAGCCTGGCCCACTTCCTCTGGAGGTATTGCCATGTACGACCACATAGCTCCTTGGGAGGCAGAACTCCCCACTCGGTCTATACTGAGGCCAAACCCTGTCCCACCCGTCCAGAGTTAACGATTTCAGGGGCCCGACCTGTTCAGTAAAGGGCAACCACCGCAAAGTGGCCAGATAACCAGCCTCGGGCAGCCGCTCCACATGGAGCATCAGGCAGGATTCGTTCACCGTTTTTCTCCTGATCAAAAAGGAGGAGGGCTTCCGATCCGACGGTCAGCGATGCAGAGGTTCCAGGCCATGCAGTTACACGAGTACATGGGCACCTTCTAAGAAGGTCTGACCTTGCGGCGTGCCGGGCGAAGCCTCCGACTCGTCAAGGGTGATGAATGAGGCGGTCGCGCATGCGTGCGATCACAGCAGCTCACGCGCCGAGGGCGACATCCACGGCCTCCCCCAGAACAGTCTCAGCCAGATGTCTGCTCAGGCCTTCCGTGGTCACCAGATCAACGGGCCTGGCCAGAATCGCTTCCAGGTGATCCGCCAGCTGGAGAAAGGTATCAAAATCTTTGCGACCAGGTTGAAACGTCACCAGCAGATCAACATCACTGTCTGGGTGGATGCGCTGAGCACGCGCAAACGAGCCGAAGATCGCGCAGCGTGCGCGGCCAAGCGCCCTCAGGGTGCTGGCATCAGCACGGAGCCGATCCAGAAGGTCCAATCGATCGACGGCAGGCGGGATCCCTGCTGATGTGATTAGCGTTGAACCAGGCATGGGTCCAATGTAACGAGCCCAGAGGTTCGTGCAGTATCCGGCCCCCTGGCTCCTGGGGCCATCCAGGTTCCGTCCGCCAGACTGGCCAGCCTTCCTGGTCGTGTTGCACGACCATTGAACCACCTACAACGCGACTGCTGCCACAGCCACCGCCCGCAGTCGTCGATCTCGGCTCGATACTTGCTGACGGACTCTGCGGGGGGATGTCGACTGATTTCCGTGATGTCAAGCTGCCGTGGGCGCCTAAATGGTAAGCGCGATAGCCTCTCGAGTCTTGCTGGTAAAGCCCAGAATTGCCGCCGACGAATCGTGGTTCTTGGGCTGGATCGTCGGGGGATCAGGTCACGCCTTGGTCAGCGGGGCAGGCCATCTGGGGCTCAGGCATCTGTGGACATGGTCGTTGAACTGCCTCGCGATTGAGCTCCCGCTCCAAGGCCCGAATCCGATATTCACGCAAGCAGTACTTGCAGCCGCCTGTGGTCTGCAAATGCTTCTCCGGTGTGATCATGATTGGTCGCACGGGGTGTTGCCGGCAGCTGATGCGTATCGGAGTCTTGTAGCTCTTATAGATTATTCCGCTGTAATCGTAGCGGTCGCCAAAGCGGTCCCTCGCACGCGCTAAAAATAATTCCTGGGTAATCGGATTCCCCATCGACGGACGGTCAACGCAGGCGAATGAGTTGCGAACTTAACGGACTCGGTGTCGGTTCCGGCGTCTTGGGCTCGGATCGGCACGTTCCTTCATGATCAATGTTTGCTCGCCCGGGATTGTTGGGGCCGCCTCGATGCCGGTGCAGCTGGCAATCGCGTTAGCGACCGGGCTGTCTCGGGACTGCCACCCCAGGCCCAGGCGCCACCGCGCCGAGTTCGAACAGCAGTGCCACTCCGTTGTTGCACCAGCGCTCGCCTGTGGGTCTGGGGCCATCCTTGAAGACGTGCCCCTGGTGGCCACCGCAACGGCGACAGTGATACTCCGTTCTTGGCACGATCAGGCGAAAATCGAGCTGGGTCACCACCGCTCCAGCCAGGGGCTTCCAAAAGCTGGGCCAACCGGTGCCGCTCTCAAACTTGGTCTCGGAACTGAAGAGCGGCAGGCGGCAGCCGGCACAGACGAACATCCCCGCCCGCTTCTCCGCCACCAACGGACTGCTAAACGGTCGCTCCGTTCCCTGCCGGCGCAGCACGGCGAAGGCTTCAGGGCTGAGGCGTCGGCGCCATTCCGCGTCGCTGAGTTGCCAGTTGGTATCAGCATCGCGTGCGGCTGCCACGGCTGGCAAGGGGTGCAGAAGTGGCTGCCCTGTGAGTGGGCCGGCGACGGCCATCGGCAGGAAGCGCAGCAGTTGGCGCCGGCTAAGCCGCCCCACGATTCAGCCCAACCAGCCGGCGCTGAGAGCAACCGCCAGCCCCAAAAAGATGCTGAGCAGGGTCCAGGTGACGCGATTCAGGGCATTCTCTGCGCTGCGGGCGCTCGTGAACATGGACCCGCCACTGGAGGCCAAGCCCCCCATGCCATCGCCCTTCGGGCTGTGGAGCAAAACGCTGATCACCAGCAGCACGCCGCTGAGGATCCAAACCCAGGAAGCAACGGTTTTGACCATCATCCGATTGTAGGCAGGTGACCGCGCACCGCTTCCCCCCGCCACCCACTTCACCCGCCGCGACGCGTTTCCAGGACCGGTGCCCGTCGGCTCGGCGACATGGCGATGTTGGGCGAGACTCCGTCGAGAGCGCAGCTCGACAAAGGTCCAGTCCTCAGGCCGCCTCGGGCGCCGGCCGACGCGAACCCGGTCACAGCCGGTGGGCTCGTGAGATCGGCGTCGACGTGCCGAGGGCCTGCGCCGGCTGCGGGGGCGAGGGGCCGTAACCAGCAGGTTTGGTCGCGCTGGGCAGGCGATGGGATGGGCTGAGCGCGGCCGGGGCGCCGTCACCGATCAGCTCCTCCAGGCCCACCAGCCGATAGCCCCGTTGCCGCAGTTGCCGGATCATCGGCTCGAGGGCTTCGACCGTGGCGGGGTGCTCGTGCAACACCACGATCGAGCCCGGGCGCACCTGAGCCAACACCCTCTCGGTGATCTGCATGGGATCGTCAACCGTCCAGTCCTGCGGATTCACATCCCAGAGCACATCCAACCGTCCCTGCCGGGCCAGCAACCAGGGCAGCACCAGCAGCTTGCGGCCGTAAGGGGGCCGAAAGCGGATCACGCCGTGGTAACCGAGTCCACGGATCAATCCATCGGTTCGGGCGATCTCGCGGCGATAACGCCAGGGCCGCTCCAGCACCATCGGGTCGTGGGAGAACGAGTGGTTTCCCACCTCTTGCCCAGCCGCCACGATCGCTTCGGCCAGCTGGGGATGCTCGACGATGTGGCGCCCCACCAGAAAGAAGCTGGCCTTGGTGCCCGTGCGCCGCAGCACCTCCAGGAGCTGGGGAGTGGTGCGTGGGTTGGGGCCGTCGTCGAAGCTGAGGGCCACCAGCGGCTGCTGGCGATCGCCATGGCTCAACACCTGACCGAAGGTTTGCCAGCGCGGGGAGCGGCTCAGGCCATCGAGCGCCAAGGCGCCCAGCAGCGCCAAGCCCAGGGCCGACCAAAGCCAGAGGGTCCAGGAGCGCCTGGGCGGGAGGGGGCGTGCGGGCAGGGGCGGTTGGTGACTGACATCAGCATGGGCAGCCCTAGTCCGAGCGTTGCTTCACCAAGGCCGCGCCGGATCGGATGCCAGGCTTTGGCCGCCCGATGGCGTCGCGCTCCATGCCCCAGCCCTTCGCCCCCGGGGCGGAACCTCTGACCCTGGGCCAGCTGATCGCGGCGGACCTCGGGTACGAGGCGCTGGTGGTGGGATCGGGCGCCACCGGCGGTGTAGCCGCCATGGTGCTGGCGGAGGCGGGGATGCGGGTGCTGGTGCTGGAGGCCGGCCCGGCCCTCTCGGCCCGCCAGGCCATCAGCGGCGAGCCCCTCAACCTGGTGCGCCGCGTCGCCAATCTGGCCGGAGGCCGCCAGCGCCTGCAGGCCAACCATCCGGGTTACTGGAAGCACAACCCGGAGCTGTACGTCGACGAACGGCGCCATCCCTACTCCACCCCATCCGACGCCCCGTTTCTGTGGACTCGGGGTCGCCAGCTGGGCGGTCGCAGCCTCACCTGGGGGGGCATCACCCTGCGGCTGTCGGACCATGAATTCCAAGCCGCCAGCCGCGATGGCCATGGCCGCGCTTGGCCCATCGGCCTCGCCGACCTGGCGCCGTACTACAGCCAGCTGGAGCGGTTGCTCGGGATCCATGGCCAGGCTGATGGCTTGCCCCAGCTCCCCGATGGCGACTACCTGCCGCCGCTGCCTTACACCCCGGGCGAGCGGGTGCTGAAGGCCTCGATCGAGCGGGAGCTGGGGCTGCCGCTGATCCACTCCCGCGGCTTCTCGCTGCATCGCTCCAGCCCCGCCATGCCCTGGCCCCGCTCCAGCTCGCCCGGGGTGACCCTGGCACGAGCTCGGGCCAGCGGCCGCCTGCTGCTCTGCTGCGACGCGGTGGTGAGCCATCTACAGCTGGCGCCAGGAGGCGCTCGGGCTGAGGGTGTGGTGGTGGTCGACGCGGAGCGCGGCAGCCGGCATCTACTGCGGGCCGACCTGGTGGTGCTGTGCGCCTCCACCCTGGAAACGCTGCGCATCCTGCTGCACTCCTCTGAAGCGGTGCGCTCTGGAGGCCTCGTGGATCCCTCCGGCAGCCTCGGCACCGGCCTGATGGATCACGTGTCCTGCGCACGCTTCTTCAGCCTGCCGGCCGTCCCGGAACCCTGCCATCCCCAGGAGCTCTCCGGTGCGGGCAGCTGCTTCATCCCCAACACGGTGAACCTCAACGGCGAGGAGGGTCTGGGCTTTCGCCGCGGCTATGGCCTCTGGACGGCGGTGCAACGCTTCGATCCGCCGAAATTCCTGAAGCGCCGGCCGGGGGAGGCGCTGGGGTTCCTGATCGGCCATGGAGAGGTGCTGGCCGATCCCGCCAACCAGATTCGCCTCGATCTCAGCCGCAGCGATGCCCATGGGTTACCGGTGCCCCACATCGCTTGCCGTTGGGGCGCCAACGAACAGGCGATGGTGCGGCACATGCAGAAGCGCATGGCGGCGGTGGTGGCGGCCGCCGGGGCAGAGCTGCTGCCGCTGGAGGAGCTGGTGAAGCTGCCGCTGCTGGAGCCCTGGTTGCGCCAGAGCCCAGCGCTGGCCGCCGGAGCGGCTCCCCCGGGCTACTACGTGCATGAGCTGGGCGGTGCTCCGATGGCGCGTCGCCCTGAGGACGGGGTGGTGAATGCCTGGAATCAGTGCTGGGGAGCCGCGAATGTTCTGGTGGGCGACGGGGCCTGCTGGCCGAGCGCCGGCTGGCAGAGCCCCACGCTCACCTCCATGGCGCTCACCTGGCGGGCCTGTGAAGCGGCGGCCCAGCGGCTGCGCACTGGCGGTTCCACCCTGGGGTAGGCAGCGGAGCGAGGAATCCCCAACCTGGCACCCTGATCAACGCCACCGATCGCCGCCCGCCCGCCATGACCACCTTGTTCACGCCGCTGCGGCTGGAGGGGCTGGAGCTGCCGAACCGCATCCTGATGGCGCCGCTCACCCGTTGCCGGGCTACGGCCGATCACGTGCCCACGCCGTTGATGGCGACCCATTACGCCCAGAGAGCCTCAGCCGGTCTGCTGATCGCCGAAGCCACGATGGTGGCGGAGGGCCATTCCGCCTTCATCCGCGAGCCCGGCATCTACAACGAGGCCCAGGTGGAGGCCTGGCGCCAGGTGACCGATGCGGTGCATGACGCCGGCGGCCGGATCGTGCTGCAGATCTGGCATGGCGGTCGCGCCTGCCACTCTCTGCTCAATGGCGGCCATCAGCCTGTGGCGCCCAGCCCCCTGGCGATCCATGGCGATGGGATCCACACGCCGGAGGGGAAGCAGCCCTATGAGGTGCCCCGGGAGCTCAGCGATGCGGAGATCCCAGGCATCGTCGCGGCCTTTCGGCAGGCGGCGGAGCGGGCCGTGCGGGCGGGCTTTGATGGGGTGGAGATCCATGGGGCCAATGGCTATCTGCTGGATCAGTTCCTGCGGGATGGCAGCAACCAACGGCAGCCGCCCTACGGCGGTTCAATGGCCAACCGGGCGCGGCTGTTGCTAGAGGTGTTGGCGGCGGTGCGGCAGTGCTGCCCCCTGGTGGGCCTACGCCTGTCGCCCCTCAACAGCTTCAACGCGATGGTCGACAGCGATCCGGTCGGGCTGGCCTCTTGGCTGGCGGAGCAGCTCAACGATCAGGGTTTGGCCTACTTGCATGTGATGCGAGCCGATATGGCCGGCCTGCAGACGGGCGATCTGTTGGGTCCGATGCGCGAACGGTTTCGGGGCGTGCTGGTGGCCAACATGGGCTACGACGCCGCGGAAGCGGAGGCGGCGGTGGCGGCGGGTGCGGTGGATGCCGTGGCCTTCGGCCACGCCTTCCTCGCCAACCCCGACCTGCCCCTGCGGATCGCCCAAGGCTCCCCCCTCAACAGCCCTGATCCCAGCACCTTCTACACCCCTGGCGCTGAGGGTTACACCGACTACCCAACGCTGCAGAGCTGAAGGGCTCACCAGGTTGCCGGCGCTACGGGGTGAGCGGCTGGCTTGTGGGGTGGCTCCAGCTCGATGGGCCCGTGGCTGAGGTGGCCGGATTGCCAAAACCACCGATTGCAAGGGCCGTCAGGGCTCGCTAACAGGGCGGCGGGAACGGTGTCGATCACCACAGATGTTTAGGAGGCAGATGGAGATCATGACTGGGCGACCTCACCACGGGTCGGGCAAGGGAGAAAGCATCGGCGGGGGTTGGCACCCCCGCCCTTTTTCTTTGTGGGTTGTCTTGCGCTCGGCTTCAAGCGGGTCGCGTCGGCTACAGCCTCAGCCCACCATGGTGGCCTTTAAGCTCCCCGCAGATCGGCAGTGATCGCCAACACCCATGGTGGGAGAGCCCATGCCGCATCCGGCTTGAGGAGGGCAACAGCTCAACGCTGCAGAAAAAGTGTGTCGAGGTAGTGCTTGGTGACGCTCGGATCCTGACAGCCGTTCTGGAAGAGAAAACCGGCCAGGGCGGACGTGATCACACTGTATTGATCCCAATCGGGGTTGAGCTGAAGACAGCTGCGCATTCCCTCAAACAAGATCTCCGGAACCTCCGCCTCCAAGTTCACGCAACCGCCCCTGACGCCTTGGGCTTGGTGGTCGCACCCCTCCGGTGTGGCGCCGAACAAATCCTGGTCCGGTGCGACACGATTCATCGTGATCAAGGTGGCGGTTTGAAGTGACGCCCCAGTACGACACATTCCGGCCTCAGGCGTCAAAAGCGGCAACGCCGCCAGGGCGATGCCAGGCGCAAGCTGAGACTGCCCGAGGGCACTGGTCAGAGCCAGCGGTGCCCTGGAACCGGCGCTGTAGCTACCACGGCTCGCGGGGCGTGTCAATCATCGGTGGGGGGTTCCCGGTCTTTCCCCAGCTCCGGCCTCTCCCGGCGATCCCACAAGTTCACGCCTGTGGAAAAAAAGGGCCGTTTCCGGGGAAAACCGATGGCAGATGGGGAAATCCTGGATCGATCAGCAAGGGTGATCGGCCGGGTCCCTTGGGTCTCGCCCTGCCATGAGACGACTGAGTTGCTCGTTTCCGCACCGATTGCCTCGGATTTCAAGCGGGTGCTAAGGCTGATCGTTGGCCTGCTCGCCCGCCGCAGCGGTCGGGTCCACCCATGGATCCGTGCCTGAATCGGCCACCAAGGGTGCCCCCGATGGGTTGCCTTGCTGGTCAACCGGGTCCTCCGGGCCACCACTGGGGGACACCTCGCCTCTGCCTGCGCGGGAGCGCAGCGTGCGCGGTCCCAGCGGGTGATCCGCGTGGGGATAGGGGTGGTGGTGGTGCGGATGGGCGGAATCGCCGGCGCCGGGCCCGTGATCGTGCCCGTGATCGTGCCCGTGGCTGTGGGAATAGCTGTGGGACTGGCTGTGACCGTGGTCGTGGGGATGGTCTTGGTCGTGGCGAGGCTCCAGACCAGGGGTGGCCCGCTGGAGTGCTGGGCCGCCTTGGGCGCCGCGATCCTGGGGGCTCACCCCCAGCGGCAGGGGCACCCCATCGGGCTGGCAGGCCCCGGTGCACTCCCTTTCGCACAGGCTGCAGCTCTCCATCAGACCCTCCACATGGTGGTGGTGGCTGAGCTGGGGCAGGCCCACCTCCTGCTCAAAGCCCAACACCTGGGCCCGGTACTTGCAAAGCGAGCAGTTCATGGCGGTGTCGCCCCGCAGCACGTCCAACACCCGCTCGCGGAAGGTATCGAGCACACCGGGGTGATCGCCGAGATAGGAAGCGGAGTGGAAATCGATGGCCGGATGCTCTGCCGCGACGCGGCCGGTGTGCTCAACGATGCGACTGACCAGCACGCCGGAGAACAGGAAATAGGGAAACACCACCACCCGCCGATAGCCGAGCCGCACGATCTGCCGCAGGCCAGGCTCCACGAGCGGAAAGGTGACGCCGGAATAGCAAGTTTCGCCCCAGCCGAAGCCAAAACCTTCCACCAGCATGCGCGTCACCTTGGCGACATTGCTGTTGGCATCGGGGTCGGAGGAGCCCCGCCCCACCACCACCAGCAGGGTGTCGTGCGCCGGGATCGGGGCGCGACCGGCCGCCTGATCGGCGGCATGGGCCCGCTCCAGGCAGGCGCGGATGCGGGCTCCGGCGGCGAGGATCATGCTGCGATCCACCCCCAGCTCGCGGCCGTAGTCGATCCGCAGGCCGGTCTCGGCGGCATAGGCGTTGAGCACCGAGGGGATGTCGTTCTTGGCGTGGCCGGCGGCGAACAACATCGCCGGGATGGCCAGCACGTGGCGCACGCCCCGTTCCCGCAGGCGCTCCAAACCATCGCGCAGGATCGGGCGAGCGAACTCCAAGTAGCCGTATTCCAACGGCACCGAGCCAAGATGCCGCTGCAGCTGCTGGGCCAAATCGGCGAACTCAGCCACGGCGAGACGATTGCGGCTGCCATGGCCGCAGACCAACACCCCAATTGGCCCGTGCGGACCCTCAAGCGGACAGGCGCCCGCATTAGCCAAGAGCGGCGGGGTCAACGGTGCAGACATGGGTCAAGGCGCCTGCTGCGACCCTATTCTGCCGAGCCCTCCGCGGCGCCTTCACCCGGCCTCCAGCCCGCGGCGGCACGGGCGGCTGGGAAAGCGCAAGGATGGGGGGTAGCTCCGAAACGATTTGTGCTGCAGTTACCTCCCTACCAACCCCTGCCACCCCCCGGACGGGCAGAGACCCTGCATCAGATCCCGGTGGCGCGGTTGCAACCCACCCAGCTGTGTATCGGCCTGGCCGAAATCCGCAGCCGCCAGAACGATTTCAGCGAGGAAAGCCCAGAGGAGCGCTTGCGCTACCTGGCCACGAAGCCCGTGCCAGTGGCCCGCAGCCGCTCGGGAGAGCTATGGATGATCGATCGCCATCACCGCCTGCGGGCCCTGGTGGAGATGGCACCGGATGCGGAGGCCTATGGCTACGTGGCCTTGCAGTTGGAGCTGGAGGATCGCGAGGCGGTGCTGGCGGAGTTGCAGGCGCGGGGCTGGCTTTACCTGCACGATGGCCGCGGCAATGGGCCCCTGCCGGCCACGAGCCTGCCCACACACCTGGCCGAGTTGCAGGATGATCCCTATCGCAGCCTGGTGTGGAAGCTGAAGCAGGAGCGATTGATCAATCCGGAACCCCTAATCCCGTTCCATGAATTCCGCTGGGGGGCCTGGCTGCGCAGTCGCTCCCTTCCCCCGTTCAGCTCGTTGGCGCTGGAGCCGGCCCTGCCCGCCGCCCGGGCGCTGGTCCGCTCCCATGCGGCATCCCACCTCGCGGGCTGGACCGGCGGTCGCTGAGGGGCGGTCCCTGGGCGGGGCGGTCCCTTGGCTAGGCCATCGCTGGCTGGGCGGTCCCTGGGCGGGGGGATCAGAGCGGGGGCTCTCGACAGGGGATCCAAGAGGGTTCAGGAGCGGTTGCGGGGCGCTTCCCCGTCGCCTTGCTGGAGTTGCCGCTCCCAGCCTCCGAGCCGCTGCCAGATCCCGGCCGCCGCCAGCACCAGGCCAGCGCTGAGCAGCCAGGCGGGCCAGGAGCTGGGGTCCGCCACCCGCCATTGCACGATCAAAGCCAGCGGCGCGGGGCTCAGGGCCAGGGGCCGCCAGCGCCGGATGCGGACCAGGGCGGTGGAGCAGGCGTGGCAGTGCAGGGTGTGGCTGTGGAGGCGATCCATCAAGGCCTGGCGCTCCAGCCGCGGCGGCAACGGCTGATCGGGGAAGGGCTGTCCATCCCATTGCTCGGCCCAATCCAGCAACGCCCGCACGTAGAGATCGGCGCCGGTGGCCAGGTGGAAGGAGCGGTTGGTGCCCGCCAGGCCGCCGCGGCGCTCCACGGCCCGCTCCTGCCAGTGGAGGAATACCTGGTCGTCTTCCAGCACCTTGTTGTTGCCGATGTGTTGGAGCCACTGGGGGCTAAGCCGCAGCAGCAAACCGGGCCAAGGGGAGTTGAAGCGGAACGGGAAGCGGGCAAACAAGCGGCAGGCGCCGCGGCGCACCGGCGTCACGTAGACGACGGTGAGAATGCGGCCGAATCCCTGGGCGGTGAGGTCATGCCACATCAGGCACGGCGCCAGGAAGGTGGTGTGCTGGCTGCCGAGCTTGCCCTTGCGGGGCCCTTCCGGCCACACGGCGCTAAAGCCCTCAGGCCCTGAGCTACCCAGTTCGGCCTGCACCGGCGCCGCGTTTTCACGGCGGCCGACGGTGCGGTGATGGGTGAAGGGCACGTGGCTGACATCGAGCACGTTTTCCAGTGCCGTGAGCGCGTCCATCGGGAGGTCGCGGAAGGTGTCGCGCAGCAGCCAGCGCTCCGGTTCCTCCTCAAGGGCGGGCACCAGGGGCAGGGGCACCGCGGCGGCCCGCTCCGACTCGCCCATGAACACGAACAACAAACCCTGGCCCGTGGCGGTGGGATAGGAGCGGCAGCCGGAGCGACGAGCGCTGATAATGGCGCCCTCCTCGGCCTGGGGGATGGCGGTGCAACGGCCGGAGCCGTCAAAACTCCAGCCGTGATAAGGGCATTCCAGTTCGCCGCGGGCGTTGAGGCGACCCTCGCTCAGCGGCACGAGCCGGTGGGGGCAGACGTCTTCGAAGGCGCGCCAGCGTTGGCTGGATGCCTCGAACCACAGCACCAGATCGCGATCCAACACCGTTTGGGCCTGGGGGCGAAGCGGATCGAGGTCACGCAGGTAGGCCAGCGGCAACCAGCGGTTCCACCAGGCCGCCCCAACCCTTGGACCCGGATCGGGCGCGGCTTCGGCGGTTGGCTGTGGGGGCGCGGCCCCGGTCGCCTCCCCCCCGCGCCGCTCGAATGGGGCCGTTGCCGACGCCGCCGAAGGGGCCTCGGGGGCAGAGGCGGACAAGGTCATGGGGAGAAGGCAGCTTCTGGGGCTGATTGTGGCGAATCGTTACGCCAGCCGGACGGATGCGGGTGGGTGCCGGCGCTACAACTTCCAAGTGACCGTGTGGGCGATCGGTGGAGCGTCTCGGGGCTGATCAGTGGTTCAGCCCGCCGTCAGCCCAACCCCCTCAAGCGCCCGCCACCGCCAGCCTTACCAGCAGCCCCAGGCCATCACCCCGGGGGCCGAGGGGGATCAGCTCGACGTGGATGGGGAGGCTGTCCGCCCGGCTGGGGTCGGCTTCCAGCCGCTGGCCGCGCAGGGGCTGCTGGCTGCGCAGGGCCTGCAGTGCCAGGTCTTGGAGCTGGCGAAGGGGCAATCCGCTCACCAGCGCGTCCGCGGCGCCGCGGCTCTGGAGCTCCCAGCGCTGGGCCAAGGTGGCGAGCGGTTGGCCAATGAGCTCCGGGGGGGGCTGCCCGAAGAGGGCGGCAAAGCTCTCGCTCACCGTCACCAGGCAAAGCGCCTCATCCAGCAGGGCGAGCGGCAGGGTTTCGGTGGCCTGGGTCGCCTGAAAGGCGCAGGCTAAGAGTTGGTTGCGGCGTTCCAGCCGGCGCAGTTCGGTCACCTCCGTGAGGGTGCCAACCACCGAGCGGTCGTCGTTGGGGTCATCGAGCACCCTGGCCACCTCCTGCAGGGCGATTTCGCTGCCGTCCCGCAGCCGCAGGCGGTAGGTGACACGCCAGCCGCTGCTGGCGCCCTGGCGGGCAGTCCGCACGGCCGCCTGATCCCCTGGCAGGATCGCGGCATCAAGCAGGGAGGGGTTGGCGCAGATCTCAGCGGCGCTCCAACCGGTGAGTTCTTGGACCCTGTGACTGATGTAAAGAATCCGGCTCAGGGTGTGATCCCGCTTCCAGACCACCGGATCGAGGGCATCGGCCAAGGAGGCAAATTCGTGTAAGGCGGCCTCGGCGGCCCGGCGCAGGGCCATCGGCTCCGACACATCGGTGAGCGTGACGATGGCCCCCAGGGGCAGACCGGCCCGGTCGCAGTAGGGCATCACCTGCACGAGATAGGCCACATCCTCACTGCCCGCCTCGAGCGTGCGCCGCTCCCGCTCCTGCACCGCCGCGAGCAGGGCCTCGCGCAGCTCCGGCAACGGCACGGTGGTGGGCACGCTGACCAGGGGCTGGCCCAGATCGGTCTCCACCAGCCCGAACACCCGCACCGCGAGCGGCGAAAAGCGGGTGATGCGCAGCTGCCGGTCGACGATCACCATCCCCTGGTTGAGGGAGCCCTGGATGTTTTCAAGGTCGTTGTTGAGATGCTCCAGCTCATCGCTACGGGTGCGGAGCTGCTGGTTCAGGGTGCTGAGCTCCTCATTGGTGGCCTGGAGTTCCTCGTTGGAGGCCTCCAGCTCCTCGTTGGACGACTGCAATTCTTCCGAGGAAGCCTGCAGTTCCTCTGAGGAAGCCTCCAGCTCTTCGTTGGCCTGCTCCAGGTCGGCCATCGAACGGCGTAGCGTGTCCTGACTGGAGAGCAGTTCCCGCTCCAATCGGTCGATTTCGCGGGTGAAGGCGGCATCCCGCTCCAGCGACCCCAGCCCTTGAACCGCACTGGTGGTGACTTCGGGCTCAAGGATGAAGGAGAGCACGGTGAGCGACCGGTCCGCGAGCGGCAGTGGCTTGGCCTCCAGGCGCACAGGACTGGGCAGCCCCTCAATGCTGAGGCTGGCGCTGCTGGCGGGCTGGTGGTCGGCCAGCACCAGCAGCACCAGCGCCTTGGCCTCCGCCTGCAACTCCTCTCGCAGGAACGCCCCCGCCACCGCTGGCATGGCCCCCTCCGGAAGCCGGCAGAAGGGTGACACATCCCCCACGACCTCCACCCACTGGTGGTCTTCATCCATCACCAAAGCAGGATGGGCCAGGCTGCGGATCAACGCCTCCAGCAAACGCACATGCTGTTCGGGCACCGAATCCTTCACCGCGGGGGATTTCGCCACGGCCAGACTGCGAATCGGTGGGCTATGCAATGGTGAGGTGAGCGCTTGGCGAATCTGGTTGCGGCGCTCGCTCGTGCGGCAGTAAAGCCGATGCACCGGATTGAGCACCCGGAAGCCCTGGGGCCGGCTCAGGGATTCAGAACTGCCTAAAAACAGCAGACCCCCCGGCTGCAGGGAATAGCTGAGCAGCTCGATCACCCGCTCCTGCAGCACGGGCTGGAAATAGATCAGGGTGTTGCGGCAGGAGATTAGGTCGATGTTGGGGAAGGGAGGGTCATCCCAGAGATTGTGGCGGGCAAAGACAATGCATGACCGCAGTTCCTTGCTGAACTCGAAACTGCTTTCGAGGGGCTGGGCAAACCGCTCAAAGAGTGGTGGCGGGATGTTACTTGCCGCCGCCATCGGATAGATCGCCCGCCGAGCGATGGCCAGACTTTGCTCATCAAGATCGGTGGCAAAGATCTTCAAGGCTTGGGTGAGATTAGCGGGATGGCCCATCGCTTCACTCACGCACATCGCGATCGAATAAACCTCCTCACCACTGGCGCATCCCGGCACCCAAACCCGCAGGCGCTCACCCACCCTGCGGCTTCTGATCAACTGCCGCAGCGGCTCGGCCAGGGCAGCGAAGGCATCGGGATTGCGGAAGAAGCAGGTGACGGAAACCAACAGGTTATGGGCCAGAGCTTGCGCCTCACTGACTTCCGCGGCCAGCAGTGGCAGGTAGTCGTCAATCGAATCGGTGCCGCGGATCGCCATCCGCCGCTGCAGCTGGCGGCGCAAGGTCGACTCCTTGTATTTGGAGAAGTCGATGCCAATCGTGTGCTTCAGCTGTGCCAACGTGTCGGCCAGGGAATCCATCGCCACGGCCTCGCCCGCCGCGGTATCGGCTGGGCTGGGCATGTCGCGACGGCTGGCCCCAGGGGGCTGAGCCTCGCTCTCGACACTGGCCTCGCCATGGCCATTGCCCTCGCCATCCATGGCGCTGCCACCGCTGGCGAACCAAGCGCAGAGGCGCTCCGCCAGGGTGCCGGGATCGGCCACGAGATCGGGATGGCTGAGGGCGATCGCCGCGGCAGGCATGCCCCCGAAGCGGGCCGTCTCCGGCTGTTGCACCAGGGTGAGACCTCCGGCTTCGGCGATGGTCCGCAGCCCCAAGGCCCCATCGGAACCGGTTCCGGAGAGCACAATGCCCACGGCGTGGTCGCTCCACTGGCCCGCCAGCGACTGAAACAAGCGATCAATCGATGGACTGGGGGAATAGCGAGGCTCGGGTGAGCTCAGCTGCAGGGTTGCCGCAGCGAGGCTGGCATCGCAGTTGGGCGGCAGCACCACGATTTGATCGGCCTCCAGAACCAGCCCATCTCGCCCGGTGACTACAGGGAGATACGTGCCGCGATGCAACAGTTCGCGGAGCTCACTCGGGTGATCCGGTGATAAATGCTGGGCAATCACGTAGGCCGCTTGGTGATGGGGGGAGAGCCGGCCAATGAGGTCTTGAATCGCCTCCAATCCCCCGGCGGAGGCACCGATCACCACCACATATTGAGGCCTTGTAGCGACTTCATTGTCGCCAAGACAACCGTGCAGCGTCGGATCTTCACCGATCTGTCGATGACCAGGCCCTTGCTGATGCCCCTGCTCTGACGGTTGGTCTGCGGCTGTGTTGGGGTGAACCATTCGACCTCGTGAGCTTGGGGGATGGGAGTGATGAGGCCGCAGTGCTGGTCAGATGGCTGGGCCTAAGCGCGGTTGCCAGAAATCGAGCGCTTCCGTGGATGATCAGCAAGCCTAAGCAGCAGGGTTGATAATGCCAGACAAGCGCCAGCGCAAGACGACGGTGGCTGCATGCTGCATATGATTTTGCGCAGTGGCGAAAAATCGTCTCCGTTGTTCAACAGGTGCCTGGCGGGCTGACCGTCAATCTGATGAGCAGCCTTCTCTCTCCAAGCGTTAATCTAAAGCACCAATGAACAACTCCCTTGGCAGACCATGAGGGCCTCCCAGACCCCAACGAGGCCCAGGCTCGCCCGGCGAGAGAGCGGCTTGTTCAGCGCTTGCCGATGTTTAGCGAGCGCAAGCAGATCACCACGGACGGCGGGGAGTGGTGGTCCAGGCCATCATCTTGAAAAATCTGAAATCAGCGGCGAACTAGCCGGTCTCCTGGAAGGAGGGTCTCCTCGCTAAGCCCTGGCAGGCCAGAGGGCACAGCCATTCACGCCCTTGATGGGTTCAAGGGCTGATCGACTGGCTTAGGACTGCTCCCACTGACCATGCCCTGCCGTGTTGTTGGGCATGGTCTCATGGGGTGGATCGGCCAGCCCCGGAACGGCATTGGTGTGCCACATGGACGCTGGTACAACATGGATATTGATGCAACATGGATGTGGATGCAATATTGGTCCTGATACAACACGGGTACCAACACGACATGGATACTGGTGCAACATTGATGCTGATGCAACATGATCCTTGATGCAACATTGATGCTGGTGCAACCTGGCCATAGGCGCAACATACCCTGCGTTTGCCTGTGGCCAAGCGGCGGCGCAAGGCCATCTTGTTTCTGGCATTCCTTCGCTCTGTTGATAGCGGCAGCCAAGGCAAGCAGCGGAAAACGTGCATCATTAGCAGCAGAGTGCACGCTCCTCAGTTTTTCGCAGGATTTCACTCACTGGATCAGCTTCCTCGGCTAACATCACGATTGTTGCCGGATCTGCTCTCGGCATCTTTCCTTCTGAAATGTTCTTGAGGTAAATCATGATCAGCTCCCTGCAAGAGAAAACGGTCGCATTTCGCAAGCCCGTGAGGATTACGATCACGATTGCCAACGCCACTTTTGATCAGCTCCAGCGCCGTAGCGATCTGGAAGGGCGCTCAATGTCCAACCTCTCCGCCTATCTTCTGGAAGGTGCCCTCAACCAATCTCCCGCCTGATCATCGCCACACCCTCCCCCTCCGCCACCGAAGCCTCTTGGCGCCTGCATGCAGGCGCCCTTCTGGCCAATCCCCTGCCACCCCAGCCCCGGCTGCTCCCGCAGTGCTGAAGTTCCTGTCGCCATGGAGCGGCTCGCGAGCTCGCCATGCAAAACCCCTTTGAGCAGAAGCTTCGCCCGGCGCGGTCTGGTCCCCTGGAGGGCCCAGCCCTTGAGGCACCGCTGCCCCTGGGGGATGGAGCAGCGCCGGACAACGGCGATGACGCGCTCAAGCTGTTTGATTGCAACCTCGGTATCCTCCAGATCATCGCCGCCTGCGGACCGAGCCGGCAGCAGGAATTGATGGCTAGACCTTGGATTTCGCTCCTTTACGTGGTGCGCGGAGAGGTGGAGATTGTGCAGTCTGGCCGGCAGTTTTGCAGCAATGCCGGCGGTTGTATTTTGATTCCGCAGCCTTCCGTCCAGTGGCAAAGCCAGGCGTTCGATGTGGTGTGCTTGATGCTGCCACCGCAGCGGCTGGCGGCCCTCACTGGCGCGCCGATCCATGGGGATGGCAGGGTGCCGGGCCTCCCCACCGCCCTGCTGACCGTGCATGAGTACAGCCGTGGGCGAAGCCTGCCCGAACAGCTGTTGCTGGAGTTGCTCGAAGCGAATCTGCGGGCCGTGGCTGCATTTCTCAACCATGATCCGCACCTGATCGAACGCCTGGCCTTGGCCGATCAGCTCAGCCGCACCATCGCCGCCCTGGTTTCCTTGCCGGCCGAGGAACAGGCCTGGCCTGAACAGCAACTGCGGCACGGCGCGGCCGGCATGCAAGACACCCTCGACGATCTGATCGCCTTCATCCAGGCCAACTTGGATCAGCCGCTCAACCTGACGGTGCTCGAGAACCACACCCACTACTCCAGGCGTGCCCTGCAGTACGCCTTCCGCCAGCGGCTCGGCTGCACGCCCAGCCAGTGGATCCGCTCGCAGCGGCTCTATGCCGCCTACCAGCAACTGCAAAACGCCGACGCTAGCGACAACGTCAGCCGCATCGCCCAGCGTTGCGGTTATCACTCGGTCAGCCTGTTCAGCATCGATTTTCAGCAGCGCTTCCACATCAAACCGTCCCATCTACTGCGCAAAGGGCGCCAGCAAGGCTGAGCTGGAATGAGCCCGAGCCCTGGTTCTGGCGAAGATCCCAGCGTGGTCGGGGCGCCACAAGGCGCGGCTGATGAGGCGCCGCGAGCGTCAGGGGCGCCGCGAGCGACCGAACCGGCCGAGCAGCTGCTGGCCCAGCTGAGCGCCGCCGAAAAGTGCCGCTTGCTCAGTGGCGGCCTGGCGTTCTGGTCAGGCATGGCCGCCATCGCCCTGGCTGATGCCCCCCACCGCCATCCTTGGCCCTCCGGCCAGCTGCCGCGGCTGGGGCTGAACGGTCTGCACTTTGTGGACGGCCCGCGGGGTGTGGTGCTCAAGGGTGGGGCCACCACCTTCCCGGTGCCGATCGCCCGCGGCGCCAGCTGGAATCCCGAGCTGGAGGAACAAATCGGAGCGGCGATAGCCAGGGAAGCCCGCAGCTTTGGGGCCAACTGGCTGGCGGCCGTCTGCGTCAACCTGCTGCGCCATCCGGGCTGGGGGCGCGCCCAGGAGACCTATGGCGAGGATCCGGTGCATGTGGGGGCGATGGGTGCGGCCTGCACCCGTGGCATCGAGCGCCATGCGATCGCTTGCGTCAAGCACTTCGCCCTCAACTCGATCGATAGCTCCCGCTTCCTGGTGGATGTGGGCGCCAGGGCGCGAGTGTTGCATGAGCTCTATCTTCCCCAATTTCGCGCGTGTGTGGAGGCCGGGGCCGGCTCGGTGATGAGTGCCTACAACCGCGTCAATGGGATCTGGTGCGGTGAGCATCCCGACCTGCTGACCGCGATCCTCAAGCGGCGCTGGGGCTTTTCCGGCTTTGTGGTGAGCGATTTCATCTTCGGGATCCGCGATGGTGAGGCCGCCTTATTGGCGGGCCTCGACCTGGAAATGCCGTTCCGGATGCTGTTCGCGCCGCTGCCCGATCGCTTCGCTGCAACGGCTGCCCCCCCGCGGCAAGGCGAACCGCTGCCGCCGTCCCACCCGGAGGACAAACGCTTCCGCCAGCGGATCGATGATGCGGTGCGGCGCCAACTGTGGGTGCAGTTGCGGCTGCCCCCCGGCGATCACCCGCCGCAACAGCGGCGTTGCCCCGCCCATCTGGCCCTGGCCCGGGAGGCGGCGCGCCAGGCGATCGTGCTGCTTCGCAACGCCCCCCTCGCTGACGGGACGCCCCTGCTGCCCCTGCCCCCCTTGGCCTCCCTGGCCGTGATCGGGCCCTATGGGGCGGTGGCGAACCTGGGTGACCGCGGCTCCTCCGACACCCGGCCGCCGCCTGATGCGGTGATCACGCCGCTGCAGGGGTTGCGGGCCGCGCGACCGGAGCTGCCGATTGCCCAGGCCGATGGCCGCCACCTGGGCCAGGCCGTCGCCTTGGCAGCCCGCTCCGATGCCGTGGTGCTGGTGGCCGGATTGGACTGGCGGCTTGAGGGGGAGCACATCCATCCCGGCGACATCGCGCCGATCCTTAAGGAAATTCCACCGCCCTCCTGGCTGGAAGGGCTGGCCTTGTGGCCGCGCCTGCGCCCGCTATGGCGGCGCTTGACCGCCGGGATCGCTTGGGTTGTCAGCCATGGCTCCGCCCGCGCCGGGGGCGACTTTGCCGCCGGTGATCGCACCGATCTGAACCTGCCGGCCGACCAAATCGCCTTGATCAAGGCCGTGGCGACCGCCAATCCGCGCACGGTGGTCGTGCTGCTGGGTGGTGGCGCCATCCTCAGCCGCGACTGGGAGACCCTGGTTCCCTCGCTGCTGCTGCTTTGGTATCCGGGAGAGCAGGGCGGGCATGCCCTCGCGGATGTGCTGTTCGGCCGGGTGTCGCCCAGCGGCCGGCTGCCGTTCAGCCTCCCGGTGGAGGAGCGGCAGCTGCCCCCATTTGAGCCCCGCGCCCCGGCGGTGGACTACGACCTCTGGCACGGCTATCGGCGCCTGGGGCGCCAGGGGGAGCGGGCGGCCTATCCCTTCGGGTTCGGGCTGAGCTACAGCGGTTTCGAGCTCGGCGATCCCAGCGCTCGCCTGGCGCCGGATGGGGCTGGGGTGGAGCTGACCGTGAGCGTGGGCAACCTGGGCCCAATGGCGGCGGCGGAGGTGGTACAGGTTTACCTGGAGCCCCCCGGCAAGTTGATGGAGCGCCCAAAGCGCAGTTTGGTGGCCTTTGAGCGCCTGGAGCTCCGCGCGGGTGAGCGGCGGCAGTTGCAGCTGGTGATTCCGCTGCGGCGGCTGGCCTGCTTCGATGAGGGGCGGGATCAATTCGTGATCGAGCCGGGTGTGCATCGCTTGGTGGTGGCCGCTCATGCCGAGGCGCCGGGGCCGGCGGCGGAAGTGCCGCTGGCGGAGCGGGAGCTGGGGCGTTGAGCCCGCGCCAGGCAACGCAGCAGCCGCCGCCGATTGAAGCGCTGCAGCAGCAGGCAGGGGAGATTGAAGCCAACGGCGAACAGCAAGTTCCCCAGCACGGCCGCCATGGGCAACCACAACGCGGTGAGCAAGCCGGCGGCCCCAAGGGCCCAATGCACCAGCTCAGCGCGGCGGGTTTCGATCAACAAGCGCCGCAAATCGCCTGGATCGCGGCTCACCAGGCTGGCTTTGGCCACACCGCCCGGCAGCGCCGCCCCGGCATCGGGGATGAAGCGCTTCCAGCGGCGAATGCCGGGCGCCGCCGGGGCGTCAACCCGCGCTGACTGGGGGGCGCCGGCAGCCTCCAACCAGCGGTTCGGCAGGCGATTGGCCCAGGCCCCCACCAGCAGCGAACTGAGCAGCCAGAAGCCCGCTGAGCTGAGCACCACCCACCAGGTTGGCGTGGTCGCCATCAGCGGGTGCGGAAGCGGCGGCCCTTCCAGAGCACTTCACCACGCTCCAGGTTGAGGATCGCCAACACGAACACCCCAAGAAAGAAGAGCACCGGCAGGGGAAACACCAGGTTGATCCAGCTGAAACGCCCCACCCGGCGGCTGAGCAGCAGCAGCTGCAGGGCGTAGGCGGCGTAGATCACGGCATTGGGCCCCAGGCTGCAATCCCCCACCAGCGGCCAGCCCAGCAGCGCTGCCGGCAGGCACCAGGCGGCCCAGAACAGCCCCGAAAGCCACAACAGCACCGCCAACATCCAGGCCCATCGCACCTCGCCGGCGGCGGTGGCGAAGTTCTTGTCAAACCCCACCACCATGTCGAGCAGTCCACCGGGATACATCCGGTAGCTGAGCTGCGCATCGCCGATGTAGGCGCTCACCGGCAGGCCAGCGCTTTCGTAGCAGTGGGCCAGAAACCAATCTTCCACCACCTTGCCGGCCACCGCAGCATGGCCGCCGCTGCGCGCGTAGTCGCGGCGGCTGGTCACCATCGCCGGCCCGAAGGCCACGCCGCAGCGCTCGCCCAGCGGCACCGCCAGCAGGCCCACCAGGTTGAACAGCAGCGAGAGCTGCTCATAGGGCCTTTCGGTGCGGTGATAAGGCTGGACCGACACCAGTCCGCCGAGCCGCTCGTGGCAGGCGACCAGCCGCTCCAAGAACTCGGGTTGCGGTTCGGTATCGGCATCGAGAAACACCAGCAGCTCCGCGCTGGTGGCCTGCACGCCGTGGTGCAGAGCCCAGGTCTTGCCGCACCAGCCGTCCGGCAGCGGTGGAGGTTGGAGGAGGCGGAGCGGCAGGGAGGTGCCGCTGGCGAACGCTGCGACAACGCTGGCGGTGCCATCGCTGGAGTGGTCATCGATGACGAGCAGCTCCTGGGGCTGTAGCTGCTGGCGGGTGAGCGCCTCCAGCAGGTGGGGCAGGGTGTGCTCTTCATTGCGGGCTGGAATCAACACCGCCAGCGTGGGGCGATGGCGGGGCGCGCCAGCGGGCAAGGCGGGCAAGCGCAGCGCCAGCGCCCAGCCCAGCAGCCAGCGCACCAAGAGCGACAGCTCCAGCCAAGCCATGGTCACGGCCTCAGCAGCTCCCGGGCCAGGGGCCTGATCGCCGCCGGATCCCGCAACAGCTGCGGGTGGGTGAGCACGGGCAGCATCGTGCGCTCACCGACGGGCAACACGGCCAACCAACCGGGCAGCACCGCCAGGTCGAGAATGGAATAGAAGCTGTGGCACTCAATTCGCCGCAAGGCGGAGAGATCACCGTTGAGCTGGTTGAGCAAGGCGCTGCCCCACTTCAAATCGGCGATGCCCTTAAACAGGCGACCGGGCCAGGGTTGGGCGGTGATGGTGCCCAGCTGGGGGCTGCCCACGCTGATGAAGCGCCGGGTGCGGTGGTGACCGCCGAGCAGCTGGATCCAGCTGCGGGCGATCACGCCGCCGATCGAAAAGCCCAGCAGGTCGATCGGTTGCTCCTGCCCGAAGGCCGCCTCGATGTGCACCCCGAGCAGTTCGGCAAGTTCCGCCACGGGGGTGCGGCCGAGGCGCAAGGGCAACCGCGGGATCAACAGCGGCTGGCGGCCTGGCACCAACTCGCGTTTGAGGCCGTCAAACACCGCCGGCGTATCCAGCAGGCCGTGCACCAGAACCAGTGGGGGGGAGGTCGTGGGGGTGAAGCGATCTAGTGCTGAGTATGCGACTGATTCAGCGCTCGGCGCCGGGACTCCTGGGCGCCGGCAACAGCAAGGCGCGACGCCGCCCATGGCCGGGTTTTGGACTAGCAAGCTCCCGCTGCGGCGGGCCGTGGCGCCGCTGAGCGAGCGGGGGCGAAGGCGCTGCCCGAGGCCGATGGCAAATGCATCTTGGCGTGGAATTGGCTGTGGCAAGGCGAGGCTGCCGCGGAAATGATGCGGCACCGCAGCGGATGGCTTGCGGTGCTGCTGAGGATGGTTGGCAGTGCCACAGCAGAGGGAATGCGATGCCGCAGTTGCAGGAATGGGGTGCTGCCGCTGCTGTGGACTAGGCCGAAATGTTGAATCCAGCCTGGCAAGCAGGGGCGTCGCCTCGGATGGGGCCCTTCCGCCACGATGCCGCCCCGTTTCTTTCAACCCGCGGGATGATCGTCCCCTGGGCTAGTTCCTCAGCGCCATAGCATCGGACGCGGCTATGTCTTCTGAACCGAACAACAGGCTCACGGTGGCGAACCGCTTGTGCGCGGCACCGCACCGAGCCCAAGGGGCAGACCGATTTGTTGTGTGAGGGTGATGGTGGCCTTTTTCGGATCGAATCGCTGCAGTTCTTGGTCGGCCTCTGCATCGGCGGGTTGGCATTGGGGTGGCCGTTTGCCGGAGGGCGCGCTGCTGGCGGCGGGGCACATCAACAGCAGGGGATCGCCGCCATTGCTCAGCCCCCAGGCCAGTTGCTGGCCATGGAACAAACCTTCGGGCCGTCGCGTCAGCAGGGGCACGATCAGCCGGAGATCCGCGGCGTTATAGCCGTTGGGGACGCGCACCAGGATCGTGCGCTGCACGGTGCCGCCGGGGTCGATGACGTCGTCGTCAAACAGACGTCCCACAGCTAACAGGGCGCCTGGGGCGTTGATCACGCCGCGCTCGACATGCTGCAAGGCCTCCCGCCGCAGCGTTTGATCCGCCTCCCGCACAAACAGCTGGTCACCTCGCGCTGAGGGCCCGGAGCGTGGCGTGCGCTTGAATCCACTCAGCCACCAGATATTGGCCAAGGGGTACACGCTGCGGCTGCTGGTGTTGACGGCCTTCACCACCAGGGTCATCTCCAGACCATCTGGCGTGGCGGGCCGATCGGGCACGGGGGTGAGGGAGGCTTCGAGGCTGAGGTTGGCCGGCTGCCAGGAGGGCACCAGGATGTCTTTCCACACAAACGTGTACACCCCCCAGGCGGCGGCGATCAGGATGCCGCCGGAGCGAATCCACTCGTGCAGCTGCGGCGAGCGGGTCCAGGAGGGGAGCCGCCAGTTCCGATCGGGGCCACTTCCCGGCATGCCTGCCTGCACCTGACCCTTTTCGGAGACCCTATCGCCAGGAGCGCTATCAGTGCGCGTGGTGGTCTCGGGGGTGGTGTTGGGTTGGGGTTCTCGCGCCATCGATCACTGGGGCGACCGCGCCGAAGCGGTCGTCCTGGGGCAGGGCCTGGAGGGCAGGGGCTGGCACTGGCTGCTGATGGCCGCCATCAAACTGCTGTGGGCCCGTTCCGGCGGCGGCAGCTGCTCGATGCGCCGCAGCAACGCCGGATCCGGCACGGTTCCCCGGGCCAGGGCGGCCATGGCGTCGCGGGAGCAGGAGGCGGTGGCCGTGGCGCCGAGGCCAGTGAGGAGCGCATAGCCCCGTTGGCTGGCGGTGCCGACAGCGGCGCTGTATCGACCGCCATAGGCGGCCCGGGCGGCTTCTAGCAATGGGTTGGCGGCGGCGCTGGGCCGGGCGGCGCTGGCACCGAGCAGCACGCCGCCGAAGCAGTTGGCCTGCAGCGTGTCCAGCAGCTTGGGCGCTGGGCTGGTGGCTGGGCTGTTGGCGGCGCTGTTGGGCGCGCCGGTGGCCGGCAGCGCCAGCAGGCGTTCCGCCAGGGCCGTGGCAATCCAGTAGGTCAGCACCGGTTGCAGCGCCGGGCCCGACAACTTGGCGGTGGCTTCCGCCAGCAGATCGCGATCGAGCAACACCTCGCCGCTGCTGGCGCACCAGGCCGCGGTGGCGGCCGGCTGCCGGGGAGCCGTCTGGCGGTCGCAGGTGGCGGCCACCGAGGCTCCGGCCGGCAACAGGCGCACCGTGGGGAAGGGCAGGGAGGCGGTGCTGGGATCGGCAGCCCAGGCCTGGCGGAGCAGGCTGCTGGCGGCCGATACTGCCGTTCCCAGATCAGGGTTGGCGGCGCCGACACTGGTGGGCGCCAACAGCACCACCAAGACCAGTAGCGGCAGGGGACGCGAGGCGAGCCGAGGGTGAACGGACAGGCCAGCCATGGTTGGCGAGTGACGATGAAATCAGTCTGGAGCCTCGCAGCGCTTAGGCCGCGGCGACCGAGGGCGGATCACCACCCCGGCAGGGACCGCCAGTCGCCGCTCAGCTGAAACGCGCCCCAGACCCGGATGTCGTTGTAGGTGGAGTTTTTGTTGTCGCGGAACTCGGCCTGGGTGTCGCGCAGGGCATCGGCGCGGCCTTGACCGGCCTTGAGGCGGCTGTAGTAGCGCTGCATGAACTCCGCGGTGAGTGCGTCATCCACCTTCCAGAGGCTGAGCAGGGT
>JBKCTK010000368.1:0-1606 GCA_046319055.1 Synechococcaceae cyanobacterium
GGCCTGGGGCGTATCCACCACCCAGTACTGGGCGATCAGAAACACCATTAACACGATATAGAACTTGTCGGCCAGCTGGGAGAACACCTGGCCCAGCCAGAGCCGCCGGAACCCCGGCAGAGCCAGCACCCCCACCAGCCCCCTTTCCTTAGCGGCCCCACTCATGGCGACGGTGGCTCCAGGGTTGAGCCGGTTGCGGTCATGGGCTCCAGGGCGTTGCGCAGCAGTCTGAAGGCCCGTGGGCTCCGCCCAGCGTGCTCCCGGCTCCAGGCCTCCATCAGGGCCAACAGACGCAGCCAGACCGGCACCGGCCCGAGCAGCTCGCCATCGCGCCGCCGCGGCGGCGCTGGGCGCGGCAGCCGTTGCAACAGGGCCAGCTCGGAAGCATTGAACAGCTGCTGGGCCCCGGCGATGGCGCCAATCGCCAGGCCTTCCGCCGCAAAAAAGCTGCAACGCCAGCTCCAGTCGCCCACCGGTGGCTGCAGCGCCGCTCCGGTACGGGCACAGCACTGCAGGGGCAGGGCGTAGCCGCCCAGGGCCAACAGCTGCACACTGGACTGCACCGCAATTGCCAGGGCTTCGGCGGCATCGGAGCGGTCGCTCACCACAGCTTCCAGCCGGTTCAGGGCCAGCTCCAGGGCGCTCACCATCCCGGGAGCCGCCGCGCCATCCGGCACCAGCGCCAAACACAGCTCCGCCAGGCCCTGGGCGGCCGAGAGGGTTTCCAGGCGCTGCCCGAGGGTGCCAGGGCTGCGCAGCAGCTGCAGTTGCCGCACCCGCCGCAGGCCACGGCGGCCGCCCACCTGCAGCCGCAGGCGGGCCAGGGGCATCGCCGCCGCCAGGCTGCTGCGGGGGCGCCGCGCCCCCGGCAGCGCCAGGCGGGTCAGGCCTTCGGCCTCGCTCAGCAGGGTCAGCAGGCGGTCCTGTTCGCCGAGGGGGCCGCAGCGCAGGGCGATGCCCTCCAGCAGGTCCTCCGCCATCGCAGTCAATCGGTGCGCCGCTGGGCCTGGATCAACGCCACACCCCGGCTGGTGCCGAGCCGGGTGGCGCCGGCCTCCACCAACCCATAGGCCTGCTCCAGGGAGGCGATGCCACCCGAGGCCTTGATGGCGGCGCGCCCCCGGGCCAGGGCGGCCAGCTGCCGCACCTGGGCGGGGCTGACCGCGGGGCCAAAGCCGCTGCCGGTCTTCAGGAAGCGGACCCCGGCATCCAGGCTCACCTCCACCAGCAGCTCCAAGGCCGCTGGCTGCAACCGCCCCACCTCCAGGATCACCTTGACGGGCAGGTCGAGATCGGTGATCGCCGCCAGGTCATCCAGCAGCGTGCCGCTGTCGCCATCGGCGAGGGCGCCGAAGTCGGGCACCACATCGAGTTCATCGGCGCCCGCCCCGGCCGCCGCTTCCGCCTCCGCCCGCTTGATCGCGGCCGGCACGGCGCCGAAGGGGAAGCCGATCACGGCGATCAACTTCACCGGTCCGGCCGGCGGCAGCCGCTGGCGGGCCTCCGCCACCCAGCGGGAGGCCAGGCAACCGCCGGCGAAGCCACAGTGGCGGGCCTCATCACAGCAGCGGTGCACGGCGTCGCGGCCGTGGTGGGGGTCCAGCAG
>JBKCTK010000369.1:0-16269 GCA_046319055.1 Synechococcaceae cyanobacterium
CCTCCAGCTCGTCGGCCGCCACCAGAGCCACGTCCCCTCCCTGCCGGCGGCGCACCATCACCACCTCGCGGTCGGCCACCACGCGATCCATCAGGGCCTTGAGCTGGTCGCGGGCTGCGGTGTAGGTGGTCTCGATCGCCATGGCCGCTGTACAGGATGTCTGTTCAGGTTAGCGGCGGATCGCACGCTTTGTCGCGCCGGCCAAGCCTGCGCCCAGAGGCTGTCCTGCAGGCGGTCGCGCCACAGGCCGAACACCTGGCCATGGTCCGGCGTCTGCTGCTGCAACCACAACCGCAGCGCCTGCCGCAGCGCTTCCGCCCGTGACAGCCCCCGCTGACGGCACCCGAGTTGCCAGCTCCGGTTGGAACGCTCTGGCTCAGCCGACGCGCCTGCGCAGCTCCTGGTGGAGCGCCTCCAGGAGCGTCAACAGCCGTGCCCGATCCGCTGGCAGTGGCGTGGGATCGGCGTCATACCGGGCCAGCACAGCGAAGTCGTCCAGTGCCAGCAGCTCCGGCGCCAGGGTGATGGTCTCCCCGCAGCCCTCCAGCTCCTGGATCAGTCGCTGGAGCGAATGGCTCCGGGGCGGTTCCTGGGCGTTCAGCACCAGCAGGGCCTACTGCTGCGCAGAAGCCTTCGGCTAGAGCAGTTTCTCAAGGGTCTGCTGCGCCAGGAACCCCCAATCCTCATCGGCAAAGCTCTCAGAACCCAGACTTCCCCTCAGGCTGCCCAGGTGCCGTTCCACCAGGCGCAGCAGCAGGCGGGCATCCTCAGCCGGCGTCATACAGCTCCTGGCCCTCCCGCAGCGCCTGGGCCACCACGTGCCAGCGGGAACCAGCCAGTGTTCTGGCGTCCTCCTGACCCACCACCACCAGATCCACCCCCACGGGAAGCCGCAGGGGCCGCAGGGCCGAGCGGAGCGCCTGGAGCGCCACCTGCCGCTCCTGCGGTGTCAACCGCTGCTGGGGCATCACCACCAGCAGATCGAGATCCGAATCGGGCCTGGCGTCACCCCTTGCCCTTGAGCCGAACAACACCAGCCGCAACGGTGCCGGATCCACGCCGGCCAGCACCGCTGCCACCGCCGAGGGATCCACACAGGTTGGAGAGCTGCTGGATGGCATCAACCCAGGCTAGGTGTTGCGGCCCGCCAGGGTGAACGGCTGGCTCTGGCCGCGACTCCATGAAAGACGCTTACACCGCCACGCGGGATGGGCGGATCAACACATCAGCGGGGAGGTCAAACTTCTCCACCAGCTTGCGGATCATGGCCGGTGTCAATGGATCAGATCCATTGGCAGCACTGCGAGCTCACCTAGCCTGAACCAGCTGATCTGCGGCAGCCCTTGCTCCCCTCCGTTGTTGCCAGCGAGCTGGAGCAGGTGGCCGCTGATGCCATCCGCACCGCCTTCCACCCCACCACACCAGGCTTCTCGGGGCTGATCGACCGCTTTCTGGCGGATCGCGCGCAGCTGTTCAAGGGTCCCTACGTGTCGGTGGCCCTGCCCTTTCACCAGGGCACTGGGCGCGACTGGTTCCCGCAGATCCCTCTGCCCTTCCCGCCCTACCGGCACCAGGAGAAGGCCTTTGATCGGCTGCTGCCGGGCACACCCCGCAACACCCTCGTGGCGACAGGCACGGGTTCGGGCAAAACGGAATGCTTCCTGCTGCCCCTGCTGGAGCACTGCCGCCAGCAGCAGGCCCAGGGCACGCGCGGCATCAAGGCGATTCTGATCTACCCGATGAATGCGCTGGCCACAGACCAGGCCCGGCGCCTCGCCGATCTGATCCACAGCATTCCTGCCCTTGCCGGTCTGCGAGCTGGTCTCTACATCGGCTCCAGCGATGCGGTTCACACGGCGGCGATGACCGCCACCAGCGTCATCACCCATAAGGACGCGCTGCAAAAGGCTCCTCCCGACATCTTGCTCACCAACTACAAGCAGCTCGACTACCTGCTGATCCAGCCCCAAGTGCAGGGGCTGTGGGAGCACAACGGCCGCCTGAGCGATGGCACCAGTGTGTTGCGTTATCTGGTGGTGGATGAGTTCCATACCTTCGATGGCGCCCAGGGAACCGACCTGGCCTGCCTGATCCGCCGCCTGCGTGATCGGCTCCAATGCCCTGGCGATGAGCTGGTGTGCGTGGGCACCTCCGCCACCCTTGGCGGCCCCGAATCGCGCGAGGCGATGCGCAGCTATGCCGGGCAGATCTTTGCCAGCCGCTTTGAGCCCGCTTCACTAATCGAGGAGGAGCGTCTCAGCCCCGAGGAGTTCTTCCGGGATCACACCGCCTATGGCGAGGAGGGCCTGCGGCTGTTGCCCTTGCCAGGGCTTGAGGCCCTGGATCAGCTTGATCCCGAACACGCCGCCAGCGCGGAGGCCTACCTCGGGGCCCAGGCGGCACTCTGGCTGGGGGAATCACTACCGCCACCGCCTGAGGGCAACATGCAAGACGACAGCTGGCGTCTGGCATTGGGCAACCAGCTCGGCACCCTGCCGGCCGTGCACAACCTGGTGCGCCAGGCCAGGAACACCTGCTCGATCGAAGAGCTTCTGGAACGCTTCTCCCGCCAGCTCGGCCTGGGCGACCAGTACCCACGCCGCTACCGCGTGCTGCTGCTCGAGAGCCTGCTGGCCCTGATCGCCCATGCCCGCCGCAGCACCACCAAGCTTGATGGCAGCTCCGTGGTGGTGCCCTGGCTCAACCTGCGCGTGCAGCTCTGGTTGCGGGAGCTCAAACGCATGGTGGCCTCGGTTGAAGCCACACCCCAGCTGCGCCATTCCGACGATCTGGCCGGCAGCGATAACAGCATCCACCTGCCCGTGGTGCATTGCCGCGATTGCGGCGCCACCGCCTGGACCTCCACGGCCCTCAACTCCACCAGCACCACGCTGGACCGCGCCACCAACCTCAGGAACTTCTACAAGGCCTTCTTCTCCGGTGCTCCGGAACTCCGCTACCTCTTCCCCCAAGGCGGTCCCTCCAGTGGGGGAGCCTGCAGCCACCAGCTCTGCAGCAGCTGCCTGTCATTTCACCTCGCCAAGGAGCTGGCCGATGCCACGCCAATCGGTGCTGTTCCCGTCTGCCCCACCTGCCAGAGCCGTGAGCTGCTGCCGGTCGATATTCCCGACTGCAGCAGCGTCGACGCCAACAACCACCCGCGCGTCAGCCGCGACTGCCCCTACTGCAACGCCCAGCAGAGTTTGCTGTTGATCGGTTCCTCGGCCGCCAACTTCACCAGCACCTGGAGCGCCTCGTTGTTTGCCTCCCCCTTCAATGGCGACAAGAAGCTGCTGGCCTTCTCCGATTCGGTGCAGGACGCTGCCCATCGCGCCGGCTACATCGCGGCCCGCGCCTATCGCACCTCCTTCCGCACCGCCCTCACCACCACCGTGCAGCAGGCCGGCGCGCCGCTGCCGCTCGATCAGCTGCAGGAGCGCCTGATCAGCGATTGGCAGCAGCGCTTCCCCAACCCCGTGGACTTCGCTGCCACCTTCATCCCCCACGACCTGGAGTGGCTGCGCGAATGGGATGCCCTGCAGCAGCAGCTCACGCCAAGCCTGGACGCCAACGGCAGCCTCTTGCGCTTTGTATGCGATCGGCTGCGCTTTGAGGTGGCCGCCGAATTCGGCTACCGCTCCCGCCTGGGCTCGTCGGTGGAGCAGGCCGGCGCGTTGGCCGCGGCCGTGGATCCCGCCGCCGTGCACAAGCTGCTGCCAGGCCTGCTGAGCCAGTTGCAGAACGAGATGGAGCCCCTGCGGGGGCTGCGCCTTGGCCAACTGCAGCAGCTGGTGGTGGGCCTGCTGCAGCACCTGCGCCAACGCGGTGCTCTGGCCCTGAGCGAGCTGGTGGGGCGCGATGGCAAGTGCAGCCGCTACCTGGAGAGCGGCGGTGAAGACACCTATTCCTTCAACCAGATCCCCCACACGCCGAAGTTCGGACGCACCGCCAGTCGACCGATCTTTCTGACCAGCTTCCGCGGCAAGGGGCGTTTCGAGCAGCTGGTGCGCGACTCCGGCCGGCCCACCTGGGCCCAGCACTGGCTGCTGCGCACCCTCACCCCCACCGTTCCGCTCGATGCGGAACAGCAGAAGCAAGCCCTGTACGCCGTCGTCGACGCCCTGTGCCAGGCCGGCCTGCTGCTGCAGTTCAACGGCGGCCGTGGGGAGCGCATCTGGGCGATCCCGCCAGCAGCAATCACGGTGAGCCACGAGGCCCACCCCGTGGGTTGCGAGCACTGCGGCGACCTGCACAGCGTGCCCACCGACCAGCTCAGCCTCTGGGTTGGCCTGCCCTGCCAGGTGCGCCACTGCCCCGGCAGCTACCGCCCCGATCCCCGCGGCGGGTCGCCCCTCTGGGGTCTGCCTCTGTACCGAAGGCTCTACCAACGCGGCGAGGTGCATCGCATCGTGGCCCGCGAACATACCGGCCTGCTGGAGCGCGGCGATCGGGAGCGGCTGGAAACCCAGTTCATCCGCGGCGAATACCGCAGCGACCCCAACCTGCTGTCGGCCACCTCCACCCTGGAGATGGGCATCAACATCGGCGACCTCTCCACCGTGCTGCTCGCCTCGGTGCCACCCGAACCGGCCAACTACCTGCAGCGCATCGGCCGGGCCGACCGCCGCGACGGCAACGCCATGGTGGGCACGTTGGTTACAGGCACCGCCCACGATCTCTATTTCTTCTCCGACCCGCGCGAGATGCTGCAGGGGCAGGTGAATCCCCCTGGCTGTTACCTCGATGCGGCAGCCATCCTGCGCCGCCAGCTGCTCGCCTACAGCCTCGATCGTTGGGTCGCGGGCGGCCTCGATCCGTTGGCCCTGCCCACCACCCTCAAACCGGTGCTCGATGGCGTGGAGAAGGCCTCGGCCGGCACCATCCCTGAGCAGTTCCCCTACACCTGGCTGGGCTGGGTGGAGGCCCATCAGGCTGAGCTGCTGGAGCGCTTCTGCGCCCTGTTTGGCGAAGAGCTGCAGCCGGCCAGTGCTGCTGATCTGCGGGCGTTTCTTCTCACCCCCGCCGATGGCGCTGGAGATGGCTCCTTCGATGCAGCATTTGCCCAGGAACTGCTGGCCCGCCTGCGCGATTTGGTGGCTGAACGCAAGCGACTGGGTGCAGAGGCCCGCAAACTGCGCGAGCGCTTCAACAAGCTTTGCGAGCGACCCGACGACGGTCTCACCCCCGAAGAACAGGAGGCCAAAGTCTCCATCCGCCGCGAGCAGTTCGCTTACAACCAGCTGCGCAAAGACCTCGACACCCGGCCCCTGCTGGCGATGCTCACCGACGAGGGCTTCCTGCCGAACTACGCCTTCCCGGAAGCGGGCGTCACGCTCAAGTCGGTGCTGTGGCGCCAGCTGCCCGGTCATGCATCGTCGAACAGCCGTGGCGATGGTCGCCGCAGCGAGGAATTGCCGCCCCTGAGCTACGAGCGCCCCGCCAATGTGGCGATCCGCGAGCTGGTGCCCGAGGGCCAGTTCTTTGCCCAGGGCCGCCGCGTCAAGGTCGACCAGGTCGATCCCAACCTCAACCAACCGGAGCGCTGGCGCTTCTGCCCCTGCTGCTCCTACGCCAGTCGCGAAACCGACGACGACTTCGGCCGCAAGGACTGCCCCCGCTGCGGTAGCAGCGGTTACGCCGACCACGGCCAGGTGAAGGAGATGGCCCGCCTGCGCCAGGTGCAGGCCACCACGGAGGACGCCCGCAGCCGCTTCGGCGACGACAGCGATGAGCGCAATCCGCTGTTCTTTCACCGCGAGCTGCTGATCGTGCCCGATCACAGCCGCCGCGAGATCTCCCTGGCGATCGCCGATGAGGAGTTCCCCTTTGGTGCCGAATACCTGGCCAGCACCACCTTCCGCGAGATCAACTTCGGCGAACAGGCCGTGGTGGGCGCCAGCCACGCCATCGCCGGCAAGGCCCTGAAGGTGAAGGGCTTTGAGCTCTGCCGCAGCTGCGGCAAGCTGCAGCGCGGCCCCGCCAAGGCCAGCAACCACACCTGGGGCTGCCGGTATCGCGACAAGCCCGATGACGCCCAGCTGCGCCAGCTGCTGTTCATGTACCGGGAGTTCAACTCCGAAGCCCTGCGCTTCCTGCTGCCTGGCGCCAGCTTCTGGGATGAGGCTGGCCAGCCCTCCTTCGTCGGTGCCCTGCACCTGGGCCTGCGACAGCGCTTCGGCGGCAAGGTGGATCACCTGCAATCCGCCCTCGGCGAAGAACCCCAGCCCGGCAGCCAGCAGCGCAAGACCTTCCTCTACCTCTTTGATTCCGTTCCCGGTGGGACGGGTTATGTGCGCCAGCTGATCGAGACGGGCGGCAAGGATCTACGCGCGGTATTCGAGCAGTCTCTGCAGCATCTGCAGGCCTGCCCCTGCAGCGATGGCTGCTACCGCTGCATCTTCATGTACCGGCAGCGCTTCGATCGCCAGCGCACCAGCAAACGGCGCGCCAGCGAACAACTGCAAACGATCCTGAACCGCTGGCAGGAGCTGCAGCCCTCAGAGCGCAGCCTCTCGGAGGTGGTGATCAACACCCGCGCCGAAAGCGAACTGGAGCTGCGCTTCATCGACAAGCTGCGCGAAGGCAAAGGAGCCCCGGCGGGAGTCGTCGTCAGCCTGCGGGAGGACTTCATCAAGGGCAATAAGGGCTATCTGCTCACCTTCAACAGCGGCTCCAGCGTGGTGAGCTGGAAGGTGGAGCAGCAGGTGCCGATCGGTGAGGCCGAGGGCATCAGTGCCTTTTCCCGCGCCGACTTTCTGCTCACACCAACGGCTGGCGGCAAGCCGATCGCCGTCTACACCGATGGCTGGGAATACCACCGCGGCCGGTTGGCCACCGATGCCGAACAGCGCATGGCCCTGCAGCGTAGCGGTCGCTACCTCTTCTGGGCGCTGAGCTGGGATGACGTGGTGGAGGCACCTCCCACGGCGCAGGCACCACTGGAGCCCAACGGGCTTGCAGTGGGAATGATGCCAGATTTTGCTTCCAAAAATCGCGAGAACTATCTTGAACGCTGGTGGCCCCAAAGCCTTTTAGACCATCTCTCGCAACGACCAGTCCCAACTCCTCGCGAAGTTCAGCTGGCTAACAGTCTGCAACTGTTGATGGCCTATCTGGCCAATCCTTCGGAAGTGCTTTGGCAGGGTCTCGCGCAAATGTTTTGCCTTGCCCAGCGCCCGCCCATGCCTCCAGTGCGGATCGATGATCCATCTCTCATGGCACCACGAGAGGCTCTGAATCTCAATTCACACGTCCTGGAGTGGACGCAAGGTGCTGAATCCCTCCGCGTGGGCCAACACCTTGCTCCTCTGCCAGAACTGCAGATTCTCAACCTCGTCGATCTGGGTCTGCACACAACTGACAGACTGCATCCCTGCGCGAGTTTTCGGGCCGTTCATTTTGAGCCTGATCGTTCCAGCTCTGAACGACAACAGCAGCTGGCCTGGCGCGAATGGTTGCGCCAGGGAAACCTCTTCCAGTTTCTGCCCCATCTGCTGCTCTCCACCCCGGGCTGGGGTGGTAGCGAGCAACCCGCCGCCGTGGTCCCACCCCAGGTGTGGGTGGCGGCCGAGCCGGCCAAGGCAGCTCCGGAAGGCCCAGGCTCCCCAGAAACCGCAGCGGCTGCGTGGCAACAGGCCTGGCAGGCCCTGGGCCGCTTGGCGCCAGATCACGTGCGGCCGCTGCTTCAGGCCCTGCAGGCAGCCTGGCAAGGTGCCGATCGGTCCCTGCCGGAGCAGGCCTTTGAGCTGGAGGGTCCCCGTGGCGACGTGCTCGCCCAGGCCGAACTCGCTTGGCCAGACCAGCGTCTGGCGGTGGTGAGCGACCCCGCTGATGCGGAAGCCTTCACAGCCGCGGGCTGGCGCTGCTGGTCGGTGGAGGATTCTCCTGCCGCCACAGCCGCCGCCCTGAGGGAGGCCCTTCCACCCTCCTGATCCACGCCCAACCCACTCCGCCACCGCCTGACCCGCCTGCCATCCCAGCCGCCTCCCCGCATCTGACATGAGCGAGCCCCGCCTCACCGTTGCCCTCTCCAACGATTTCTTCAAGGCGTTCGGGCGGTTGCCGGAGAAGGCGCGCGGCAAGGTGGCCACCTTCATCTCCAAGTTCCGTGCCAACCCCCGCAGCCCGGGGCTGAACTACGAGCGCATCGAAGGCGGCAAGGATCCCCTCATCCGCTCGATTCGGGTGGATCAGGACATCCGCTGCATCGTCCGCGCCCCTGATGAAGGCGATACCTACGTGCTGCTCTGGATCGACAAGCACGATGACGCCTACCAGTGGGCAAGGCGCCGCACCTGCCATGTGAACCGCGTCTCCGGTGCCCTGCAGGTGGTGGATGTGGAAGCCGCGGAACTTGCTGTGGGTGATGCGATCGCTGCTGCTGTCCGCGAGGCGCTGGCCCAGCAAACCCCCGCAGCCCCGCCTGAGCCGTTGCCTTCGGCTACAGCTGCAACCGCATTGGCCCAGGCACAAACCCAGGCTGGGTCCCTGTTTGCCCATTGCCGCGACGACCAGCTGATGCTGCTCGGCGTCCCCGAAGCCCTGCTGCCCGCCGTACGCGCCGTCACCAGTGAGGAGGCCCTGAGCCGTCTGCTCGCGTGGGTGCCGCAGGACTGCGTCGATGGCCTGATCCTGCTGGCGGCTGGCCAGCCGATCGAGGTGGTGATCGAGGAACTGGAGCGGCAGCGCCCCGCCGCCCTCGATCCCAGCGATGTGGCGGCGGCGTTGGAAACACCCGAGAGCCAGGCCGAGTTCCTGGTCATCACCGATGACGACGTGCTCGAGGCGATGCTCTCGGCACCGCTGGAGCGCTGGCGCGTGTTTCTGCACCCCAGCCAGCGTCGTCTGGTGGAGCGCCAGTGGAGCGGGGCGGTGCGGGTGCTGGGCGGCGCTGGCACCGGCAAGACCGTGGTGGCCATGCACCGGGCCCGCTGGCTCGCCAATGAGCTGATTAAAACCAGCGCCCCCGGCCGGGTGCTGTTCACCACCTTCACCCGCAATCTGGCCACCGACATCCGTGCCAACCTCACCAAGATCTGCAGCCCCGAGGAGCTGCAGCGGATCGAGGTGATTCACCTCGATGGCTGGGTGATGCAGTTCCTCAAGGGTCAGGGCCTGCAGGTGCGCGTGTTCAACGAGGAGGCGCGTGACAGCTGCTGGAGCCTGGCCATGGATGTGGCCGACACGACCCTGGGACTCGACAAACGCTTCTATCAGGAAGAGTGGAAAGACGTGGTGCTCGCCCAGGGCTGCCGCAGCCGCGACGAGTATCTGATGGCCCGCCGTGTCGGACGCGGCACCCGCCTCAGCCGCCCCCAGCGCGCCCAGATCTGGCCGGTGTTTGATGCGGTGCGCGCCGAATTTCGCCAGCGGGGCTTATGGGAGCCGGAGGAGGCCAAGCAGATCGCCGCTGACCTGCTCCGAAAGGCCGATGGTCCGCCCCTGTATGCCTCCGTGGTGGTGGATGAGGCCCAGGATCTCGACGTGGCCTCCTTCTCGCTGCTGCGGGCCCTGGTGGGCGAGCCCCGCCCCAATGATCTGTTCATCGTCGGCGATCCCCATCAGCGCATCTATGGCAAGCCGGTGGTGCTCAGCTGCTGCGGCATCGACATCCGCGGCCGCGCCCGCAAGCTGCGCATCAACTACCGCACGACCGAGGAAACCCGCGCCTGGGCTACCGCCGTGCTGCACGACCTCGATTTCGATGATCTCGATGGGGGCCGTGATCCCGCCAGCGACTACCGCTCCCTGCTCCATGGCGATCATCCCCTGGTGCAGGGCTTCGAGGCTCCTGGAGAGGAGCAGCGCTTCCTGGTGAGCACCCTGCGTCGACTGCGCGACGAGCAACAGTCCCTGGCATCCACCTGTGTGGCGGCCCGTACCAACAAGGCGGTGGAACAGCTCAATGGGCTGCTGCAGGCGGAGGGTTTCACCACCCGGGTGATCAACGCCGATGCGTCGGACGATCCCAGCGATCCAGCCCTGCGGCTCGCCACCATGCACCGGGTCAAGGGCCTGGAATTCGACCAGGTCTTTCTGCCGGGCCTCGATGCCTCCCAGATGCCCCTGCAGGTGGAGGTCAACAAACGGCCTGATGTCCTTTCCAGGGAGCTATTCGAGCAGCAGGAGCGCTCGCTGCTGCATGTGGCGGCCACCCGGGCCAAGAAGCGGGTGGTGGTGAGCTACAGCGGCAAGGCGTCACCCTTCATTAGCCGGAGCTGAGTCGAAGTATCTGCATCGATGGCTTGAGGTTCCCCAGGCAACCCGAGTCCGAAAGCAAGTAACGCTGCCCGCACCATCGCCCTGCAAATGCTCGAAGAGTGCGGCCGTGGGGCTGTGCTGCTCGGATTGGATCGGCCGGCTCCAGCCGCCAGAAGCTCTGAGATGTGCGCTTGAACCGCCGGTCGATCGAGCTTCATGGGAGCGGGAGCTTGGCTCGATGTTCGGGCTGGACGGCGGGCTGTCACGGCGTGCTGTTAGGGCGGGGCAGTCCTTGGGTGCAGTTGCATCAGAAGTCGCTCAAGGCGTGGTCTGAGTGATGGGGTTCTGAGCCCTTCTGTATGGTGTGCGGCATCGTCTATTAGGGAAATGATGCACCCAGTGCATCATTTTTGGGTGTCGCTCCGCTCTGGTGGCTCTTCGGCCTGTTTCGGTGGCTCCTCTCGGCCTCTGTCGAGCACTTCGATCCGGAGCTGACCCACCAGCGCGCCTGGCTGCTGGCGGTGTTGGAGCAGTGGGTCTCCCAATTGCCCCCCGGTCCGTGGAGGCATCGCGCGGCAACCCTCTTGCGGTGCTCCAGTCTCTGGCCAGTTACGGCATCGCGGCCGAGTTCATGCAGAAGGCCAGCTTCCAGGCGATCGAGGCGCAGATCACCGCAGGCCGCCAGCCCCGTAACCGCTGAGCCGAGGCTGAGTCGTGGCTGAGTCGTGGTGGTGAGCATCTGCAGGGCGGCTGGAGGCGCCCGATCCGGGGAGCGCTATCGCTGAAAACTCCGAGCCTGGGGAGGCGGCGACAGTGTCAAGAAAAAGCAACATGGCGGCAGCAACAACCTCTGCAGACATACAATCAAGTGGCAGCAATCCAATCGGCATCATGGCTACAGAATCCGAGGTTCGCTCAGACTTCTACGCCATCATCAATCATCAGTTTGATTGCATTCATGGTCCTTTTGGTGATCCCGATGAGTTGCGCTTCGTCAAAGATCTCAATGCCGACGAGGGAAGCATGATCCTTCTTTATTCTGAGCTTTCAGAAAAATTTGGCATCGAGATCCATGATTTCTTCCATGCCTACGTTCCTACAGTTGGGGACCTGGCTAATTTCATCCTTGGCAGAGTGCCTCACGAGTGATGCCGATGGGCCCATGGCCTGGCGGCCGCGCGTGAGGTTCAGGGAATCTTGAGGATGCCGGCATAACAGGCCTTGAGGCGGGCATGCGACCATCTGACAAGGCCCTGGAGCACGGGCTCCAGCGCTGCGCCGCTCTCGGTGGGCCGGAAGCCGTTGTTGTGCGCGGCAGCCTCCGGGTCGATCCGTTCGATCAGCTATGGGCTGGTCAGCAGGCTGAGGCGGTCGGCGAAGATGTTGGTGGAGATCATCTCCGGTGATTCAAGGAACTCCGAGTAGGTGTGGGTTCCATGGATCATCAGGTCTCGGATGATCAGGATCGTCCACTTGTCGACGACCACGTCGAAGGCGGAGCTGATCGGGCACAGGGATCGCCCGTGAATCTCCCGGTCGGTTCCTGGCCTTCTGCTTGCCTTCCTCCTGCCGTTTCCTTCCTGCGGCATGCTCAGTCCTCAACCGCCCGGGGCCTTCAGTGCCTTCACGTGCAGCCGCGCGACCTCGCGGACGCCGATCATGCCCAGCGCCACATCAGGACTCATCGGCATCGGGCCAGCTTTCATCTTGGTGACCAGCGCCACGCTCTGGCCGTCGATCGCCGCGACGAGCGCGGAGCCAAACACAGCCCCCGGGTTGATGACCACCATCTCCATCGCGCCGCCCGCGGCGGCCTGCCAGGCGGCGCGCTCGGCCAGGGTCTTGCTCTTCGCTAGGCGCCGATCGCCGCGCCGGTGTCGGACCACGCCTCAGGCCCATCGGTGCCGCTGGCTTTCCCCGCGGCGACGGCAAAGGTTGAGGAGGTGAGCACGAGGCGCTGGACGCCGGCGCGCTGCGCTGCCGCAACGACCCGCTGGTTCCTTCCACGGCGGGGGCAATCAGCGCGTTCTCATCCTTGGGCTCCGCCACCACGAAGGGTGTGGAGATGGAGGGGATCACGGCTTCCCAGGCGCCCGTCTCGTCCTGCCGCTCCAGCTGCAGGGAAGCTAAGGCGGGTTCGGCGCCGCTGGGACGGCTGGACAGGCGGAACTGAAAAGGTGCGTTGGCTCATCACGGCAGAACGGCAGATCAGCCGGGATGACTGGTTGGGATGGCGTTGACACGCCCATCAGCCCACGCGATGCCGGAAGGCGGGCGCCTGGTGATGGCGGGTGGCCCCCGTGGATGGATCCGGCATCAGCTGGTGGCGTTTGAGCGCCTCCGCACCGGTGAACAGGGCTGAGCCGAGCAGCAGGGCCGCAAAACCCTTGCGCAGCTTCCGGTCGCTGAGATGGGGGGCGAGCCGCTGGCCCCCCAGCGCGCCGATCGCCCCTCCCAGCACCAAGGGCAGCAGCAAGGGAAGGCTGGCCGTGGGCCAGTGGCCGAGGGCCGCGAAGGCCACCAGGGCATTGATGGCGATCAGCAGCAGACTGGTGCCGCTTCAAGCAGGGCGCCATGGATGTGGCCGGCCTGATCGAGGTCACCGGCTTCTCCCAGTCCCACATCAGCCGTCAGCTGGGCCAGCTGCAGCGCGCCGGCCTGGTGAGCTGCGAGCGCGATGGGGTGCGCACCATCTGGAGCGCCGACAACGCTCTCGTCGATGACCTCTGCGCCCTCGTGCAGAACCGCCTGCGTCAGCGACTGGAGGAGCAGCTGCAGCAGCTGAGAGCCGGTTGAGGTCGGGCTCGCCTGGTGGGCGGAGCCCATCCTGATGTCGGCTTCAAGGACCTGGACGGCTGGCCGCCAGGAGGCGATTTGTCTTCTTGCGCGAGAAAGTATGAAGCTCGTCGATGACCGGCCCCCCCCTCACCGGATGCCCCCTCCCTCCCATCAGGAGCTGCACCGAGATCGCGGGATCCTGGCCGGGCGGCACCGGCCCGTGTGGCGGCATTGGCGTGAGCCCTACGTGTTCGCGCTCGCGATGTCCTGGCCGGCCTTTCTGGCGCTGATCGCCGGCCTCTTCCTGACGATCAACCTGCTGTTCGCCGCTTTGCACCGGCTTGATCCCGCCGGCATCGCCGGTGGCGCCCAGCCTCGCGCCAGCTTCGCGGAGGCGTTTTTCTTCAGCGTTCAGACCCTGGGTTCGATCGGCTACGGCGTGCTGCACCCCGTGGGCCTCTACGCCAACCTGCTGGTGACAGCCGAATCGCTCTGCGGCCTGCTGTTCGTGGCGATCACAACCGGGCTGGCCTTCGCCCGCTTCGCGCGCAGCAATGCCCGCATCCGCTTCTCCGAATCGGCGGTGGTGTTCGCCTACAACGGCGAGCCCACCCTCTGCTTCCGCCTGGCCAATGAACGGGGCAACAGCATCCGCGAGGCGCGGCTGAGAGCGTTTCTGGCGCTGGATGAGATCAGCCGTGAGGGGCACCGGTTGCGGCGGCTCAGGCCCCTGGTGCTGCAGCGCGATCAAGGGGTGGCGTTCCTGCTGGTCTGGACGGCCCTGCATCGGATCGATGACGCCAGTCCGTTGCATGGCCTCAGCCCGGCGGATCTGCGCAGCCTCAACGCCGAAGTGGTGCTGGCCTTCAGTGGTGTGGATGAAACGATCGAGCGCCCGGTGCATGCCCAGGCCCACTGGCCGGTGGAACAGCTGCGCTTCGGCTGCTGCTTCGCCGACATCCTTGAGGACCACCCCAGTGGCGATGGCCCGCCGCGCCGCATCAACTGGGCGGCCTTCGATCGGATTCGCCCCTGCCCGCTGCCCTGAGGCCAAACCAAAAGGATCAGGCACCGCACTCGCCCTGCGCTCCCCATCGGAGATGTCAGCTTGCGGGAGATGCCGCGCAGCTCCCAGGGCTTGCCGTTGAACGGCCTGGCGGTGTCGGAACCAGCCAACACGAGTGATCAAAAAAAGAACCTTCACAGGCTTGGCACCGTGCCCCGAATGGCATGAGCCCGCCCCGACAAGGTGATCGGCCCGCTGCCGACCGTCTGCAGGCGCTCTCGCAGTAACCCACGGAATCGGGAGACCTCCGCCTCGCTCATCAGCGCGAGGGCCTGACCGGGGCTCGGCCCCCTGAGGACGGTGGTCCAGAGGTCCTCGAAGTCGGTGTAAGAGCGCTCCACCGTGATCACGCTGGTGTGGATGTCGCCCAGGCCGGCGCTGGCCCAGAGGCCTCGCAACGCCTCAAGGCCGGAGTAGCTCACACTCGGCGGCAGGGGCATGGCCCGGCCGACAGCACCCAGGGTTTCATTCACGCACTGATAAGGGAAGCCCCGGCCCTCCATATCCCAGGCATAGGCCGCCACGGTTCCACCGGGGGCCACAACCCGCGCCATTTCGGCGACACCCTGCGCCGGGTCCGGCACGTAGAAGATCACGAGTGGCATCACCGCCAGATCGAACGCGTCATCGGGAAAAGGAAGGGCCATGGCGTCGGCGTTCACAAACTCCACGCCCTGCAGCAGCGGCTGTTGCCGGGCATAGGTGAGTTGTGCCTCCGAAGGGTCGATGCCGGCGAGGCTGAGCGGTTCGCACTGCTCAGCGATCAGCTGCGTGAAGGCACCATTGCCACAGCCCACATCCAGCCAGCGCAGGCCGCGGTTCGGGGCGATCCAGTCGAGAAAGTCCTGGCCGGCCAGGCGGCTCCAGGCCCCCATGAAGCGGTCGTAGCCGGCCCCATCGCTGAAGCGGATCGGTTCACTGGTCATCGCCATCGGATTCCAAGGGGGGCAAGGCTGCGCGGCGTTCACGCTGGCACTTCAGGAATGATGCCGGCGCCACGCCATCCAAGGCCAGGCTGACAAGCCATCGGTTGGCTCAGAGCCCCTGATCCGGCTGGATCTGGATCAGGGCCTGTGTCCTTCTGGTCCCCTCGGGAGCTCACGTTGTCGGTCCGCTCCCACCGCAGTGGTCAGCGGCAGCCCTCGGGGTCCCACCAGCAGCAGTCTCCCTCCACTGCTGATCCCTGAACCGGTTCAGAAGCGCGAGCCCGGCATCTGCAGAAAGGCCAGCTCCTCAGCACCCGACACCCGCCCCAGGAGCGCATTGCGGTGGGGGAAGCGGCCAAAGCGGGCGATCCCAGCGGGTGTTGATTTTCACGGTGGTGTATGCGCGGGGGCAGCCCATGGCCTGCACTGCCTGGTGGCAGGCCTTGATCGCGGCGAACACCGGCTCCCACTCGCCCTCGCTGGCGGTGCCATTGGGGTGCAGCTGGATCTTGTGGCCGGCCTCGCTGAGCACCGTCTCGCAGGCGGCGAGGTACGGGGCCAGGTGCACGCCCACACCGATCGGCACCACGCACAGATCCACGATCACCTTCACGGCCAACCCCGCTCGATGGCACCCATCGTGGGAGCTGCTGCCCGGGTGCTGCCGTGTCCGTGTTCCCGCTGCTGGTGATCGTGCATGCCCTGGCCGCCACGGTCTGGACCGGCGGCCATCTGGTGCTGGATCTGGGGGTACTGCCCAGAGCCCTGCGAGAGCGAAGCGCGGCGGCGATCCGCAGCTTCGAGGAGACGTTCGAGCCGCTGGGTCTCACCGCCCTTGCCATTCAGGTGGCCACGGGCTTGTGGATGGCCAGGATCTATCTCCCCCCCTTCCCGGGGTTATTCAGCCCCGCCAATCCCATCGCGATGCTGGTGGGCGTCAAGCTGCTGCTGCTGGCTGCCACCGCTGCTCTGGCCCTGCACGCCCGGCTGCGGCTGATTCCTGATCTCACCGACGACAACCTCAGGGGCCTGGCCTGGCACATCCGCGGCATCACCGCCCTGGCGATCGCCTTTGTGGTGGTGGGGGCCCTGATCCGGCTTGGCGGGGTGCTCTGAATTCGCTCGATCGCCACAACAAAGCCCGGAGCGTTGGCCCCGGGCCTTGGCCTGCTCAGCCGTGGTGCCGTCCTAAGGGGGTCGGGCGCAGCTATGCGTGGTTTGTGCTTGGCAACAGCCGTGATCGTTATCAGATCAGGTGGGTCTTCATGAAGGGGGCTTCATGGCGCAAGGACAGGCCCC
>JBKCTK010000370.1:0-10412 GCA_046319055.1 Synechococcaceae cyanobacterium
CTAGATATAAGTCACAGGAACTCATTTCGAATATAAAGGTTAAATTGCATGTCTCAGTAGTTCCCGTGTTGACTCCGCGTGGGTCGCTTTTTGTTTTGATTCTCCGACTAAAAATCTATGTGCGACAGGCTCCTAGGCGCCAGGGCTGCGCTGTTTGCTTTTTGTCGCTGTTTGCTATGTGTCCGGAGAAGGAGCGGACGGCGATACCGCTGGCTCGTCGCATGCCGCGAACGTGGGCGCCGTGAGGCTGCTGTGCTTGGGGCCCCTCAGCCTGATCCCACTTCGAGATCTTCAGTGTTGGAGGGAGTGTTGGAGATTTGATCCTGGCGAGAGGCTCCTGGTTGCAGCTGTTCTACAGCGAGATCTCCGCGAGGCGGCGAGGGTTGAGGGGGGGGCGATGTGCCCAAGTCCCTATGGGCCGTTCCGCGAATTGATCACAGAACTGGTGGCGACCTGAGCCCCCAAGGCCCAGCTCGCCCGCAGAACGAAGCCTGTGGAGGCGCTCAGCCAATTTCTTGCCTCGAACATGGCTGAAGCCGAAGCGACCGGGACACGAGCCTGATGTCCGGAACGATGCACGAAAGCCCCCCGCGAGCGACCCCGGCAAGGTCCACGGGCCCGTTGGCTGGCAGGCCTTGATGGCCGGTGGGCCGGTTCGGGGGCCCCATCCCGCCAACCAGCTCCGGCCTGCGCCAGGGTGGCGCCCGTTCGCCCCATCCCACCGGCCCATGACCGCCACCGCCGCATCGCTGGTCGCCACCTACCTGGGGGCCAATGGCTGGTTGCTGGATTTCGCCGGGCTGCGGCTGCTGGTGGATCCGTGGTTCACCGGCCCCTTGCGCTTCGGCGCGGGGGATTGGTTGCTCAAAGGCGAACTGGCCTCACCCCAACCGGTGCCGGAGCACGTCGATCTGCTGCTGCTCAGCCAGGGGCTGCCCGATCACACCCATCCCCCCAGCCTGGCGCTCCTGCCCACCGACCTGGCCGTGGTGGCCTCGCCGACCGCTGCCCGCCAGGCACGACAGCTGGGCTTTCAGCAGGTCACCGCCCTGCGGCCGGGCGAGCGCCATCGGCATGGTGACCTGGAGCTGCTGGCCACCGCCGGCGCCGCCGTGCCCCAACTGGAGAACGGCTGGCTTTTGGACCATCCCGCCGGCAGCCTTTACCTGGAACCCCACGGTTTCCCCAGCGCCGACCTGCCCCACCGCCGGCTCACGGCCGTCATCACGCCGGTGATCGACGTGGGCCTGCCGCTGGCCGGCGCCTTCGTGCGCGGTCGCAGCGCCCTGCCGGAGCTGTTGCGCCGCTTTCAACCCGCCACCGTGCTGGCCAGCACCACCGGCGGCGATGTGCGCTTCAGCGGCCTTCTAGCCGACTGGCTGCAGGTTCAGGGCAGCCCCGCCGAAGCGGAGACGCTGGTGGCGGCCGAAGCCAGCACCTGCCGCTTCATCGATCCCCAACCGGGCCAGCCCTATGGGCTGAGCGGGGGCTGAGGATCCTTCATCTGGAAACGGCTCGCGGACGGCTCCGAGGTTGCTGGAGCGATCGGGGACAAGCTCCCATGGCCGGCTCACAATGCCCCCATGGAGCCACCCCGCCTGGACCGTCTCGAGGCCCCACCGACGGCGGGAGCCGGGGCGGTGACCAAGTTGCTGCTGCTCGGTCTGGGCTTCGGCCTGCTGATGCTGCCTTATCAGGCCTTGTCGGAACTGGGCTTTGTGCTGCAGCAGCGGCTATGGCTGCAGCAAGCCGGGATTCCCTGGCAGGGGGCTCTGCTGCTGTTCGCGACGTCCCTGCTGCTGTTCAGCCTGGCCTGGGGTCCCCTGGCCAAGGGCCGCGGCGGCGGCCTCACACCGGCCCTGGCGCTGCAGCATCCGGGCACAGCGGAGCGGCAACGCCTGTTGGAAGGGAGGCTCAGCTTGGGCATCCAGCTGCGACGCCTGCCCCTGATCGCGCTGACCCATCTGGGCGGCCTTTCGGTGGGAGTGGAATCGCCCTCGGCCGCCCTCGGGGCGGCGGTGCTGCTGGCGATCCGGCGCCGCTGGCCGCGGCTGCGGCCGCTGGCGGACATGCCCCTGCCGCTGCTGCTGGCGGTAGGTGGCAGCGCCGGCCTTGGGGCCGCCTTCCGCTCACCGCTGCTCGGGATCGCCTACGGCCTTGAGGAGCTGAGTCGCGACAAAGGGCTTTCGCTGGTGCTGCCCACCCTGCTGGTGGGCGGAAGCGGCACGCTGCTGGCTACCCGGCTGGGCCAGCCCGCTCGGCTGGAGGGGCTCCAGTTGGGGCCGCTCCAAGCCGACGCCATGCCCTGGGCGGTTCTGATCACCGTGCTGGCGGCGCTCTTGGGGAGCCTGTTCGTGCGACTGCTGGTGGGGGTGGCCCAAACCCTGAAAACCCTGCTGCGGCGGTGGCGGCTGGCCACTGCGGCCGGCCTCGCCTTGGCGCTAACGCTGTTGGCGCTCGCCAGCGGCGGCCTCAGCCTCAACGACGGCAGCCTGTCGCTGGGGCCGGCATTGGCGGGGCGATCGGACGACCCGCCGTTGACGTTGCTGTGGCGGGGCCTTGCCTCGCTGCTGAGCATCGCCAGCGGCTGCCCCGGCGGCCTGATGCACGACACCATGGCCCTGGGATCGCTCGTGATCGCGGCCCTCAAGCCCTGGACTCCCCTAGCACGGCTGCCATCCACAGCCCTGGCCCAACTGGCGGCCATCGGCGCCACCGCCCTGTTCGCCGCCGCCAATCGCACACCGATCTTCTGCGCCCTGTTCGTGTTCACCCTGCAGGGCGATCCACTGCTGCTGCCGGCCTTGCTGCTAGCCAGCGCCAGCAGCGCCAGCCTGGCGGAGCGCTGGCGCGGACCCACCTGGAACACGGTTCAGGAGCAGGGGATTTAGGGCACCTCGAAGCGGCGGCGCCGGGCCTCAGCGGATTGCTGCAGGGAGCAAAGTTGCGAGAAACGGGCCATCCCGGCAGACGCTGCGGGGGTTTGGCGCCCGCCGGACGCCTCAGGGGCCGGGAGTCGTCATCATGCAAAAAATCCGTGGATTTAGCTGACGTGAATCCACGGATTAGAATGCAGGTCCAGTCCAGACTGCTTGGATAAAGAGGAGCGATCACCTGCCGAAACAGTGCGATTTCGAACCAATCAAGCCCTGCGCAAAATAGGGTGGGGAATACAAGGTCGTTGAACTACTGTTTTGGTATAAACCTGATCTGGACGGGACCGGCGGCTACGGATGGCTCGGAGTGCTTTGCACACCAAAAAGCCACCGAACCGTGGACGGCATGCATGGAGCTCCTGAGGCTTGGCCCGAAAGTGTCAGCAACGAAGACCCGAGCAAGACCGACCAACATCTCAAAAATACGCACACAAGCCTGATTCGCGCAAGACCATCAGCTGCTTGGGCGCCCCCCTGAGCGCCCGTCGCGTCAACCGAATCAGCTCCCCAGACCGCGACAGGCCTCAACCCACCGAGCCCTAGACCGTCTCACGCGGCTCTCACCGATCTCAGGATTCGACATGGGTGCCGCCGGCGGGACTGATGGCGCTGCCACCGAACCGAGGCAGCCACTGCCCTGATTCAGCTGGCTCCGATGTCTCAGGACGGGACCGTGATCAGGCTGGCCCAGCGGGTCTTTGCCCTGGAGCCGGCGGCCGGTCGAAGCGCAAGAGCCACCCGACGGGGCGCGACCGCCAGAAACCCGAGGGGCTTCGGGTCCCATGGACCGCCACCGGCGCCTCCCCAGCCCTCACCCCGCCGGCAAGGCCATGGCGTAGCTACGGTCAAGCCCATCGTTGGCGAGGTTTCATGCTGCACGTGATCAAGTTCAGCTCGGAGGATTGCGGCACATGCCACCGCATGGCCCACTACGACGCTGCGGTCTGCGGTGAGCTGGGGGTGACCTTCGTGAGCGTGATGCTGCAGGACACCACCACCTATCGCCGCTACCGGCGCGTGTTACTGGCCCAGTACCCGGATAAGCAGGGCATGGGTTGGCCGACTTACCTGGTGGTGAGCGATCCGGAAGGTGAGTTCACGATCCATGGTGAACTGCGTGGTGGCATGCCCAAGGGCGACTTCCGCCAAAAGCTCAGCGCGCTGCTGCCGGCCTGATCCACCTGCTGCGGTTATTTCGCATCGCTCTGGGCGCCGCCAGAATCCACCAAGCCGCTTGCGCTTCACTGACCCAACGCCACTCCTGTTCAGAACCATTGCTCGGCCGTGGTCAGCTTGTAGCTGTTGTCACGCCTGCAGCGATCCCAAGAGGCTCAGAAGCCTCAAGGGTGGATCTGCGGGGGGGGATGATGCTTGGCAAAGTGTTCTTCAAGCGCGATCACAACACCCACGCCGGAGCTCGATCAGACCTGGGTAATGATTTGCGGCCGGTTTCTAGAGTACAACCGTCGCAAACTGTGGTCCTCAACGTTCGATCGATCATCGACCGAGAAAGCTGATCCCAACCTTCGCGACGATCCCTCTTCCCGCCACCGGGCGTTGATGCCTTGTTTTGCATTGGGAGCTCGACGGCAGCGCTTGGGCCGCCGTTGGGCTCTCCCACTTCAGGTCAGGCCGCCAGATTGAGCAACTGATCCAGCTGACCGGCGCGCTCCAGGCTGTGCAGGTCATCACAGCCGCCAACATGCTCATCGTTGATGAAGATCTGTGGCACGGAGCGGCGCCCACTGCCGGTGCGATCCGCCATGAGCTCCCGGGCGCGCTCGTCGCCATCGATCACATATTTCGTATAATGGATACCCTTACGATCCAGCAGTTGTAGGGCGCGGACGCAAAAGGGGCAGCTGCGCCACACATAGATTTCAACCTTCGGGTTCACGGCATTGTTGGCCTACTACGAATGCATTCTGCCTTGTGATGGGTCAGCCGCAAATCCCAGACCAGCCAACCAACCCCGCGACTGGCCCCACTACGACCCGACCGGCAGAGAACCAGTCGCCGTGCCCCGGGAAGTGACAGCATGCCTCCAGCTGCAGGCGCGTTCTGGCGGCCCCTCCCCCCAGCGGCTCCACACCCAGCTCCAGCGGCCTGTTGCAGCTCCTCGGCCTCGGCTTCGGGTTGGCCGGGGCGGTGGGCGGCACCATCGGCGCAGGGATCCTGCGCACGCCCGGCCTGGTGGCAGGCCTGCTACAGCAGGATGCGCTGATCCTGGCGGCCTGGCTGGCGGGGGGGCTCTACGCCCTGCTCGGAGCGCTGTGTGTGGCGGAACTGGCCACCGCCATCCCCCTGGCTGGCGGCTGGTACGTCTACGCGCGTCGCGCCTTCGGTGACCGGGCCGGTTTCACCGTGGGCTGGATCGACTGGCTGGGCCATTGCCTCGGCGTGGCCTGGGTGGCGATGACCGCCGGCGACTACACCCAGGCGCTGCTGCCATGGCTCCAGAGCGATCCGCGTTTGGTGGCGATGATCAGCGTGCTGCTGTTTAGCGGGGTGCAGTGGCTGGGGCTGCAGGCGGCCAGCGGCAGCCAGCAACTGCTGAGCCTGGCCAAGGCCCTGGCTTTCCTCGCCTTGGTGGCGGCCTGCTTCCTGGTGCCCGCCGCCGGCGGCAACCCCGCCCCCGAAGCCATTGCCGCGCAGTCCATCCAGGCTGGCCCGCTGGCGGAGCTCGGATGGGCGGGCCTGGTGCTGGTGTTGGTGCCGGCCCTGCAACCCATCATCTCCACCTACGACGGCTGGCACAGCCCCATCTACTTCGCCGAGGAGTTTGAGCGACCGCAGCAGGACCTGCCCCGATCCCTGCTCGGCGGCGTGGTGGCGGTGACCGCCATCTATCTGTTGGTGAACCTGGCCTTGCTGCACGTGCTTCCCCTACCCGTGCTGGCGGGCTCCAACCTGCCCCTGGCGGACGCCGCGGCCGCCATCATCGGCCCCGCCGCCCGCCAGGTGATCACCGCCCTCGCCCTGCTGTCGGTGCTGGGGCTGATCAACGCCTCCTTGATGAGCGCGCCGCGGGTGCTGTTCGGATTGGCCCGGGATGGCCTGTTCGCGCCGCCCTTGGCCTGGGTGCATCAGCGCGGTACCCCGCTGCCGGCGCTGCTGATCACCACGGCGACCACAGGACTGCTCGTGCTGCTCGGCGACTTCAGCCTGCTGCTGGCCCTCTCCGCCTTCCTCTATGTGGTGCTCTATGGCAGCGGCATCGCGGCGCTGCTCTGGCTGCGCCACAGCCAACCGCAGCTGGAGCGGCCCTTCCGGGTCTGGGGCTGGCCTGTGACGCCGCTGATCGTGCTGGTTGGCGCGCTGGCCTTCCTGCTGGGCGCCCTGGTTGAGGATCGCGGTCCCACGGCCTGGGCCCTGCTGCTGATCGCGGCGGGCTGGCCAGCCCAGCAACTCAGCCGCGGACTCTCGCCCCTGCCGCCGGCCCCCTCAGCGGCCGAGCCCACGGCAGGGCCAGCCCGGCCCACCGCACCACCACCCGACTGAGTTCAAGCAAGCGCTCCAGCGATTGGGCGTCTGCGACGACAGTGCGGTCGTGGCGCTGCGTCTGGAGTGATCCAGGCCGTGGGATGACGCCCAGCGGCGGCTCCGGAGCACCAGCCCATGGGGCGGGGCTGGAATGCCCCGCTCCCCCTGCCAGCCTCAGGCGGGTGGGGGCGACGGCTCCCGGTAAACCAGCACCGGCAGGGAGCCATGGGCCAGCACCCGCTGGGTGGCGCTGCCCAGCACCAAGCCCCCCAGCCCGCCGCGGCCATGGGAGGCCATGAAGATCAGATCGCAGCCATGCCGCTGGGCCGCCTCCAGGATCACGGTGTGAATCGGACCCGGCTCGGCAAGCTCCACCGCACAGGCCACTCCAGCCGCCGCCACCAGCTCCTGGCCTCGGGCCAGGAGCTGGTGGGCGTTGTCGCGCTCCAGTCGCTGCAGGCGAACCGGCAGGTCGGGATCGGCCAGCACCGGATCGCCGAAGAGGGAGCCCTGGGGCGGCAGAAGCACGCTCTCGATCACGTGCAGCAGTGTGATTGTGGCGCCGGTGTCGGCCGCGAAGCTCGCCGCCCGGCGGATGGCCGCCGCGGAGAGCTCCGAACCATCCGTGGGCACCAGCAGATGGCGAAACATCAAATCGCCCCGGGCGATGGCCATTCCCACTATCGCTCCGGATCCCCACCGCGGGGCTGGGATCGTGGCCGGGCTGGCGCCTCATGGGGAGGGCAATAGGCTCAGAAGGATCGAGGCGAGCACCAAGAACGCCGCAACCAACACGCTGCCGGAGGGAATCTCCGCGAAGAACAACCACCCCCACAAGGCCGCCAATGGCACCTGGCCATAGGTGAGCGCGGTGGCCCGGGCAGCGGCCATGCCCATGAGGCCCCGGGTCAGTCCCAGCTGGCCGGCCTGGGTGAACAGGCCGACCCCGAGCAACGCCAGCAGCTCCATCCCTGTGGGCCGAACCGGATGACGCAGCGCCAGGGGCAGGCTGAACATCACCCCCACCAACGGGAACCAATACACGATCACCAGCGCCGGCTGGCGCACCGCCAAGGCCCGCACGCTCACATAGGCCAACGCCGCCAGCAAGGCCCCCAATGCCGCCAGCAACACGCCCGGCAGCGGCAGGGCAGCAGGCGTGCCCGGGCCCATCAACACCAACACCCCCAGCCATCCGAGCACCAGGGCCAGCCCGATCCGGGGTGACGGCCGCTCTTTCAGGCAGCACCAGGCCAACAGGGCCGTGAAGGCTGGATTGAGGAACTGGATCACCGTCACCGCCGCCAGGGGCAGCCAGGCATAGGCGGCGAACAGGGCATAGAGAGCCAGGGTGCCGAACACCCCCCGCAGCGCCAACAGCGGCCAACCGGGGCGCCAGGGTGAAAGGCCGCTGCGCCGCAGCATCGCTTGGCTAACCGCCAGGCTGATCAACGACCGGGCCAGCACCACCTCACTGAGCGGTAGGCGCCCGCCCAGGGACTTCACACAAACACCCATCAGGCTGAAGCAGAGCACACTCGCCAACAGGGCGGGCACAGGAGTCACGGCGGAAAGGCGCAGGGCAATCGGGGGTTGATGCTTCGCAAGGCCAGGAGAACCTCTGTTTAAACTGTTGGGGTTGAAATGCCCGCAACATGAAAACAGCAACCGGTTCAGCCCATGGTCGCGCCAAGGCTGCCTCCCTGCTGATCGGCACCCTGCTGATGAGCTCTGCCGCGCCGGGGCTGGCCCAAGATCGTTGCCAATTTCTACAACCGATCGGCGGCAATGGCGTCACGCCCATTGTATCCAAGTCCGTGGGCCCTGGCAAAGTCATGCCATTTAGCCGAAACAACTGGAATACCGACTTCATCGTTAACCAGCCTTACACCAGCTACAAATTCTTCTTCACGGCCAACTCATCCGACCCCAACGCAACCTACCCAGTACAAGGATACATGAAGTTTAGTGATGGCTCCAGCCTGCAAGTCATCAATGAGTTGATGAATCCTCCGATCGGTAGCGGCCGCATGTTCGGGCCTTTCCCAGCGATTGCCGGTAAGCAGGCTAGTCAGATGAATTTCAAGGTAGGGGCTAGTAATGACCCCGGTGCGCTGGGCTTCAGCTACCGCATCTCGGTGCAGGGCTGCTACTAACCAATCAGCCAAGACAGCACGAAGCAACCGGGGAACCTGCCGGCATCCAACGGATGCACCGGTCCATTCCCCGGCAACCTTACCAACCTCCCAACAGCCTCGCAGCAAGGCTCTCGCGAATCAGCACCAGGCCCACTGGTGATTCAGACATGAATTGTTAGTTCGAGCAAAGGGTTCCTTCAAAAAGCAGCCTTTTGGCTGATCTACTGATTTGGAAACCGCGTTCATCGCCCTCTCTACCCCTGGTTCTGCGCTGATGGGGCGACTCTCAGACCGAGGAGAATCATGCGCAGGGGTCCAGGGGGGATGACCGCATGCCACTGCCTCTGAAGCAACAACACGCCTCCGAAGATCTACGGAACTCAGACTTGGCGAGCGGCGCGATTCTGCAATCGCCCCAACACGCTGATGTTGGGCTGACTCGCCGGCTCACCAAGCATGATCGGTGCAGCCAGTGGTGGTCTGATGACCATCACTGCGTGATGACGTCGTCGATCAGCATGCTCCCAGACCCCCAGGGCTGCCTGAAAATCGCTCTTCTGAACTCGCAAGGCTCTGGTTTGGATGCGTTCCGAGGAAATCCGGCAAGGCCTGACGTGAGTTCAGGCCCTGCCGAGGGTATGAGGTCAGGGGGGAAGGAAACGTTTCGGGCAAACCTGCCCAGACCCCGTGGTCGCTGAGCCAACATGCTCAGCTTCGCGAGAGCATGAAAACCGGCAGGCATCTGCTTCGAAGGGACTGACGAGGCAAGTCACCCGCGCATCGCCAAGTGAAATCAGCCCATAGCGCGTAGGAGCTTGAAACAACAGGCGTTCTGACCGGCGAAAGCACGCCCTGTTCCACGCGGTCAACCGCGCGGTTTGATCAGCTGCAGCACCTGGGGACCAAGACTGCCGGCCCGACGCTCACAGTCGAGGGTTTCGAGAATGAGGCGCCCCGCCTGCTGCAGATCACCACGTTCTGCGGCTTGGCGGGCCAACTGATCCAGCTCCGAAGCTCTCGATAAGAAGGTTCGACGGGCAGCGGGATCAACTCCGTGGCCCGCCTGATGCAGGGAGAGTGATGGGGGTTTCGCTGGCCGGTGGGAGTTCTGTGGCGTGTGCGCCAGTGGCTTCGTGCCGGTCATGGGTATGAGTCGACTCACCCCACTGAGGAGGTGAACGGCAATGTATTCCTGTGCATTATAAGGAATCACGGCTGGCCGTGCAGGATCAGCAGTGGTGGAGTCGACCAAAATGTCATCAAGTGCCCGGTTCCTCTTGATTGCCCCCCAGCGCGGCGATCTGCTCCCTGAGTTGCTGGGAACGTTGCTGATCTCCGCGGGTCAGAGCCACAGCGAGGGCAAATTCCAACTTTTCCAGCTGATGCTCGCCCTCTGGATGGGTGTTGGGCGGATAGGGAGTCGGCTGGCGGCGGGCCGATGGGGCTCCTCCCCCGCCGGTGGCGGGGCGTGAATTTGAGCCGCTGTGGGCCGAAGGGCTGTGTGAGGAGGAAGGAAAGGCCATGGCTGGCTTTCTTTTTATTTTGACACCTTCGACCAGCCCCTGGAGGCCGTCCCTCAGGCGGCCAGCAGCTCATCCCCCGCGTCGTCGTGCCGAGCATCCGTAAAGGCAGACCCCTCCTCCTCAGCTGGCTCCGACGCTTCCACCAAGGGGGGAGCAGTGATAGGGGGGGGCGATGGCTGCGCAACGGGCGCGGCATCCAGTTCCAGCAGGGCGCGGCAGTCATCCAGCAGACGGTCGACATTTTCAAGCCGGGTGATCTCCTGGGGATCGGGGCGATCCTGGTTGGTCAACTGCAGCTCCAGCGCTTCGAGACGCTGCTCCAGCTGCACCAG
>JBKCTK010000371.1:0-10046 GCA_046319055.1 Synechococcaceae cyanobacterium
CGCCAAACCCTCGCCAGGGCACCGCGAGACAACCCCCAGGCCTTGTTCTTGCCCTGCGGCACTGATTTCCGCGCTGCGGCCCATGTTCCCGCGTAGGAGCCCTTGCTCCTGCCCCGCAGGCCCATTCCCATCGCAGCAGGCCTCGATTCCACCGAGCGCCCCGCCCCTGTCGCCCCCGCTCGGCGCCAAGCTTGAGGCATCTCCATCCGCCCGCCATGTCGGCTGCCCCGATGCCCTTGCTTGCGCTGGCGGATGGTTCCGCCATGCCGGCCCTTGGCCTGGGCACCTGGCGCCTGCCGCCGCACCAGACCGCGGCCAGCGTGGGCCAAGCCCTGGCGCTTGGCTATCGCCACCTCGATGCCGCCTCGATCTACGGCAATGAGGCCGAGATCGGCGAGGCCCTGGCCGAGGCTTTCGCCGCTGGCGAGCTGCGGCGGGACCAACTCTGGATCACCTCCAAGTTGTGGAACGATTGCCATGCCCCCGAGGCGGTGCGGCCCGCCCTTGAGCGCAGCCTGGCGGCCCTTGGCCTCGATCAGCTCGATCTTTACCTGATGCACTGGCCCGTCGCCCAGCGGCCCGGGGTGGCCATGCCCCGCAGCGCCGACGACTTGATCCCGCTGGACCAGCAGCCGTTGGCCGCCACCTGGGCCGCCATGGAAGCGCTGGTGTCCGCCGGGTTGACCCGCCACATCGGCGTGTCGACCTTCAACCTGACCACGTTGCAGACCTTGCAAGCCGGTGCCCGCCTGCAGCCGGCGGTGCTGCAGGTGGAACGCCATCCGCTGCTGCAGCAACCCGCGTTGCTGCGCCATTGCCAGCGCACCGGCGTGGTGCTCACCGCCTACGCGCCTTTGGGCTCCAGCGGCGATAGCCGGCCGCCGCTGCTGCTGGAACATCCGGAGGTGCTCGCCATCGCCGCGGATCAGAGCCTGACCCCAGCCCAGGTGTTGCTGGCCTGGGGCCTCGGCTGCGGCACCGCCGTGATTCCCAAATCACTGCAGCCCAAGCGGCTGGTCGAAAACCTCGCCGCCGCCAGCGTGCGTCTCGATGCCGCCTCCATGGCGCGGCTGGCGGCGCTGGATCGCGGCCAGCGCCTGATCAGCGGCCAGTTCTGCTGCCTGCCGGGCGGCCCTTACAGCCTGGAGTCGCTCTGGGGTGAGCCCCAGTGCTGATCACTCAGGACCACAGCGGATAGGCCGCGAGGCATGGATGCTCCACGGAGCCAGAAACACCCAGGGGCGGCGACCAGGCTGATGCGCTTGCGTTCCCGATCAGCCCCCCCGCATTTCCTGCAGCGCAAACGGGTTGAAGCTTGCGGAAATCCCCAGCTCCTCCGCGAACTCGAGCACCCTGCAGTACGCGCTATTGTCGTAAACGAGGCCAACAAGAATCACGGGAGAATTTGCGCCTTGAAGGGTAAGATCGAAGCTAGGCACGCCGGGCTTGGGGTCAACCTGGTCTTGGCTGTAACGCGGCGTGATCGAACTCGAACCAAGCAAGATCCGTCGTTTGTCGGCATCCCACATAAATGGAATTTTGTAAAGACTGAGAAGTTCGCTGACCTTTGCCCACGACGTGCCGTTGGCATCAAGCAAGACCTTTAATGTCTCTCCTTTGGCCGACATCTCCTTGGGCACGCTGTCAGCTAGCGGATTGGAGACCGACGTTGGTGAATCAGCTCCGCCCGACTGCAACTCGCGATAGTAATGTCGGATCATCTCCCGTATCTTGTCGCCACCCGTGTCGGGACCGTTTTTGGTGAGGCACATGAAATCCCAGCGCTCACCCGTGCCACCCCATGCGACTGGTCCATAGTTTTCATGCATGACCACGCCATCACGATTCGCAGCCGCCTCGGCATGGGTGAGAATGTTGTGAACCGTGATCTCTGCTTCGCTCCACCCCCAGTTAGTGATGATGCGTGCAACCTCACGACACATCGCCTCCAGCTGCACTGATTTGGGAGGCATTGTCCATGGGTCGTGGAGGCCTCCCATGCAGGCACAGGCAATGCCAATCGAGTTCGTGTTGCGATGGTATGTATGTGCCGTAAGATCCATGTTGTAGTCATGCATACGCTGCACAACACCGTCGCCATTAACGACTGAGTGGTAATGACCAGGCTGAGCCCAGTCATAATCTGTTGCACTCCAGTGAAGATAAATCTTGCGGTGAGCAGTCATTGCTGTTTTGCGGGTCAAACCAACCCTATGGACCTGCCTAGAGCAGACGGATTGTCTTCATACAGATTCACAGTGGCTAGGCAATGTCCTTGGATTGCCGCGGTTCTGTAGTTGAGCTGTAGGGCGCATGTGGGATGTCAGCTTGATAGCTGATGCAGGATTGCTGCATTGCTGAATCCTCGTTGCCAGCACCGGACTTGCTGAATCGCCAAGCCAGTTCCGCATCCTCCAGGGAGCGTGTTGGACCAGCCACCAGGCTTGGTCCTGCAGCAACGTTGCATCAGCCTGAGCGGTGTCAAATGGTCCCGCTTTGACACCGCTCCTGTCAGCTCCCTCCGGCGCTTTGCGCCTGGCAGCCCTTCGAGCAACAACCCTCGGAATGCTCGCTCGAGCTCAGTTGTCTTGATTCTCCCGAGCACCCCGCCGGGAGGATTGTGGCGATCAAGGACTCGACCAGTAGGGATTCACAGGCGAAGGTCTCCACGGGCCCGGCTGCTTGGATGGTCTACGGGCTAACTGCTTGGTGTTACAGCAATTCTGGTGCTTTGGCTCCATCGTGGCAGATGCCAATTTGGATGGAGCTCACATCCCACAGCTCCTCTGCCAGCCGGTCGTCGCCGGCGGCGGCGCTGGGCTGGCGCTCCTCGAAACACAGCCGCCCTGGCCCCAGCACCCGGTTGCTGCTGTAGCGGAAGCCCGTGTCGGCCGGCAGGGGATCCACGGCCAGGCCCGCCAGCAGCGCCCCCGCCCGTTCCGGGCTCTCGCACACCCGCAGCAGATCCCGGGCCAGCAGGGCGAACAATGCCTGGCCCAGCGGGTTCTGGCGGCGGCTGTCTCGGAAGAAGCCTTCAGGACCCCGCGCGATCACCAACCCCGGACTCCAGGCCAGCACCGGCAGCGGTGTACCCCGCAGCCGCAGGCGCCGCTCCGCCTCGCGGGCCATCAGCAGATTGCAAAGCTTGCTGTCCTTGTAGGCCTTCTCGGCATTGAAGCGCTGGCTGCCATCCAGCATCGCCGCGCCGGGCCCTTGCCGTAGCCCCTCCAGCGCCCCCAAATCCGCCGGCAGCCCCACCCGGCCGCCGGGGCTCTTCGGATCGTGCACCTCCGAGGCGGTGATCACCAGCCGCGGCTGTTGGCCCCGAAGCAGCAACGGCAGCAGCCGCTGCAGCAGCGCCTGGTGGGCCAGGTGGTTCACGGCGATCGTGAGTTCAAACCCTTGGGCCGACCAGCGCGGTTGTGGGGCGCCGCTGTACTGCAGCCCGGCATTGAGCACCAGGGTGTCGATCGGTTCGCCGGCCTCCAGCAGCGCCTTGGCGCAGCGCTCCACGCTCTCCAGATCGGCCAGGTCGCAGATCGGCGTCTGCAGCTCCGGCGCCAGCCGTTGCCCCAGGGCTGTGGCTGTGGCTGTGGCTGTGGCGGTGGCGGCATCGCGGCAGGGCAGCCACAGCCGATGGCCGCCTTGCCGCAATAGCCGGCAGGCCTCGAAGCCGATGCCGGAGCTGCCGCCCGTCAGCAGGATCCGCCGCGCTGGCGGCTCAAGCGAAGGCATGGGGTTTCTGGCCGGGCGGCCATCCTCGCGGGATTGACGCGGGACAGTTGACCGTGGGGTGGGAACGCCCGCCACAGTTGCCCAGCGGCGGCCGCCGCGCCTAGGTCTGAGAGGCGCCGTCGCTGGAGCCATGCCGACCCGTGCGGAAACCGCTGCGAACACCCCCGCTCCCCTGTTGCGGGCCGCCGCGGGCGGGCAGGCCCTGCTGTTCCGCCAGTGCTTCGATGCCGCCACCGGCAGCTTCACCTATCTGCTGGCGGAGGTGAGCAGCGGCGCTGGTTTGCTGATCGATCCGGTGTTCGAGCAGCACAGCCGCGATCTGGCCTTGATTCAGGAGTTGGGTATCCAGCTGCGAGCCTGCCTCGACACCCACGTCCACGCCGACCATGTGACCGGCAGCTGGCTGATGCGCGAAGCCACCGGCTGCGCCATCGGTCTGGCGGCGATCGCCGGCGCCGAAAATGTGTCGTTGCCGCTGCGGCCTGGCGATCGGATTCCCTTTGGCGGTCGCTTCTTGGAGGTGCGCGGCACCCCCGGCCACACCGATGGCTGCCTCAGCTTTGTGTTGGATGACCACACCCTGGCCCTGACGGGTGATGCGCTGCTGGTGCGCGGCTGCGGCCGCTGCGATTTCCAGCAGGGCGATGCCGCCACGCTCTATCGCTCGATCACCGAGCAGCTCTTCTCGTTGCCCGATGCCTGCCTGCTCTACCCCGGCCACGACTACAACGGCCGCATGGTCACCTCGGTGGCGGAGGAGAAGGCCTTCAATGCCCGCCTCGGCGGCCGGGCGCGCCAGCGCGATTTCGTGGGCCACATGCAGGCGATGCGGCTACCCCACCCGAACCGCATCGCCGAGGCGCTCCCCGGCAACCTGCGCTCGGGTCGGCCCATGCAGCCTCCCTCCGACCAACCCTGGGCGCCGCTGCTGCGCAGCTATGCCGGGCTGCCGGAGCTGCCTCCCGCCTGGGTGGCGTTGCATCGCTCCGAGCTGACGGTGCTCGATGTGCGCTCCGCCGAGGAGTTCCATGGCCCCGATGGCCGCATCGCCGGCAGCCTGCTGATGCCGCTGCCGGAGCTGGAGCGGCGCCGCGGCGAGCTGCCGCTGGATCGGCCGCTGGTGGTGGTATGCCATGCCGGCAGCCGCTCGGCCCTCGCCACCCAGCAGCTGCACAAGGCGGGGCTGGCGCGGGTGGCCAACCTGCGCGGTGGCCTCAGCCGCTGGGGCGATGAGGGCTTTCCGCTGGAGCGGCCGAGCGGCGAGGGCCCCTGAACCGCTGCTGAACCGCGCCTCTGAATCGCCCCTGAGCCGCGGCGGAGGCCACGGCAGAGCCCGTCGCGGAGGCCGCGGATAAGGCTGTCTCGTACCAACCGGCCGATCCTGACCGGTGCCGGCGGCTGGCCCGTTCAAGCAGGCAGCGCTGAGCAGGTCGCTGGCGGCTGGCTCGGTGGCTCGGCCGGGGCCTTGAAGCCACCCGACAGCGAGTAGGGGGGCAGCAGCTAAGGCGGAGGACCGGTGGAGGCGCCAGGCGCGCAGGGGGCAGGGGTGCAGCGGTTGGGGCGCGGCGGATCGGCGGCGGCAGGCCAACCGCTGGCTCTGATGTGGCAGCAAGGGAAGACAATCGAAACCGTCGGATCCAGGCCATGGTTTCCGGCCCCCACCCCCCACGGCCGCCCAACAGTCCGAAAGCCCATGGGGGAACCGCCGGACAGCTCTAGAGCCCCACCGCCCGGGCCCCCACGCCCCCGCAGCGGCCCTCCCACAGCTCCCCCTCTCCAACGCCACCGCCTCTCCCCCACCCCGCCCCATGAGCGACTCCTTCGACCTAATCGTGATTGGCGCCGGCTCCGGTGGCCTGGCGGCGGCCAAGCGGGCGGCCAGCCATGGGGCCCGGGTGGCGATCGTGGAGGGTGACCGGGTGGGCGGCACCTGCGTGATCCGCGGCTGCGTGCCCAAAAAACTGTTGGTGTATGGCTCGGCCTTCCGCCACCTGCTGGCCGACGCCGCCAGCTACGGCTGGAGCCTTGGCGACGTGCGCCATGACGCCGCCACCCTGCTGGCCAACGTGCGCGCCGAAGTGGATCGCCTCAATGCGCTCCATCTCGGTTTCCTCGACAAGCCGGGGGTGGAGCTGGTGCGGGGCTGGGGTCGCTTCAGCGGCCCCACCAGCGTGGCGGTGGAGGCCTTCGATGGTGGCGAACGCGCGCTGCGGGCCGAGCGCATCCTGATCGCCGTCGGCGGCCGGCCCCACCGTCCGGCGATCCCCGGCGCCGAGCTGGGCTGGGTCAGCGATGACCTGTTCCTGCTGGAGCGGCTGCCGGAATCGGTGGTGATCGTGGGAGCGGGCTTCATCGCCTGCGAGTTCGCCTGCATCCTCAACGGCCTTGGCGTCAAGGTGATCCAGTTGGTGCGGGGCACTCACCTGCTGCGCGGCTTCGATCGCGAGTGCGCCCAAGCGGTGGCTGAGGCGATGCGGGCCGATGGCATCGAGCTGCGCTTTGCCCATTCCCCCGCCGCCATCACCGGCCAATGCCTGCCAGGAGAGCTCAGCGTCACCACCCAAAGCGGTGAGGCGATCGCCTGTGGTGGCGTGCTGCTGGCCACCGGCCGCCGGCCGTTTCTGCAGGGGCTGAACCTGGAGGCGGCCGGGGTGGCGGTGGAGGGCCACCGGATCCCTGTGGCTGCCGACCAACGCACCAATGTGCCCGGAATCTATGCCGTTGGCGATGTGACCGATCGGGTCAATCTCACCCCCGTGGCGATCGACGAAGGCCGGGCCTTGGCGGACACGCTCTTCGCCAACCGACCGCGGCAGGTGGACCACAACCTGGTGGCCAGCGCCGTGTTCAGCCAGCCGGAGCTGGCGGGGGTGGGGTTGACGGAGGAGCAGGCGATCGAACGCCATGGGGCCGAGGCGATCCGCGTCTGCCGGGCTCGCTTCCGGCCGATGAGCCAGGCCCTGCCGGCCCGTGATCCGAAGGTGTTGCTGAAGCTGATCGTGGAGCGCGCCAGCGAGCGGGTGCTGGGGGCCCACATGGTGGGAGAGCACGCCGCCGAGATCATCCAGATGGCGGCAATTCCAATCGGCATGGGTGCCACCAAGGCCGACTTTGACCGCACCATGGCGCTGCATCCCTCGGTCGCCGAAGAGTTCGTCACCATGCCCAACTAAATGCCTCAGGGATCCATCTCATGGACCCATCTCAGGGATTCAGTGACCCCAAGGGCTCTGGCACCTCAGGCGGATGGGACCAGGGGCATTCGCGAGCCAGCACCGGTTGCCCCCAAGAACCCGCAGCAGGGGGTGCACCCTGCCAACCACGGTGCAGATGTCTGCTCAGCTTGGATGATCGAGCCGCGTTGAAACAGGATAAGCCTGAGCAATCCGACTGCCAACCTTGTAGTGCACTCCAAGCTGGGCTGTGATGCTGACATTGCTACAGGCTTCAAAGAGCATCACCACATCTGAACCGCCAAATTGGAAATAGGAGATCTCTTCCCCCTTGCGGAGGGTCATCCCTGGTTCGGCGGTGAGCACCACAGAGGACACCATCGCCATGCCGATCGGCAAGACCGCCACCAAGCCAATCGGTGAATCGAACACCACCAGGCCGCGGGCTTGAGCAAATTGATAGCCCGCCTCATCCGGTGCGTTGAGATGACGCCGGGCGACCAACCTGCGATTGGCCGGCTCTGGCTCCTGATCCGGCGCTTCCGCCACCACCTGCAGGTAGGCCTGCCCGGGGATAACGCGTGCCTCCAGCACAACCCCGTCAACGGGGGCATGTTGACGGTGATAGTCCGTCGGACTCAGGAAGGCGTGGGTGAACAGGCCATTGGCGAAGCGGTGCTGGTAAGGGCTCCCCGCCAACAATTCCTCCACGCTCCAGTGCAGACCTTTGATTGTGACCCCTGAATCGGCACGGATCTCCCACTGGCCACTGAAGACAGAATCCGCTGGCGATGTGATGATCGCAGGATCGGCGATGGCCGCGATCGGGCGATAGCCCGGCTTCACACTTCGAGCAAAGAACTGATTAAAGGTTTTCCAGCCGCCGCGGGGCTGCACATATTCGTGCAGATTGTAGACTGGCGAGCGATAGAACGTTGCCAGGGTCTCCTCAGAGAGTGATTCAGGGCTATCCATGAAGCTGCCCATCTGCTGCGCATACCTCACGATCCACTGCGACAGCGGCGTGAGCTCAGGCTGCTGGGCATAGGGGCGCACACGATTCTGATGCTGAACGATCGGCATTTGATCGAGAACAAAATAGAAAGCGCAAGCCTTGCTGTAGAAGACTGTTCCAGTCTCGTTCTCAATGGGCAGCCAGGTCACAAAGTCGTTCACGAACCGAAGATAATCGGCTAATGTGTTAATCCCCTCCAGTTCAGCGACATTGGCCCGTTGCGCATTCTGAATCGCTGCTTCAAAATCCTGTTGCCAGTGGTTGTTCGCAATCAGCGCAACAAGCTCTTCGACGATCGGATGCAGGGACATGGAGGCCAACGCTTGATCATGCATGGCGACCAAACAAAGCGATGGGATGCTTCATATTGAATGCGCTCGAAGCCACGATTGATGGCTAAACCCTAGCAGCGACAGCCAGACTAAAGTTTCTCTGGCATGGGCTGCAACCACTTGTCATCCCCATCTGTCCAGAGCACCACAGCGGTGCCGAGCTAATGCTGGGAAATGCAGCGGCCATCAAGGTCACCAGCCGACTGCTCCCTATCCAGACCAGACTGACGAGCCCAACCTAACGAGCCCAGACCAACGAGCCCAACCTAACGAGCCCAACCTAACGAGCTCTGACTGACGAGCTCACACTGATCAGCTCGGAAGAATCAGCGCTGCCTGGATCCTGTGGGTATCGAAAGTGGACACCCAGAGAAAGATTGGCTCACAGCTTGGCGACGCCTTGCCGTGGGTTCCAGGCATCACCAAACTTCAGGTGTTGCCCACGATGAGGCAGGGGGCCATGGCGGAGCTCACCCCCGCACCAGCACCGGCACCCGCTTGAAGGCCGGAGTGCCGCTCTCGCCATCGATCACGGCCCGCATCAACACATTGGCCTCGGGGTAAAACATCAGCGCCGACCCGGAGCGGATCGAACCCGGGATGATCTCTACGCCCTCCAGCTGTCCGGCCTCACCCCGCACGGTCACCCGCTGGTGTGCCTCGAGACCGCTGGCAACCAGATCCTCGGGATTCATCAGGATCGTCTGGCGGTGGGGCATGCCGCGATAGGCATCGGCTTGCTTGTAAACGACGGTGTTGTGCTGGCCGTAGCTGCGGGCCGTGATCAGATTCAGCACCAACCCCTTTTCGCCGGCTGCTAGTCCACCGAAATGGGCCTCATCTGGCATGGTCAGCTGGGGCAGGGGGGTGATCGCCAGTTGGGCGCGGCCGTTGGCCGTGGCAAACCGGGGCTCGCTGAACACCCGCCCCTCCACCTGGAACTCCCTCGCATTGGCATCGATTTCCGCCAGTGGCGCGTAGCCGGGCACGGTGCGGGCGATCAGCTCGCGCACGTACACCGGATCCCGCAAACGGCGCCAATCGATCGGGGAGGAGCCATGCAGCCGGTGGGCCAGCTCGCCGAGAAACTCCAGCTCGCTGATCAGCAGGCTGTCGCGCAGATGGGTGCTGCCGGGGTCATTGAGCCGCACCCAATTGTTGCCCGATTCGGTGGTGGTGCGGTGGGGGGTCTCGAACCGGTTGAACACAGGTAGCAGCAGGGTTTGACGCGCCGCCAGGCCATGGAAGTGGCCGGTGTTGGGCTTGGTGGCCAGGTACACCACCGTGTCGATCCGACCGAGGGCGCGGCGGGCCTGGTCGCTGTCGGGGTTGGCTCCGAACAGGTTGCCGCCCAAGCACAACAAGGTGTCCACCTCGCCCCGGTCAGCGGCCTCGATCAGGCGCCGGGTGTCGTAGCCGGGTTCGCGGCGGAGCGGGCGTTGCAGCAACGCTTCCAGCGCCTGCCGCAACGGCTCGCGCAAGCTGGCGCTCACCCCCATCGAGCCAAAGCCCTGCACGTTGGAATGGCCCCGAATCGGCATCGTGCCCGCCCCAGGCCGGCCCACATTGCCCGTCAGCACGGCGGTGTTGGCGATCGCCCGCACATTCGCGGTGCCATTGCTGTGGTGGGTGATGCCCATGGCCCAGGCGAACACCACCGCCTTGCAGGCGGCCAGCTGGTGGGCGGTGTGTTCCAGCTCCTGGCGGCTGAGACCGCAGCAGGCGGTGATCGCCTCCCAGCTGCTGGACTCCATTTGGGCGATCACCGCTTCCCAGCCGTCGCTGTGGGCC